>CAZCOV010000223.1:1333-10981 GCA_964499975.1 uncultured Thermoanaerobaculia bacterium
AAGAAGTTGTGGTCGAACCCTTTGCTGCAGGATTGGTCGAGCTCGAGGTCGAACTCGCGGCCGTGTCGCCGGTTGTGTCGCCGGTTGCCGCAGTGGCTCAAGCCAAGGTTGCGCCCGCTGAGCCATCTCCGGCAGTGAAGCGGCACGAAGACGACTTGTTGGCCGAAGCCCAAGTTTTCGCCAAGTACGGCCTGCAGGAGAAAGCCCGTGATCGCTTGCGCGAGTTGCTCGAGTTAAACCCGCTGCACATCCACGGACTCCGTCTCCTCACCGCGCTCCACCTCAAGACCGGACACCATGAAGAGGTCGTGGTGCAAGCCAATGCCTTGGCCCGGCTGGCGCGGCAGACCGGTCAGCAGGAACCCTGGCAGGAGCTCCGCGCCGAACTGCTGAACGCTGGCTATCGAGTGGAACGCGATCACGTGCTCGCCGCGCCGGGCGAGCTCCAGGGCAGCGAGAGCCGGATCGCCCAATTGTTGGAGGACCTGCGGTTGGAAGGTGGTGCTCGGCCAGAGCCGACGCCGTCCGCCAAAGCAGCGCAAGTCGTCTCGCTGGTCGAGGAACTGGGCCTAGCCGAACTGGACGCCGAGCTGGCCATCGAAACTGCCGCAGCCTCTCCTCCTGCCGTCAGTCTGCCCGGCCAATCCGCGCCAAGTCGAGCTTCCGAGCCGCCTCCTGACCTGCTCGACGAGACCGGGATGAGCTGGCTGGACGAGGTCCAAGCGCCGAGCCCGGCGGCAGCCAGCCCCAAACCCGAGACCATTTTCGACGAAGAGGACGACTTTTTCGATTTGGCGTCGGAACTCCAGCGCGAGCTGGGTGACGACGATTTTCCTGGGGTCGAGCCCACCGTTCCGCAGGAGCAGACGCTCGAAGACATCATTGAGGGATTCAAACGCGGGGTGGCGGAGAACCTTTCGCCGGAAGACTACGACACCCACTTCAACCTCGGTATCGCCTATCGCGAGATGGGCCTCCTCGACGAAGCCATCGGCGAATTCCAGCTCGCGGCCAAGGATGCCCGCTATCTCGTCGACTGCAGCTCTCTCCTCGGCATGTGCTTCCTCGACAAAGGGTTGCCCGAGCTCGCAGTGAAGTGGTACCGCAAGGGGCTTGAAGCCCCAGCCATCCCCGAAGAAGCAACCCTGGGGCTCCTCTATGACATGGGCTCGACCTTTTTGGTGATGGGCGATGCAGCGGCGGCTTACCGCACGTTCGTCGAGATTTACGGCATCCGTAGCAACTATCGGGATGTTGCGGCGAAACTCCAACAGATCGCCCCGCCCGCACACTAAACCCATCCTTCGGGTGCCAGCTGATGGAAACCCAAAACAAGATCTTGCTCGGCACGGCCACGGTTTTGGTGGTGGCGGTCGCCGTCCTGCTGACCCAGCCCGTGTGGGAAAAACAGCTGGCACCGCGGCCGAAAGCGGCCTGGGTGGCGTTGGCGGCCGCGGGGAGTGAGCGCGCCGCAGTCGGTCCGCTCGAGTTGTCCGCGGGCGCGCCCTTCAACCTTTATGCTGTGCTCGAAGCGGAAGAGTCCGGAGGTCGCACCCTCTACTTCACAGCGGCCAAACAGTTGCGCATCGCTGGCCAGGACATCCCGGCTGAGCGGATCAAGCCCTGGACTGCGGTGCGCCCCATCGTGCGCGCGCGGTGGTTCACGCTCGAAGGCAATCGTCCGTACTTCGAAGTCGCCAACCTGGACGACCTCACTTATTTCCAAATGAAGCCCTTCCTGCGCCTCGAATGGCCGACCGGCTGGGTCATCCCCGGCGAGATCGCACCGGCCAACAACGACCACCTGATCAAGGATTCCGACGAGGTGCAGAATTCCGACTTTGGCACCCAGCGCTATCAAGTGCGCTTCGAGTTCTATGCCGCGGAAGGGAACATGGTCCCCGAGCAGACCCTGGACTCTTGGGGATTCGACGATCTGGTGGCTCACCTCGAGGACTTCCCCACAGTTCGCCGGGTGTTGCCGGGCAACGCGGGACCCGCCTCGAAAATCTTTGGCCTGACCCAGCTCGAATTGGCCGAAACCGCTGACCCGGTCGTGCTCCGGAAGATCAATGCTCTGGCCCGGCATGGTCTGGCCTGGAGCCGGTTGACCGTTCTCCGCGATGTGCTGGAACCCACCGGCAAGGAGCTAGAACAACTCCGCTGGCAGCCGGTCGACCTTGCGACCAACCGGTCGCTCAGCGCCGCGCCAGGGGATTTGATCCGGGTCGGCGAGCGGGTGGTGGTTTATTACCAAGACCGCGGTCAACCCGGACTTCTCGATCCGGAAGATCTGTGCTTCGACTTCTTCAAAGGTGCCGCCATCCGCAGCTTGCAGAAAGTGTTCTCCGGCGATGGGGTGGTCGAAGTGGGACCGCTCGGGAAAGCTTGACCGGGGCGCCAGCCCGCACACCCAGGAGGGAAAGAACATTCCGCGCGGCCTCTTCGACGACCAGTTGCCCGCGTCCACGGCACCGGCGGCGCGTCCGGCGGCTCCGGCCACCCCGCTGGCCGAGCGCTTGCGGCCACAGACCCTCGACGAGGTGGTGGGACACGCCGAGGTGGTCGGACCGCAAGGTTTCTTGCGCCGCGCCATCGCTGAAGACCGGGTACCGTCCTTAATCTTGTGGGGGCCGCCAGGAAGCGGCAAGACCACCCTGGCCCAGCTCCTGGCACAGCAGACGCACAGCCAATTCGTCCCGTTCAGCGCGGTCACTGCCGGGATCAAAGAAGTCAAGGAAGTGATGGCCGATGCCGAACGCTTCCGCCGTGCCCAGGGTCGGCGAACCCTGATTTTCGTCGATGAAATCCATCGTTTTCACCGCGCCCAGCAAGACGCGTTCTTGCCCTATGTGGAGCGTGGCGACATCGTCTTGGTGGGGGCGACCACCGAGAACCCCTCGTTCGAGATCAATGCAGCCTTGTTGTCGCGCTGTCGGGTGGTGGTGCTCGCGGCGCTGCGCCCTGAGGACCTGGAGCAACTGATCGCCCGCGCCCTCAGCGAGCCGTCGCGCGGTCTCGGCCAATTCGCGGTGACGCTTGCGCCAGCGGCGCGCGCCATGGTGGTCCAGCTGGCCTCAGGCGATGCGCGCAAAGCCCTCAACCTGCTCGAGCTGGTGGTCCACGACGCGCATTCGACGGGCGCGGCCACGGTGACAGAAGCCGCGGTCGAGCGGCTGGCCCAGCGCAAGGTGCTGCTCTACGACAAAGCAGGAGAGGAGCACTTCAATTTGATCTCAGCGCTCCACAAATCCTTGCGCGACAGCGATCCCGATGCTGCGGTCTACTGGTTGGTGCGCATGCTCGAGGCCGGGGAGGACCCCGGCTACATCGCACGCCGCCTGGTCCGCTTTGCGAGCGAAGACGTCGGCCTGGCAGACCCGCGCGCCCTGCGGCAAACCCTCGATGCCTGGGACGCTTACGATCGCCTCGGTTCACCCGAAGGAGACCTCGCCCTGGTGCAAGCCGCCCTCTACCTGGCGCTCGCGCCCAAGAGCAATGCCGCCTACCGGGCCCACCAGGAAGCCCGGCGGACGATCGCCGAGCGTCCCGCCGACCCGGTCCCGCTCGCGATCCGCAACGCCCCCACCCGGCTGATGAAAGAAGTGGGCTATGGTGCTGGCTACGTCTACGCGCACGACACCGCAGAAGGCACTGCGGGGCTCGACTGCCTGCCGACCGCCCTTGCCGGGACGGTTTTCTACGAGCCCACCCAGCAAGGCGCCGAGCAGCGGATCCGGGAGCGCCTCGACGCGTTGCGCCAGCTGCGGCAGGAAGTCCGCGCGCGCAGATCTCCAACTCCTTGAGCTTTTGTAGCAGCCTGATCCATCCATGCTTCGCCGATCTTTCCGCCGCCCCAAAAACCGTCAAGAGGAGTATGCTCAGCGCAGACTCGCGACCAGGTCGAACCCGGTCAAGGAATCTGGCGAGAGAAAACGCGACTGAAAGACAAGCCGGAGGAATCCCGATGGAAGCAATGGCTGGCTCTCCCGGATTTTTTACCGCGCGACGACGTCCGCTCCCGGACTTGGCGGCACTGCGCGAGGATCTGCGCAAGCATCGTCCCCTCCCGGCGATCCCGGACGCCTTGCTCACGCGTTACCGCGCGGTCCTGGCTTCCCCGCCAACCACTGCGCCTGCTGCCGCGCCCCCAACAGTTGCTCCGCACGCCGCCCCGCGGCCGAGCGTCGACCAGCGGCTGATCCAGCGCATCACCATGGGGTTCAACCTCTACGAGATGCAGCAGATCGAAGAGCTCGGTTTCCGCGCTTACCTCGACCGCCAACTCGACCCCCGCAGCCTCGACGACAACGGGCTCGAAGACGCGATCCGCCAAAATTTGCCGTCGATCAGCCTGAGTCCGGCCCAGCGGCTCTTGCACTATCATGACGAGCCAATCGTCCCCATCCTCGAATTCCTGATCGCCACGGTCTACCGCGCGATTTACAGTCCCCGGCAGCTCTTCGAGCGGATGGTGGTGTTGTGGACCGACCACTTCAACATCGACCTGCTGAGCGACTTCGGGATCTGGCTCAAGCCCAGCGACGATCGCGAGGTCATCCGGCGCTATGCTCTGAGCACGTTCCCCAACCTGCTGCGGGCCACGGCCTACAGCCCGGCGATGCTCGATTACCTGACCAACAACAGCAACGTCAAGGCGCATCCCAACGAAAACTATGCCCGCGAGCTCATGGAACTCCACACCCTGGGCGCAGACAACGGCTACACCCAGGAGGACGTCCGCCAAGTGGCCCGCTGTTTTACCGGCTGGACCTACCACGACTATCGTGCGGGCATTCCTTTGTTCGGAAGCTTCTTCTTCGATGAAACCCAGCACGACTTTGGCCCCAAGGTAGTGCTCGGCCACGCCATCCCCGGCGACACCGGCATTGCCGACGGCGAGCTGGTGCTCCGGATCCTCGGCCAGCATCCCAACACCGCGCGCACGATCGCGCGCAAGCTCCTGCGCCACTTCTGGGGCTACGAACCCTCAGCCGCGCTGGTCGAGAAGGTGGCCCAGGTCTACCTCGCGACCGGGGGTGACATCAAGGCCATGCTGCGCAACGTCCTCACCCGCTTTCGGATGGGCAAGGCCACACCCAAGCTGAAGCGCCCCTACGAACTGATGGTGAGCACGCTGCGCGCCCTCTTTGCCCGGCTCGAATCCCCGGTTTTCCTGCTCCAATCCCTGCTCGCGGCCGGACACCTGCCGTACAACTGGGGGCCACCCAACGGTTACCCGGACAGCGCGGGCTATTGGTCGGGCTTGCTCTTGCCGCGCTGGAACTTCGCTGCCGAGTTCCTCACCCATCCCGCGGCCGGGATCGCCATCGACTTGCCCTTTCTCGATCCCGCCCTGCCGGTAGCCGAACTGGTCGCGCGCCTCGCTCGTCTGCTCACCCGCGACACGCTGTCAGAGTCCACCCGCCAGGTGCTGACCGACTTCCTGTCTGCTGAAGCCGTGACCCCTTCCCGGGTGCGCGAGGCCATCGGGCTGGTGGTGGCTGCCCCTGAATTTCAACAGTACTGAGGAGCCAAGGAGGACTGCGATGTGCACGGATACTCACGGTTGCGGCGAATACCAGCAGCTCTCCCGCCGACGCTTCCTCGGGCTCTCGGGCGGTCTGGCGGCGTCCGCGCTCGTGCCCAGCTGGCTGCCGCGAGTGGCGCTGGCTGACACAGAAAACAGTGCGCGCGACGTCCTGGTTTCGATTTTCTTGCGCGGGGGCAGCGATGCTTTGACCCTGTGCCCGCCTTTTTTCGAGCCCAACTACTACCGTTTGCGGCCCACCTTGGCGATCCCGCCACCCGACAGCCTAAAACCTGGACGCGCGCTCGACCTGGACGGCCGCTTTGGTCTACCCCCAGCCATGGCCCCGCTCCTCGATCCCTTCCGCGACCAAGCGCTCGCGATCGTCCACGCCTGCGGGTTTGACAACCCCACCCGCTCCCACTTCGCGGCCATGCATTTCATGGAAGTGGGTCAAGCCCATCCGCCGACGTCTTTGTTCAGCGGTTGGTTAGGGCGGCACCTGCAGACCACGCCACCGCTCCGCCCAGACGCCTTGCTGCGCGCTGTCGGGCTCAACGTGGGTTTGCCCCGGACCTTGCTCGGTGCCCCCCAGACCTTGCCCATTCCCGACCTCGAGGCCTTTGGTTTCAGCGGTCCGCCCGCCTCGGCAGCCGCGCGGCGCCAAGCCCTTGCGGCGCTGTACGCCGATGCCGAGCCCATGCTCCAGACCAGCGCGACCAACACTTTAGGCACCATCGACTTGCTCGAACAGATCGACTTCGCGGGTTACCGTCCGGCCGGAGGTGCGCTTTACCCCGCCGACGACTTTGGCACGGCCCTGCGTTCCTCGGCGGCCCTGATCAAGGCCGAGATCGGGGTCGAAGCCGTAGCGATCGACCTCGGCGGTTGGGACACCCACGAATTCCAGGGCCCGCTCGACGGCGGCATGGCCCAGCTGATGCAGAGTTTCGCCGGCGGTCTTGCCGCGTTCTACCAGGACTTGTGGAGCAGCAACTTCACCCGCGCTGGCGCGCCCCGAGTGATCGTGATCGCGCTGTCCGAATTCGGTCGCAACGCCAGCGAGAACGCCAGCAAGGGTTCAGACCACGGCCATGGCGGCCTGATGTTCGTGCTCGGCAGCGGTGTTCTAGGCGGTCGCGTGATCAGCGAGTGGCCGGGGCTTGAACGCGAGCAACTCTACGACGGCCAGGACCTCGCGATCACCATTGATTACCGCGACGTTTTGAGCGAAATCCTGGCCCGTCGTTTAGCTACCCCCGACGTCCGCGCAGTGTTCAGCGACCCTAGCTACCGACCTGTCGCCCGCGGGGTGATCGCGTGATCAGCGGTAACCTGAATGCATGACCCCGTGACCTTCACCCCGCGTGGACCGGTCGGCATCTTCTGCCTCAACCGCCCGGACGTCCACAATGCGGTCGACGCGCAGGTCATAGGGAGCCTTGAAACCTGGCTCGACCGGATCGAAGCCGACCCTGGGCTGCGCGTTGTGGTCTTGACCGGAGCTGGGTCCAAGACCTTCTGCGCGGGCGGCGACCTCGCCTACTTTGCCACCCTCACCTCAAGCGACGCGGGCATGGCCATGTCGCGGCGGATGCAAGCCTTGCTCGCGCGTCTAGCGACGGGACCGCGACCGGTGATCGCTGCGATCAACGGCGATGCTTGGGGGGGCGGCTGCGAGATCTTGACCGCATGCCACTTGCGCATTGCTGCGGCGGGCGCGCGCTTTGGTTTTCGTCAAGCCGCCATGGGGGTGATCACCGGCTGGGGTGGTGGTGCCCGCCTGTTTCGTCTGGTGGGCCGGTCGCAGGCCTTGCGTCTGTTGTTGACCGCAGCAACCTTCGATGCCGAGGAAGCGCTGCGCATCGGCTTCATCGATCGGGTCGTGGCGGCAGCGGAGCTGAGCGCCGCGGTTCTCGCTTTAGCCGAGCAGATCGCCGCCAATGCCCCGGCGTCCGTGCGCGCGTTCCTCCGTCTTGCCGAACTCGTCGAGTCTGCCGACCCCGTCACCCTGAGCGAAGCCGAGACCCAACTCTTCGGCGAATGCTGGACCGGCGATCATTTCCGCCAAAAAGTCGCCGCGTGGTCAGCTCAACGCGCGGCAGAAAAAAAGTAAACAGACGTTGGCGCCATGCAGGATCATCAAAGAGTGACAACCTGTCTTCGTGTATTTACAGATGTGCATGATTAGATGTTTAATGCTGACGAATGCGATTTCGTCTTTGCAGACTTTCGCGTGGATCGAGTAGCAGTCCGGTCTAGTTTCCCTACCTAAAGCCGGCTTCCCTTCGTTCGACGGAAGCCGGCTTTCTTTACTTCTAGGAGACGCCTTGGTTTTTGTGAGTTGAATCCAGAAGCTGCGCGACGCGTTAGCCCCCTCGGGGCGGCTCACAAATTGAGGGTGCGGTCAGAGACCGCGAGGGCGGCTTCTTTGAGGGCTTCAGCGAGGGTGGGATGGGCGTGGACCGCGCGGGCGAGGTCTTCGCTGCTGGCGCCAAACTCGATTGCGACCGCAGCTTCGGCGATCAGGTCACCCGCGCGCGGACCCACGATGTGGACGCCCAGCACGCGATCGGTTTGCGCATGGGCGAGGACCTTGACTTGGCCGTCGGTCGCCGCCAAAGCCCGCGCGCGGCCATTGGCGATGAAGGGGAAAACGCCTTTTTTGTAGGCCACACCAGCGGCCTGGAGGTCTTCTTCGCTCTTGCCCACGGCCGCGATTTCGGGCTGAGTGTAGACCACGCTGGGGATCGCGTCGTAGTTGACATGACCGTAGCCGGTAACCAGATGTTCGACGCAGGCCACGCCTTCTTCTTCTGCTTTGTGGGCGAGCATCGGCCCAGCGATCGCGTCGCCGATCGCAAACACCCCCGGCGCCTGGGTGGCAAAGTGCGCGTCGACCGGGATGCGCCCTTTGACGTCGAGCGAGAGACCCACGCTGGCGAGGCCGAGGTCCGCGGTGGCCGGACGGCGTCCGACCGCGACCAGCACCCGGTCACAGGTGATGGGCTCGCGTCCCTCGGCTGCGACCACACACTCCGCGCCGACCACGCGCGCGCCGGTCACCCGCACCCCGAGGTGGAACTCGATCCCTTGGCGCTTGAACAGCTTGTGGGCCAGTTGCGCGGTTTCTGCGTCCATGCCCGGGAGGATGCGGTCGAGGTATTCGAGCACGGTGACCCGCGCGCCCAAACGACGCCACACTGAGCCGAGCTCCAGGCCGATCGCGCCGGCGCCGATCACCACCAGGTGGGCCGGCACTTGGGGGTAACTCAAGGCTTCGGTGCTGCTGCCGATCCGCGGGACTTCGCCGGCGGGCGGCTGGTCGCGCTCGATCCCCGGCAGCCAGGCCACTTCGCTGCCGGTTGCGATCAAGATGGTGCGCGCGCTGAGCACCGTCGGCGGCGCGCCCGCAACCACCACCCGACCCGGTCCGTCGAGCCGGCCATGGCCATGATGGTGGGTGATCTGGTGCTTGCGGAAAAGAGTGGCCACTCCTTGGGTCAGAGCTTTGACGGTGCGCTCCTTGTGGCGGAGCATGGCCGGCAAGTCGAGTTCGAGCCCCTGGACTTTGATGCCAAAGCGCTTCAGTTCGGCAACTTCCTTGTACTTTTCGCTCGCTTCGAGCAGCGCTTTGCTCGGAATGCAGCCGATACGCAAGCAGGTGCCGCCCAGCTCCGGATCTTTTTCCACGCACCCGACCTTGAGCCCGAGCTGGGCCGCGCGGATCGCGGCCACGTAGCCACCCGGTCCCGCCCCGATCACCACCAGGTCATAGGAGAACTCGGTGTTCGCAGCCGCCGCCACCATTTCAGACCTCCAGCAGGATGCGCGCAGGATCTTCGATGCAGTTTTTGATCCGCACCAGGAAGGTGACGGCTTCTCGGCCGTCGATCAAGCGGTGGTCGTAGGTCAAGGCCACGTACATCATCGGCCGGATCACCACCTGGCCGGCCACCGCAACCGGACGATCTTCGATTTTGTGCATGCCCAAGATCCCGCTCTGCGGCGGATTGACGATCGGCGTCGAGAGCAACGACCCATAGATGCCACCGTTGGAAATGGTGAAGGTGCCGCCTTGCAGCTCTTCGAGCTTGAGCTTGCCGGTTTGGGCGCGA
>CAZCOV010000224.1:0-10963 GCA_964499975.1 uncultured Thermoanaerobaculia bacterium
CTTCGACCACATAACGCTGCAGTTCTAGCATAAGTGTCTGGCAAAAACGCATGACTTCGCGGTCGCTCTTGCCTTTGGGGTCGAAGTTGGAGCCACCTTTGGCGCCGCCCATGGGCAGACCGGTCAGGCTGTTTTTGAAGATCTGTTCGAAGCCGAGGAACTTGAGCACGCTCAAATTGACCGTCGGGTGGAAGCGCAACCCGCCCTTATAAGGTCCGAGCGCATTGTTGAACTGCACCCGCCACGCCCGGTTGAAGCGGATGTTGCCGCTGTCGTCTTCCCAGCTGACGCGAAAGATGATGACGCGATCGGGTTCGGTCAACCTTTCGAGGAGTTGTGCCTGGCGGTATTTGGGATGCTCTAGGATGAACGGCATCACGCTTTCGGCCACTTCGCGGACCGCTTGCTGGAATTCCGGCTCTTCGGGATTGCGTTTTTTGAGCTCGTCCATGAAGAGGTCAACTTCGGCGCGCAGAGCTTGCTGTGGCTCGGCTTCGGTCTTGATCAAGGTCATCGATAACGCCCCTTTGTCGTTGCACTGGTCCTGATTTGGGCCCAGATTCCCTGCACCGAACCGGCTCGGTGTCGAGGAAACCGGGTTGTTTGGCCGCGATTTGCTAGGATTTGCTAGGAATCTGCTCCGATTAGCGCAGCGTCTTGGAGCTGGCCGGCAGTTGCCTTGCCATGACTCACCCGCTCGCCCGCCAGCACCGACTTCTCCAACCGCTCGGCAGCCTCTCGTCCGATCGCATGCAAAAGCGCTGCGGTGTCGATCCCCATTTCTTCGAGTTCGGTCTGCAGCGCGTCGAGCACCGGCTTGAGACTTGCCAGCACCCCTTGCAGGCGCGCACGAAGGTGATCGGCGTAAGCGCTGGCGACGGCAGAATCGTCGGAAAACAGTCCGCTGAAGCGGTCTTCGAGGTAGATGTGATTGAAACCCAAGTGGCGAGCTTCATCGACCAAGATACCGTCGGCGATCTCGCTCAGCACCGGATCGAGGTCGAGGCGCCGGAACTCCTCCATGATCAGCTTGGCGGTCACCTCGCTGACCAAGACGCCGGCGAGCCATTCGCCCGGCTCGTGCGAAACGATGTGGCTCTGGAACAAGTAGCCGCTGGGAAAGCGGCGGATCGAGTTGGGCTCGCGCTCAAGGCGATGATAAAAGCGGGTGAACAGCTCGGTGTGACGTCCTTCGTCGACCGCCCAGGTGGTGAGGTAGAGCTGGCTTTCGACTTCAGATCGCTGGCCCAAGATGGGGATCAGGCTCGACACCGAGTAAAGAGCTGCCTGTTCACCCATGAGCACTGGGGTGAGCACTCGCGCGAGCTGGTCTTTGAGCCGGGGGCTTTGGATGCGCTGCGGGGTGTCCCAGTTCAAGTCGACCGCGGACCACTGCGAGCGCAGGGCCTTGTGCCAGATCTTCATCTGCCGTTCCCGCGACAAATCGGGTAAGACCTTGTAAACCTTCATGGTGGGTAAACCTTCATGGTTGACCTTCATGTGCCATCTGCAAATCCGCCGTCCCGGCCCCGACCTCGCTTGCCCTGTCGCAGGATTTGGGAGCCCAGATCGCGGATTCTACTCCCTCTGCTCGGGTCAGGTAAATTTCTGTGGGTAATTTCTGTGGCCATTTCTTGGGTCAGGATCAACCCCTTCGTGTGAGATACTGGAGCCGTGGCCAACTTGAAGCAAGATGATTTTTTGCGCACAGCGCGCACGGCACCCAGCACCCCTGTCACCTTGGGGGTGGCCGGCGGCACCGGCTCCGGCAAGACCACGGTGGCCCGGGCGATCCTCAGCGCCGTCGGGGAGAGCCGGATCGCGTTCTTGTCGCAAGACAACTACTACCTCGACATCGCTTGGGAGAACGAAGCGCAGCGCCTCCATCACAACTTCGACCACCCCTCGGCGCTCGACAATGATTTGCTGGAGCAGCATCTGCAACAGCTGAAGCTCGGTCAGCCGGTCGACTCGCCGGTCTACGACTTCGTCCACCATCGGCGTCATCCCTTAACCCGCCGGGTCGAACCGCGGCCAGTGGTGTTGATCGACGGCATCCTCCTCTTTGCCGAACCGCGGGTCCGCGCCGCGCTCGATTTCAAGATCTACGTCGATACCGATGCCGACGTCCGCTTGATCCGGCGCATCCGCCGCGACATTGCCGAACGCGGACGCGATCTCGCCGACATCTTGCGCCAGTACATGGAGACCGTGCGGCCGATGCATCTCGAATTCGTGGAGCCGTCCAAGCGCTGGGCCGACGTCATCGTGCCCGAAGGCGGCGAAAATCGCGTCGCACTCGAGATGGTGACGGCACGCGTCGAGCAACTGCTCGCCCAAACCAGCGAGCACCTGCTCGCCCAGACCAGCGTGCAATAGCTCACCCGCGGAGGGCGAACAGGACGAACTGGCCGTTGTCCGCCCGAAAGAGCACTTCCGCTGCGCGGGAGTCGTTCAGCAGTTGCTGCAGAGCCGCGGGATAAGCGATGCCCCAATCGCGGTTTTCATACAGGATGTGGGTGATCCGCCGCGCGCGCAAACGTTGCTGCAATTCCGCTACCGTGGTGGCCGGACGCAGCCAGTCGGCGATTTGGGACGCTTCAAAAAAGCTGTCCGCCAAAAAGTCGCGGTCGCAGTGGAACGTTTGGTTGGTGTTGAGGAACAGTACCCGCGCATCCGCTGGCAAGACTTCGTTGATGAAACGAAACACCGGTGGGGTTGCGCTCGCCTTAAGCTGGGCCGGATCCACTTGCCCGTAAACCCGCAGAAGCTTCCACCCCGAACCCAACGGACGCGCATAAATCTGGATCAAGAAGACCGTCAAAAGCGCGAACGCGACCGCGCAAACCACCCACCTGGCGCGCGAACTTAGCCCTTGCAGCCAGGTGTCGAAAGCGGTGGCAGCAGCGAGCGCCAAGAGCGGCAAGAGCGGGATCAAGAACCGCATCTGCTGCGATGACAAGGCCCAAAATCCGAAATAAAGCGCAGCCACTCCGAGCGCCCGACGAACCCGCGGCTGGCGCCAGGCGAACAGGGTTGCGGGCAACACCACGAGCCAGAACTTCCCCAATTCGCCGTCGAAGCGGTGATAGCCCGGCCCGCCCGCGAGGATCACCCGCAGGGGCAAAAGCAGGTAATCGAGCAGACCGCGTCCCATGCCGATGCCGTTTTGCCAGGTCTGGAATTGGTGCGCGAGTTCCGAACTCCAGTCCGGTCCGCCCCATCGCGCATAGCCCAGCGGATAGACGGGATTGCCGGTAAAAAGCGCGGTGCGCAGCAGCCAGGGGGTCCACAGCACCAGCACCGGCAGGACAAAGCAGAGTAGAAACTTCCGCACGGGAAGTGCCGGCCGTTCGTGGCCCGGCCGCTCGTGGCCCGGCCGCTCGTGGCCCAATCCCGTCTGACTTCCCAGCTTCTCGCGGACGAGGTCGGCGGGGTAAAGCGCAGCGACCGCCACGACGCCGAGCACACCGGTCACTTTGGTCCCCGCGAGCAAGCCCGCGGCCAACCCGGCGAGCAGCAGGTGAGTGGTGGTAGCAGCGCGATCAGCGTCGGCGGAGGACGTGATCGCAGCTTCCAGGAACAAAAACGCTGCAAGCAAATAAAAGGCGGCCGCGAGGTCCACGTAGGCCACCCGCAGCTCGAAAGCCACCACTCCATTGGCGAGAAAGAGTCCGATCGCCAGCCAGCGCGACAGCGGATGGATGAGCCCACTGGCAAAGAGCGCGGACAACCCCGCCAACCCAAACCCAAAGTGGAGCAACTTGGCGAGCACTGGCCCTGAAACCAGCGGCCCTGAAACCAGCATAGCCAGGGCGAAAAGCAATTCGGTGTTGAGCGGCCAGTGCGAATAAACGCTGAACTCGACCGGGCGAAAACCTGCGGCAGCGAGCCACAGCTTGGGCAAAGTCAAGTGGTAGACGCCATCGTCCCAGCCGATTTGGGGCGTCAGGGTGAGCAAGTACGAGGGCAGGAGAAAAACCGCGAGCAGTCCTGCGGGAACCCAGTGCGCGGGATCCCGCCACGTGGTGCAGGCAGGACGCGCCCAGCGGGGGCCGCCCCAGCGGGGACCACGCCAAAAGGTCAGCCCAGCGAGCAGCAGCAAGGGCAAGACGAGCCCCGGAAGGTGCAGCTGTCCGCAGGCTGCCAGGGTAAACAAGCTCGCGGTCCAAAAACCGAGGCCAACCGTCAGGCGGGCCAGTTGCTTGAGCTGGCCCAGAGTGTTAGCTTGCCGTCCGAGGATGGCCCACCCGGTGGTCCAAAACCCGGTCAGGAGCAGCGTCAGGGTCGCAGTGTAGAGCCAAACGTAAATCATGATGGAACCAGAGAGACCTCGAGTCGCGCGTTGGCAACGCCATCATAGCGACCGCACCGGGTCGAGCGCGAGTCCACTCTCGCCCTGGCTGAGCTGGGCCTTGCCCACTCTCCTCACCGCGGTCCTGGTGCTTTTGCTCGGGGGTCCCTTCTACGTCGTGCAAGACGAGCAGTACCGCTTCGAGATCTTCCAGTACTTGTTCGTCACCCAAGACGTTCCCGCGGCCGTGCTGATGATCGTGCTGCTGCTTGTTGTCGGCCTGCTCGCGCAGCGCATGGCGCCCGAGCCCATTGTGCGGTGGGTGCGCGCGGTCAGCACGCGCCCCCACGCGCTGATCTGGGGCACGCTGCTGCTCTTGATCTTTGCGACGGACAGCGTCTACCACCGCCATCCCCTGGCCCAAGACGAGTACGCGCCGACCTTTCAAGCCCAAATTTTCGCGGCCGGCGAGTTGTACGGCAGCTTTCCCCCGCAACTCATCCCGCGCCTGATCCCGGCCTGGTTTATCAACCGCTTTTTCTTGGCCTCGCCTTCCACCGGGAACGTGGTCTCGGCTTACTGGCCCGGACATGCGCTCTTGCTCACACCCTGGGCTTGGCTCGGCATCCCCTGGCTGCTCAACCCGCTGCTCGCTGCCCTCACCTTGGTTTTGCTCTGGGCCTTGGCGCGGCAAATCTTCACCGACCCCCAAGCTCCGGGCTGGGTCCTGCTCTTCACCCTGGCCTCGCCCGACTTTCTCGCCAACGCGGTTTCGTTTTATGCGATGACCGCCCACTTGCTGCTCAACTTGATCTTCGTGATGCTGCTCCGTCGGCCCCGGCCGGGAAGGTTGGTCATTGCGGGTTTCGTCGGCTCGTGGGCGCTCGCCCTCCACAACCCCGTGCCCCATTTCTTTGTGGCGCTGCCCTGGCTGTTTTGGTTGGTTCATGGCGGCTCCTGGCTGACGGCGCTGCGTTCGCGCTGGCTCTCTAAGCGCAGTCCCGACGCGACGCAAATTTCAACGCGCCCGCGCGGCTGGCGACGCTTCCGCCATCTCGGCTGGCTGGCCCTCGGTTACCTGCCCGCCACCCTGGTCCTTTTTGGTGGCTGGCTCTACTTACGCGCGGTGCTCCAGGCGGAATGGGACCTCGCGGTCAAGGCCAGCATTCCCGCCCTCGCGCCGCTCGCGGCCGCGGCAGCAGAGGGTCCGCCGACGAGCGGGCTGGCCCACTTCTTCGACCTCGCCCAGACCTTTGCGGGCAACCTCTTTCACTTACCCGATACTTTGTGGCTCACCAACCGGCTGATGAGCTACGGCAAGCTGATCTTGTGGACGGCGCCTGGACTGCCGTTTTTGGCCGGGATCGGTTTTTGGCGCGCTGGCCGTCAGCAGGTGTTCCTCCGCCTCGCAGGGTGGTCTGCGCTCGCGACCCTGGGCGGGTATTTCTTCATCCTGATCAGCCAGGGACACGGTTGGGGGTTCCGCTACTTTCACCAAGTGTGGTGGGCTTTGCCGCTCCTGGGCACGGCCGCACTGCTCCGGTTGCAGCGCGAGCAGCCGCGCTGGACCTCGCTCGTGGGGGTCGCGCTGCTCGCTGGTTTGCTCGCCAACAACGCGCTCCGCGCCTACCAAATCGAGGGTTTCCTGGGCGCCCACCTGGCCCAGCGTCCAGCCCTCGCAGACCCCAGAATTGCTGCCGACAAAGCGCGCAGCATCTGTTTTCTCGACATCAAAACGGGGTTTTACCGCCAAGACCTGGTACAAAACGATCCCTTCCTGCGCGAACCGCTGATGACCATGGCGAGCTTTGGTCGGGAAGCGGATCGCGCCCTGGTCCAAGAGCTAGCGCCGGAAGCCACGTTGGTTTTCGACGACGGCGTCAACACGGTTTGGCAAGTCCCGGGGCACGCCAGCCCGGGGCACGCCAGCCCGGCAGCTGCGGCAGCGGACGATCAGCTGCCTCGGTGAGGGGGCGGATCCATCCCCATGATCTGCCAGTTGACGGGATTGACCCCGCCGGGCACCTCAGCTAAAGTGGGCAAGTTCCTGATGGAGAAGACCTTGCGAGCCAACAACCACGGCACACCCAAGACTTACACAGCAGTCTGCGTCGTGTAGATGGCTGTTGGGCGCTCGACCACATTCACTAGAATCGCAATTACACCACCCATCGTGAAAGGAACACCAAAATGCCTCATCAAGACACTCTTCAGTTTTACGCATGGCTACGTGCAAGACTCGCTCAAAAGAAATACGCCGAAATAGGCCCAGTGCCGCCTCTCGATCTCGCCTTCTTTAAGCATGGAGCCCTCAATCTTCCCTATGTCATCGCCGTCACTGATACGGTACACATATCAAATACCCCAACCGAGATATGCCAGCGAGTAGAGAATTGGTTGCAACAGATGCATGGACGCACTGGTGCTGGCTGCCTGATCTTTGTTTATCACGGAGCGCCAGCCGTGACTACGATTGAGGAAATACAAAAAATAGGCGGCTACATGACGGCGGGCGCTCACGATCTTCACACTGGGAAACACTGGTTATCTAATCATTTGAATTGGGAGCAAGAGATTTATGGCAAATGATTCTGGCAATACCCCCGAAGCGCCTAACTAACTCTCGAAAACCATGAGGCAAAGCGCAGAACACAGTGCCTGCACCAGGCGGCTACGCCTGCGGTGAGGCACGAAGTCGTTGGGCGGCGAGCGGTGACCGACTCAGCCCCACCACCCAGTAGCACGGGTATTGCTGTAGAATTGGGCCATGCACAACGAGTTCACCGCGATCTTCGAGAAGGACGAGGATTGGTTCGTCGCCTACTCGCCCGAGATTCCGGGTGCGAATGGGCAGGGACGAACTCCGGAAGCCGCTCGGGAGAACCTCGCTGAAGCGATCGCCCTAATCCTGGAAGATCGCAGAGAAGACGGCCTTCGTGGCGTTCCTGAGGGAGCCATCCGGGATACGGTTGTCGTGCAGTGAAGCAGAGACAACTCCTTCGTCATCTGCGGCGGCACGGTTGCATCCTGAAGCGCCAAGGCAGGGAGCACGAGCTCTGGTGCAACCCCCAGACGGGACATGTCGAAGCCGTTCCACGGCACGTAGAAATTCCGAACTCGCTGGCGCGCAAGATATGTCGAGAACTCAGCATTCCAGAGCCATAACGCCGCCCAACTCGGCGGTTGCAGCGGGCGCGAACCGCGCCACTGCTGAAGAACCCCAATCCGAAGCGCCCTCCCCGAGCGTCCTGCTGCAGCCCACGATCGCGGAAGTGCTTCTTGAGCAATACAAGCTGCTCGAAGAACGGCGAAAGTACTTCGGCACCCAGTTCATGCAGACGATCGGCGGTGTGCTAGCCATATTCTCGCTTCTGGTGGGTCTGCTTGGTGGAAGTGCCGACCCCAACTACCCAATCCTGCGCGCGTCCTTGCCATTCGGTGGTGTCGCCTTTCTTCTCCTGGCCTATCTTGCGCATAGGCTCGGGGCGCGCCAGGACGATTGCGAACATGTGATGCACGAAATCGAGTCGATACTGCGCTCCAGTGGCTATCGGGTGGTGTCGGTTCGCCGAGGCGCAGAGCGGTTTGGGGCACGGGTGGCGATCGTTGTGTCACTCGCGTTCGCGGGCGCTGCTCTTCTAGTCGTCGGCGTGCTCTGGGAGAACGGATAGGACAAGTGCAAGCAAACCAAGGCGGTATCGCACGGCAAAGAACGGCCGAATCGAGTAGCCGGGGGTGTCTAGCCCCCAAGCCCCCACACCACCTGGCATGCGGGCCCGCACCAGTTGCACCTCCGGGGTAACGCCGCAGCCACGCGTCGATTTCTGGGATGGGGCGGTAGTCGTCCGAGATGCCAAAGTCATTCATCCAGCCTCGAACATAACGCGCGAGCCGCTCGAACCGGTAGGCCATCGAGACCCCCAACTGCGAGAACTCACAGTCCTGGGTTTTGACCACCCGGTTCTTCTGCTCGTTGACCACGAGTTTGAGTTCGTGGGTCACATATCGCGTCACGCTGGCCTTGACGCGTTCACCGGCGCGACGGCTTTTGACGAGGATGAGCAACGCTCCATCAGGTCGTCGTGCAAGGCTGGCTGCGTGACCGCACGCCGCTGAAACGGGGCGCGTTGGGCGAACGAGGCAGTTCGGTGGCGGCGGTGGCGGCGGATTTGCGTTTGACATGTGTCACGTTACACATTACGCTTGAGGGGTGGTCAAGACGTTCGCCGACCGGCACACGTTGGAGCTTTACGTGACGGGGAAGTCGAAGCGGTTTCCGGCCGACCTGGCTAAGCGGGCGAAACGAAAGCTGGAATACATCGACTTGGCGGCCTACCTTGACGACCTGAAGGTACCACCCGGCAACCGGCTCCACGCACTTGAGCGGGAGCGGGCGGGACAGCATGCGATTGCGATCAACGATCAGTGGCGGATCTGTTTCCGGTTTGTCGATGGCGATGCCTACGATGTCGAGATCACCGATTACCACTAGCGAAGAGGTGTAGAGATGAGTCTTCCAAATACTAGTCGGCGGAAGATCCGACCCACACATCCGGGGGAAATGCTGCGCGAGGATTTCCTCCCAGATTTCGACCTCACGGTTGCGGGACTCGCACGGGAATTGGGGGTCTCTCGCCAAACGGTGAACGAGCTGTTGCGTGAGCGACGCGCTGTGAGCCCGGAAATGGCGCTTCGGCTCTCCCGCCTGTTCAGCAACTCGCCGGAGTTTTGGCTCAATGCTCAGCGCGCTGTTGACCTCTGGGATGCGGCAAAGGCACTCAAGACGAGTGTGGAGCGCATCAAGCCCCTGCGGGTCGCCTGACATGCCGGGCAGCGGACTGGCTGCGCCGGCCGTCTCTTCTCGATCTCCATCGCCAATCTCTTCGGTCCGCCACCGCCGAGCCCTGCGGCCGTTGCCTGGGTCGCTCAGGCGATGTGGCTCATTGTCCTCTGGGCCTACTGGGTTGACCGTCATCGCCTGCCCAACACATCGCGTCAATTGTCGTGACTCCACGCCTAATCGGGCAGCCGGGGGTGTCTTCTAAAATTCGCTTTGGGCCAGGCAACTGTTTTCGCGTGCTTTACGGAATCGATGAAGAGAAACGCGAGGTACAGATTCAGGCGATTGGTGTGAAAGACGGCAACAGGCTATTGGTCGCCGACGAGGAGGTAGAACTGTGAACACTGCAACGCAGGAAGAAGTTAGCGCGAACTTTCCAGAATATGTCAAGGCTACCAAAAAAGGGCCGGTCGTCGTGACGAGCAAGGGCAAGCCCGTCGCTGTTTTGCTTCGATCCGAGAGCGAAGAGGACCTTGAGCGTTTGCTGATGGGCCACTCTCCAAAGCTGCAAGCCATTCTGGAAGCAGCCAGAAAGCGATTTCGAGAGGGGCGCGGCATTCCTCATGAAACATTCTGGAAGGAAGCCGAGGCGGAGAGTGCAAGCAAACCAAGGCGGTATCGCACGGCAAAGAACGGCCGAATCGAGTAGCCGGGGGTGTCTAGCCCCCAAGCCCCCACACCACCTGGCATGCGGGCCCGCACCAGTTGCACCTCCGGGGTAACGCCGCAGCCACGCGTCGATTTCTGGGATGGGGCGGTAGTCGTCCGAGATGCCAAAGTCATTCATCCAGCCTCGAACATAACGCGCGAGCCGCTCGAACCGGTAGGCCATCGAGACCCCCAACTGCGAGAACTCACAGTCCTGGGTTTTGACCACCCGGTTCTTCTGCTCGTTGACCACGAGTTTGAGTTCGTGGGTCACATATCGCGTCACGCTGGCCTTGACGCGTTCACCGGCGCGACGGCTTTTGACGAGGATGAGCAACGCTCCATCAGGTCGTCGTGCAAGGCTGGCTGCGTGACCGCACGCCGCTGAAACGGGGCGCGTTGGGCGAACGAGGCAGTTCGGTGGCGGCGGTGGCGGCGGATTTGCGTTTGACATGTGTCACGTTACACATTACGCTTGAGGGGTGGTCAAGACGTTCGCCGACCGGCACACGTTGGAGCTTTACGTGACGGGGAAGTCGAAGCGGTTTCCGGCCGACCTGGCTAAGCGGGCGAAACGAAAGCTGGAATACATCGACTTGGCGGCCTACCTTGACGACCTGAAGGTACCACCCGGCAACCGGCTCCACGCACTTGAGCGGGAGCGGGCGGGACAGCATGCGATTGCGATCAACGATCAGTGGCGGATCTGTTTCCGGTTTGTCGATGGCGATGCCTACGATGTCGAGATCACCGATTACCACTAGCGAAGAGGTGTAGAGATGAGTCTTCCAAATACTAGTCGGCGGAAGATCCGACCCACACATCCGGGGGAAATGCTGCGCGAGGATTTCCTCCCAGATTTCGACCTCACGGTTGCGGGACTCGCACGGGAATTGGGGGTCTCTCGCCAAACGGTGAACGAGCTGTTGCGTGAGCGACGCGCTGTGAGCCCGGAAATGGCGCTTCGGCTCTCCCGCCTGTTCAGCAACTCGCCGGAGTTTTGGCTCAATGCTCAGCGCGCTGTTGACCTCTGGGATGCGGCAAAGGCACTCAAGACGAGTGTGGAGCGCATCAAGCCCCTGCGGGTCGCCTGACATGCCGGGCAGCGGACTGGCTGCGCCGGCCGTCTCTTCTCGATCTCCATCGCCAATCTCTTCGGTCCGCCACCGCCGAGCCCTGCG
>CAZCOV010000225.1:0-10961 GCA_964499975.1 uncultured Thermoanaerobaculia bacterium
GTCGCGACGCTTGCCGGACCGGAAAGCATTTGGCCGCCGAACCACATCTGGTTGCCGTGGAAGGCCAGCAAGGCAGCCGTGGGCAAGTACAGCAGAGGGATACCCCGTCGCCGAGTCGAACTGCGCAGTAGTTGGGTCGGAAAGGTCAGGAACAGGTGAAGCGTCAAGGCTGGGAGCAGGACGCGCGCCAGCAGGTCAACTCCATAAATCCAGCGCTCTGTGGCGTTGGCCAGGGGCTGCACCGGGCTGAGGATGTAGAGCGCGGCCGAAGCCAAACACCAGAGGAAAAACAGGCGGGCGCTCGATTTTTGATCCTTGAACACGGTGTAGAGGCCGATCAAGAGATAGGCCAACCCCACCGCAGCCAAGAACAGATAGGCCCAGTCGATCGCGAGGGACGGACGC
The DNA here is from genome assembly GCA_964499975.1 of uncultured Thermoanaerobaculia bacterium. GTDB lineage: Bacteria > Acidobacteriota > Thermoanaerobaculia > Multivoradales > J023 > CAZCOV01. The sequence goes on from CAZCOV010000225.1 coordinate 406, forward strand.
TGATAAGCGATCGTCTCCAGGGTGAGGTCGCGCTTGACCAGGAGTTCGACCACGGGTGCGGCGAACAACAACGCGCGGAGCTCACTCTCCTGCTGTGCAGCTTCACCTTGCACCAGCAGAATTTCATCGCCGGGTTCTAATCCGGTTTTGGGATCTGCAACCGCGCTGACCTGCCAGCCCCCCAGACGCTGTTCAGCGGCAAAACCCAGGGACTGGAAAGCTGCTGTCTTGTGCTGGAAACTGACGCTGCCCAAGGCTGCCAGGACAGCTACCAACAACAGGGCCAGCGCAAGAAAGGCATGGCGGCGGAAAGGTGGTTGCTGCATATGTCACCCACCCGATTAGCAGATTCTATGCCATCCTCAAATTCTTGAATTTGGCCAGCCAAAGCCAACTGAACGGTCGGTCTGTATCCAAAGGAATGAAGGGAATCCGGAGTACTGGATCCAAATCCCTGCAACAGTTTGATGAGGTTTGATTTAGGGGTGAGCGCTCAGAAGGAAACCGAGAAGCCCCCGGTGAGCTTCTTATACAGCTCGTCATCAGCGGTCAGGGTGTAGGGAGTGGACCCGCGGCTCAGTTCCATATTGAGACGAAAGGCCCACTTGGAGGAGAGGTCAGCCAGGATGTTGAGATCCTGGGTGAGCATCAACTGCAAGCGCTGCATTTCGATCGCGGGAAACTCTCCTTGCACCGTCTGGGAAGCGATTGGGTGGAGCGCTTGCTCCAGATGGTGGAAAGCGACGAACACCCCGGTCGATGTCTGCTGAAACTGGGTATCGATTGAAGTGACGAGGTAGCGCACCTGGTTCTCGTAACTCTGTGCGTCCGTGGCGTAGAAAATGCCGCCGCCGCCTGCTGCCAGGTTGGACTCGATTTTGGCCAGGACTTTGGGCGCGATCCGACGGACGATTTGCAACTGTAACTCAGGCAAGGAATCACCGCGCACCAGAAACAGGCTCTCCAGCCGTTCGAAGAAGTCGTCACTGAAGTAGAGGCGTAGGGTCTCGGCATATTTACGATGGAGGGCGCCGATCTTGATCGAGTTGTCACCTTCCAGGCTGCGGGCAAAAGACAGCTCGTAGCAAGCCTCACCGCTTTGCTGGCAAGCTTTGCTGTCATTGACTTGAGCTGAGGTGAAACCGCGATCGGACGCTGTGGCGTCGCCTGGATCCAGGCGCTGCGAGATCGCGGTGCGCGCTTGCCAGCCAGAGCCGAGCTGGACGACCATCCCACCGTGGGGCATCAGCGACAGCCCACCATCTTGAGCGGTCGAGTACACTCCATACTCGACATAAACCCGGGGTTCGACTTGCATCCCGGCCAGTCCAAACACCCCGATGCGCTCCTCGCCATCCACCTTGCCGAAGGCGAGGTCGCGCAATTCGCTGTCGCGCTGACGATAGAGCAAGCCCGCTTCGATAGAGCCGCGCTCGCCCCAAGCACGACGATAAGATCCTTCGATGTCCAGGGTTCGGGAACTGCCAGGAATGGCCATTGGGTCAATCCACCCCGGCTGGTAGTAGTTGTTTTCTGCGGTATAGCGGGCTGAAATCGTCGATTGCGCGTTGGCACCCGCTTGCCCCGACCAGATCAGGCGGTAGTGATCCAAATCGACCGGAAGCATTCCGTCTGGCTGGAGGTTGACCGCCTGGCCGCTCGCCGTCGCGAACTGCAAGCTGGAGTCCTGCAGGCCGTCCAGGCGGACCGCAACCGCATGCATCTCGCCTGCGGGAACCGTCGTCCCCTGCAGCTGCTGGTAGCGGCCATCGATGCCGACCGTGACTTTGCCCATGGCTCCCTGCACGCCGACCTGGGCGGACGCAAGTTGGGCTTCACCATATCCAGCGCCCAAATTCTCGACCCCGCCGCTCGCGGTCATTTCAGCTTGAAAAGCAGATGCCCCCGACAAATCCAGCGCGCGCCCTGATTTGGGAACGTGGGCAGCGCGCACTTCAAACTGCTGGATGTCGCGCAGCACATCTGCCGGGATGCGGCCGCGGACCGTCCAGTAATCCTCCGCTTGACGCACATCCCCAGTCGACTCCTGGTGGAGCAGCAACTGCACCGATTGCTGCACCTCGGGGCGACGGCGCAGCAAGAGTTCGACCGCTGGAGTGAAACCCTGTTTGAAAGCGATGATCTTGTAGATTCCCGCGGGCAAGGCAGCAAACAAGAAGCGTCCGGCCGCATCGCTCAGCACCTTTTTGAGCGCCGAGGATCCGACTTCATAGGCATAAACTTGCGCCGCTCCCACGGGCTTGCCAGCGGTCAGCACCTCACCCGCGATACCCGGAGCCGCCTCGGCGGGGACCACCACCGCTGCAGGCTGCGGCGCTGTGGGCAGGGCTGCGGGTACCGTTTGGGCGCTGACGACCTGGGCGCTGTTAGCGATCATCAGCCCCAGGGCAAGACTCCAAAGACCAAAACTGCCCACACCAGTTCTGCGTGAAGTAGTCCTGCGTGAAGTAGTTCTGGGTGAAGTCTTGCGCGAAATCTTGCGCGAGTTTCCTCGGGTGTCTGCGGGGGTGCGGTGAACTGAGTTAGGAGCGTGCATCATGGCCAGCTTCTGAAGGTTTGTGCCGTGGATGGAAGTTTACTTCTCCTGGTCACGCCCATGCAAGTGGTGTCTTAACCAAGATTGACGGAGGAGGCCGCTCCGCATCTGTACTGCCCCGGCATTGCAAGATCCGCACCATGATATTGCGACATTTCACGCGACATTTACCCGCAAGGGGCAGGACCTCGCTGGACCGAGTGCCGCAGGTCGTCCCTGCAATCCCCCGCGCCGCCCGCATGCCGCTGGGATATGAACGGCGCGGTTGGTTGTTGCTTTTTTGCACCAATGTTGTTTTTTGGCAACAGTTCCGCCGTGATTACCCGCTGGGGGCCGTGCTCGTCTGACGGGGTTCGCGCCACGGTCAAAGCGGTGATCGCGCGGGCCCCCGCGGCACGCAAAGCAGCAGCAGCGGCGCTCAACGTCGCGCCAGTAGTGACCACGTCATCGATCAGCAAGATGTGTTGATCTTGGCACAATCCCCTGGTGCGGACGGCAAAAGCATGGATCAGGTTCTGCTGCCGCGCAGCGCGGCTCAGCCGACTTTGTGCGGGCGTGATCCGCTGTCGGCGGAGCAGGCGGGTGTAGGGTCGACCCAGCCCACCGGCAACTGCTCCCGCAATGAGGCCGGCTTGGTTGTAACCGCGGCGCAAATAGCGCGCCCAGTGCAGCGGCACTGCGGTTACCTGCGTGCAGTCGGCAAGCTCGGACCCCAAAACCGCGACCAGGCAGCGGCCGAGCTGACGGCCGAGGTAGTCGAGGCGCTGGAACTTGAGGCCGACGATCACCGCTTCGAGGGGTGGCTGATAGCTCCACAAGGTGAGCAGGCGATCAAAGGGCGGCGGGGACGCGCGGCAGTCGGAACAGGCATGACTCAGCGGCAAATCGGCGCCGGCCAGCGGCTTCCCACAAATCCGGCAGCCTTCGCCGGGCCAGCGCACGAGTTTTCCGCGGCAGCCGGCACACAATCCGAGAGACATTTTCGGCGCGAAGATCGGACGCTCGCAGGCAAGGCAAGGCGTGGGAAAGAAGAAGTACGCCAACCTTTGCCGTAGCGTTGGTGTGACGGGAGTGTCATCTGCTGCGTACAACATTGGGGTGTTTTTGCGACAACGATTATCATATGCCCGCGCGTCCATCCGCCCTGCGCGCAGACCCGAGCCGAAACCGACTCAAGGGTAACCCGAAGAACTGCGGTCTTGAGGACCGTCATCCAAAGGAGGAATATTTGCGCCACCAACTGTTCTCGCTCAAGTCACTGGCTTTGCTGGCCTTCATCGTGCTCGCACCGAGCAGCGGCTTGGCGCAAAGCGGCTATACCTACAGCATCGGGCTGTTGGGTGGGCTCGGGGGATCCGCCGACGCCGAACCCGACACCGGCCTGGACAACCTCGGTTGGCAGGCCCGATTTTCCATGGAGCTCGAAGTCCGCACCCTGTTCTCAGTCCGCGCGGGTCAGCTGCAACTCGCAGTGGACGATGTCCCAGGCGGCCTTTTCGACAGCGATCTGAGCTACGTCACTTTGTCCGGCGAGTACACCTTCCCGGCGGGTTTTTATGAATCCGGGGTTTTTATCGGGCTAGGGGCTTACGACTTGAGCGGCGACGGCGTGCTGGCGGACGAGAGCGCCATCGGGTTGACCGTGGGCACCTCCGGCGACTTTCGAATCACCAAGCGGCTGAGCTGCTTGATCGAGCTCGCCGGCCACTACGCCGACTTGGACTATGCGCAGCTCTTTTTCATGGCCCACGCTGGCTTGAGCTTCCACTTCTGACCGGTTCAGCCGGGCTGGCGCGACGCTGCGAGCGCGGCTTGGATCCGGTCGCGGATTTTGGGATCGTCCCAGTTGGTGGCCCCGACGAATTTCTCGGTGATGTCCTGACCCACGACGAGGTAGGTTTCGGGCAACTTGTCAGTGCCGTAACTGCGCGCCACTTTCCAGTCGTGGTCAAAGAGGGAGCTGCCGATCTCGGCACCGAGGAAAGTCTTGACCTTTTCGGTGTCGTCCGCGACCGCGATCATCACCAACCCGAACCCGTGTTCGTGGCGCAGGTCCCGAGCCAGGCGCAGGATGGCCGGGACTTCGTCGAGGCAAGGGGGACACCAAGTCGACCAGAAGTGGATCAGGGTCACGGGTGCGGTGCGGGTTGCGAGCGGGATCGGCCGGCCAGCGACGTCGACCAACATTCCCGGCGGCGCCTTGCTCCCCCCGTCCCCGCGCGGCCAAAACACGGCGACCAGCGCGCAGACGATGGCCGCCGCAACCGCCCATTTGCTCTGCAGTGCGGGGTTTCTCCCCGCTGTCGGATCGCTCTTTGCGCGGGGCTCAGCCGGGTTTGCTACAGAGGAAGGCGGCGCAGCAAGGGAAGATGCTGCAGGGGCAGACGAAGCGTCCTGGACAGGCATTGCTTCTTTCTGGGCAGACATTGCTTCTTCTTGGGCAGACGAAGCTTCTTCATAGGCAGACATGGGCGGCAACTCCTGAGTCGGGGATGAATCGCCAAGCTCGCAAGGCCGGACATACCCTAGAATAAGCCTGCTTTTGAGGCAAGCCCGCGTGGACCACCCAGCCCCACCCCAGCATCCGCTCGATCCGACGAACCGTCCTGCGGCAGCGGACGTCCAGGTTGACCTCGCGCGCCCCGCGGGACCCAACCTCAATCCCGCGCAACAGGCTGCGGTTGCGGCCCGCGAGGGATCCTACTTGCTGATCGCTGGTGCGGGCAGTGGTAAGACCCGCACCCTGGTCCACCGCGTGGCGAGCTTGGTCGACCAGGGAGTGCCGCCGGACACCATTTTGCTCTTGACCTTCACCCGACGGGCAGCTCAAGAGATGTTGCGCCGCGCCGCCGCCCTTCTCGACGAGCGCTGTCAGCGGGTTGCGGGCGGAACCTTCCACGCTTTTGCCAATCAAGTGCTGCGCCGCCAAGCGACGCGCCTCGGTTACCAGGACAACTTCACCATCATCGACCGCGCGGACGGCCGCGACATGGTCGGCATCCTGCGCGCTGAGCAGGGCTACGATCGTCGGGACCGCCGTTTTGCCCGCGCGGAAACCCTGCTCGACTTGTTCTCGCGAAAGATCAACACCCAGCGTCCGCTGGCGCAGCTGATCGCCGAGGACTGTCCGCAGTTCAGCGACGACTTGCCCGCGATCATGGAGCTGGAGCAGCTCTACGATGCGCGCAAAAAAGCGCACAACGTCATGGACTACGACGATTTGCTGGTCAACCTACGCCAGTTGCTGGTCCAGCATTCCGACGTGCGCCAGCAGCTGGCTGCGACCTATCACTACATCATGGTCGATGAATACCAGGACACCAACCGTCTGCAAGCACACCTGGCTGCGCTCCTCGCGGCAGACCACGGCAATCTCATGGTGGTCGGCGACGATGCCCAGAGCATCTACGCCTTCCGCGGCGCCGACTTCCGCAACATCATCGACTTCCCCAAGATTTTCCCGCAGGCGAAGACCCTCCTGCTCGAACAGAATTACCGCAGCGCGCCGCCGATTTTAGCCCTCGCCAACGGCATCATGGCGCTCGCCCGCGAGGGGGTGGCCAAGCAGCTCTACAGTCAACTCCCAGGGACCGCGCGACCGGTTTTTGTGCGCACTGCCGACGAGCAGGACCAAGCGGCCTTTGTGGCCGAGCGGATCCTGCTCTTGCGCGAAGAGGGGGTGCCTTTAAACGAGATCGCGGTCCTCGCGCGGGCGGCCTGGCATTCCAGCGCCCTGGAACTCGAACTCAAACGGCGGAACATTCCATTTCAGAAGTTTGGCGGCATCCGCTTCGTCGAGGCGGCCCACGTCAAAGACCTCTGCGCCTTGCTCAAGCTCGGCATCAATCCGCTCGACGCGACGGCCTGGTTCCGCGTCTTGCAGCTTTACCCCGGGGTCGGGGCGCGCACCGCCCAACGCTTGACCGCGTCCATCCTCGCGGCCGGCGGCGATCACCGCGCGCTGCTCGCTGCAGGAACTCCCCCAGGGGTCGCTCCCCTGACCCAGTTGCTGCCTTTCTTGAGCGATGAGCGCCCGTTTTCCGTCCAGCTCGCAGCTGCCATCGAGCATTACCTAACGCTGTTGCCGCAGAAGTATGACGATGCCCACCTGCGGGCAGGGGACCTCGAAGCGCTGCAAGTCATCGCGGCCCGTTACCTCAGCGCCGAGACCTTCTTGACCGATCTTGCGATCGAGCCGCCAGAAGTCGTGCGTGCCGGCTCCCAACCGGACCGCGAAGACGAGTGGATCACGGTGTCGACCGTCCATTCAGCCAAAGGACTCGAGTGGCACACCGTGTTCGTGCTCGAACTGGTCACTGGCCACTTCCCGGCGTACCAGAGTTTGCGCGATTCTGCCTCGTTGGAGGAAGAGCGGCGCTTGCTCTACGTGGCAGTGACCCGCGCCAAGGCCAACCTCTACTTGCTCAAGCCAGAAGAGCTCACGCGGCGTGGCGGCCATCGTGACCTCGCAGAATTGAGTCCGCTCTTGGCTGACATTCCCAACTTGTACCAGCTCGTCGAAGAGCAGATCTACTGCCCGCAACCCGACCTATCCCCCACCGCTGCCCGCGTCTGGCCAGCAGCGGATCCCGCGCAACTCGCGGCGCAGCTCCAGCGAATCGAGGACTATTTCGGCAGCTAGCGGGGCGGCTATCTCTCTGCCGTAAACCCGTCCGGTGATTGCCGGATCTGGGGCCGATTTCCGTTTTACTGGGATCAAAAGCCAGAAACCAGGGACGAAACGCGGTTCATCCGCAAGGCAAAGCCCCACCGGCTGCGCCCGCGGCTGAAGATTTTCGCTGTACCCCTTGAAAATCCCTGACATATCATCTACGATGTTCGTGGGTTCGGACGAGTAAACTTGATGCCTGATGCAACGATCCAGTCGACTCCACAACGCAAATAGATGGCCATTTGCGCGGGGACGGTCGATGCGTCAATAGGTATATATTGATCGATGGGAAGCCTTACATAAAATTCTTGCGAGTTTGACTGCAAAGTCATCAGCGACTTCGCCTCACTCCTAGCTAGATCAGCGAGCCAAACTGGCTCGTTCAGGAGATTCTCGCTCAGGAGATTCTCGCTCAGGAGAGTTGTGTCGGCGGCGAAGTCGTCAACAAGACCGCAAGAAATAGGTCAATTACACCCGATCAAATGATCAAATTTCAAGGAGTGCATTCGATGTCCGGTCGAAGCTTGCTCAGGTTCTTTCTGTTCTGTGGTATCGCCTTGGTCGTGAATGTTTTGGCGCAAGGTAAAAACCTTTCGTTCATCTCCCAGTGGGTAGCCCCCGAAACCACCAGTGCAGCTGGCGCTCAGCAAGGTAAGCGAGAGCCTGCACCAACCACGCGCAGCGCTCAAGCGCGGAATGTCAAGTCGTCGCATAGCGTCAGCTTCCGCGATGAGTTCGGGCAGGATGCTGCGGCTTTCGCCCTGGGGGACCGCGTCTTCATCCAAGTGACGGACCCCGACAGCAATGACCCGCAAGTGGTCGACACCCTGGGGGTGACGGTGACCTCGCCGATCGACTCGGAGCTCGTGGGGCTGCTGGAGACCGGTTTTAACACTGGGGTTTTCACCGGCTACATCACTTCCGATCCGCTCAACCAGAGTGGGTTGCTCGGCGCCGCCGTTGGCGACACCATCGAAGTGAGTTTCACCAGCACCACCACCGTCACCGACAGCGCGCAAGTGGTTGCCAGCACGGTGCAGCTGGTGGACGCGAACGGTCAGCCGGCCGCCGTCTACCTCGAAAGTTCGACGGTTTACGTCCAGGTTTTCGCCAGCTCCGCCAACCTCAATCCGAGCAACATCGATACCGCTTACGTGGACCTGGCAGCGCAGCTGAGCGGTGACCTCGAAGTGGTGACCTTGACCGAAGTTGGGCCAGATGCCGATCTTTTCGTCGGGCAAATCGACCTCGCGTTGGGCAGCACACTGTCGAACAATGGCGTGCTCGAAACCGCCCAAGATGCAGGACCACCCCACCAGTTCGACATCCTGACGGCTACCCACTATGACGCGCTCGGCACCGCGACCGACTCCGCCACCACGCTGGGCTCACAGGTCTGGTTCACTGACGCTTTCGGCAATTTGACTAGTTCTTATGCGACCGGTTTCACCGCGCACCTCCGGGTGGTCGACCACAACCGCAACAATGCCAGCGTCTACGACACGGCGATCGTCGACCTCCTGGTTTTGAGCAACGGCGACGCGGAGACCCTCCAGCTGCTGGAAACCGGCCGCGACACCGGCGTCTTCGAAGGCCAAATCAGCTTGGATGAGGGCGTCTCAGCCAGCCCGAGCGATGGTCAGCTGCAAGCCACGAGCGGGGACACGCTGCGGGCCAGCCACAGCGACACCTTGGGCTTCAGCTTTGCGGAAGCGAGTGCGACGATTCAAGCCGCAGGGCTGGCGTTCATCGATGCCGCGGGCGCGCCTACGACCGAAGTGCTGGAAAACGGGGTGGCCCGTCTCCAGGCGCTGAGCCTGTTCGACAACGCCAACCCCGGGCAAGCGGATAGCGTCGCGGTGAATTTGGCGTCGCTCTACGCGGGAGACGCCGAGACGTTGGTTTTGACCGAGACCGGGTCCAACACCGGGGTTTTCACGGGAGAAATCGCCCTTGAATTTGCGGTCGGGGTGCCGAGCAATGGTCTCTTTGAGACGGCCAACAGCGGCAATCCGGAATACCTTGGGGATCTCCTAACGGCGAGCCTTGGGGGAGTGAGCACGACGGCACGGACGGCGGTGGCGCGGGTGGAGTTCATCGACGCGTTCGGGCGCAGCACGGAGGTTTATGCGTTGGGCGACCAAGTCGCCGTTCGGGTGATCGACCACCAGCGGAACAGCCCGACGGTGATCAACAGTTTCTCGGTGACGGTGGATTCACCCAGCGACAACGAGAGCGTGGTGTTGACGGAGACGGGCTACGACACGGGAGAGTTCGAGGGTTCGATCGGGACGAGCACGGTCAACACGAGTGGTGTGTTGCAAGTGGGGATCGGCGACCTGATCGAGATCGTCTACAGCAACCCCAGCTCACCGACGCAGGTGAGCGACAGCGCGGAGATCGTGGCGAGCACGGTGCTGTTCGTGGATGCATCGGGTGAGCCAGCGACGGAGTATCTCGAGAGTTCGCGGGTGTACGTGCGGGTGTTCGACAGCGCTGCGAACAGCAATCCTGGCACAGCGGACACGACATCAGCGGACTTGCGGGCGCAGCTGAGCGGCGACCTGGAGGTCGTGAGCCTGAGCGAGACCGGAGCGAATACGAGCGAGTTCACGGGTGAGTTTCCGCTGGCCTTGGGTTCGGCACAGCCGAGCAGCGGCCGACTCGAGACGTCAGAGGATGCCGGGCCGCCGCACGAGTTCGACACGCTGAGTGCAATCCACTACGGGGTGTCTGGAATGTCTGAAGCGACGGCGAAGACGTTGGGTTCGCGGACGAGTTTCATCGACGGGTTCGGCAACTTGACGAGCAGCTATGCGACGGGGTCGACGGTATTCGTGCGGGTAGAAGACCCCAACCGGAACACGTCGGGTTCGACCTATGACACGTTGATCGTGGACTTACAGGTCTTGAGCAACGGCGATTCGGAGACGATCCAGCTGCTGGAGACGGGTCGAGATACGGGGATCTTCGTCGGGGAGATCAACCTGGTGGACAGTGTTTCCAACAGCCCGTTTGACGGTCAGCTGCAAGCGAGCGTGGGCGCCGAGCTTCGTGCGAGCCACAACGATTTTATGGGCTTCACTCAGTCGACGGCGACAGCGAGCGTGTCGAGCGTGTCCTTGCGGTTCGTGGATGCTCAAGGGACGCCGGTCGCCGAGGTGTTGGAGAACGGCGTGGCGCGGATCCAGGCGCTGAGCCTGTTCGACAACGCCAACCCTGGGCAAGCGGAAAGCGTGACGGTAAACCTGCAGTCGCTTTACGCGGGAGATGCCGAGACGTTGGTTTTGACCGAGACCGGGTCCAACACCGGGGTTTTCACGGGAG
>CAZCOV010000226.1:0-10936 GCA_964499975.1 uncultured Thermoanaerobaculia bacterium
TCTGCGAGCGGATCGTGCCTTTGGGCATGACCTGGTGGGCGCTCGGCCGGGTCGATGAGCTGATGCGCTACCGCGATGCCACTTGGCAGAAGATGCGCGAAAGTGGGCTGAAGATGGTGTTTTGCGGCGCTGAGGCGGGCTCGGAAGAAGTGCTGGCGCGGATGAACAAGGGCGGCAAGGTCTCGCCGGCTTTGACGTTGGCGCTGGCGGCTCGCATGCGCGAGCATGGGATCGTCCCCGAGTTCTCGTTCGTCCTCGGCAACCCGCCGGACCCGCGGCAAGACATTGAGGTCACCACCCAGTTCATCCGCCGGCTCAAGACGGTCAATCCCGCGACCGAAGTGATCCTCTACCTCTACACGCCCGTGCCCCAGGACGGAGCCCTCTATGCTGAAGCGCAGGCGCTCGGGTTCTGCTTCCCCCCAACCCTCGACGCCTGGGTGAGCGGCGACTGGCGAGATTTCTCCTTGCGCCGCGATCCTCCCAACCCCTGGCTCAATCCTGGGCTCAAGCGGCGGGTGCGCGACTTTGAACGGGTGCTCAACGCTTACTATCCGACCACCACCGACACCAGTTTGCGCGGACTCAAGCGCGCGGTCCTGCGCGGACTCGGCAGCTGGCGTTACTTGACCCGGATCTACCACCGTCCGCTCGAACTTCAGCTGTTCCATCGGCTGTTCCACTACCAGCGTCCGGAAACCGCGGGCTTTTGACCCCTTCTCGCCATGCGCCTTGCACTGCTCACGCCGGGCTTCAGTGCAGATGAGGACGATGAGTGCATTCCCGCCATCCTCGACCTGGTCCGCACTCTGGCCCAGCACGACGACGTCCAGGTTTTCGCGCTGCGCTATCCGCACCGTCGCCAGAACTACCAAGTTTATGGAGCGACCGTCCATCCGCTGGGAGCGGGTCAGGTGCGCGGCTTCGGGCGGCTGCCGCTCTGGGGGCGGGCGCTGCTGCAGCTGCGGCAGGCCGCGCAAGCGCAGCGCTTTGACGTGCTGCATGCTTTGTGGGCTCACGAGCCAGGCTTTCTCGCGGCCCTGGCTGGACAGTGGACTCAAACGCCGGTCTTGGTTTCCCTGCTCGGCGGCGAGCTAGCTGACTTACCCGAGATCGACTACGGCGGCGGACGTAGTCGGGTCAATTCCTGGCTAGTTCAGCGAGCGTTGCGCCAAGCCAGCTGGGTGACCGTCGGTTCCCACTGGCTGCGCCAGCAGGTGTTGCCGGATCTGGTGCGCGCTGGCTGCGCGCCCGAGCGCCTCGAAGTGCTCCCGCTAGGGGTTGCAACCGAGCGTTTTCATCCCCAAGCTGCCGCCAATCCTGGGCCGGACCTGGACGGCCGCCCCAAGCTGCTGCAAGTGGCAGCGCTCACCTCGGTCAAAGACGTCGCCACTGCGTTGCGCGCGCTGCCGCAAATCGCGGTCCGCTGGCCCGACGTCCACCTGCATCTGGTGGGGGAGGGTGAGCTGCGCCAGAGTTTGGAGCAGCTAGCCCACGAACTAGGGGTGGCCGCGCGGGTCACGTTTCATGGCGCCATCGCCCACCACCAGCTTCCAGCATGGTATGCGCGAGCAGACCTCGCCCTGGTCAGCTCGCGGTTTGAAAGTCAGGGCATGGTGATCCTCGAAGCCATGGCCTGTGGTTGCCCGGTCGTGGGCACCACGGTCGGGCTACTACCCGAGCTGGTACCAGCTCCATGGCTGGCACCACCGGCAAACCCCTCAGCCCTGGCGTACGCGGTATTGCAAGCACTGGAGCCCGTGGGCCGACCGCCCCGGGTCGCTGCTGTGCACCTCCATCCGTACAGCCTTGCCGTCTCTACCGAGCGGTGGCGTCGCCTCTACACCTCCCTCACCCATGGCTCACCGGGAACGGACCACAGCGTTTAGCTCAACTGACTCAGTCTTTTCTCTCGATATAATTGGCTAGCCTTTTTTGTTGGCCAAAGATGTAGTAGTCTGAGCCTTGCTGCCGGTTCTTTGTTGCACCCTTTTATGGCATCGTGGAGAGGTCCCAGATGATTTCAAAGTCGCTCCGCGCTCGATTGAGCATGTTTACTCTCAGTATCTTGGCGAGTCTCTTGGGGGGAGAGGCGCTCGTCCGAGCGGTTCTCCCGCAGCCGATTACCTTGGTGGCCAAGGGGTTGTACCAGCTTGAGCCCCCCAATTCTTACCGGCTTTCCCCGGGTTTTCACGGCATGCTGGGCAATGGTGCCGAGTTCAATACCGCTATCCGCACCAATGCGTTGGGGCTACGCGGTCCTGAGGTCCGTGCCGACCGACCTGAGCTGCGCATCCTCGTGCTCGGGGACTCGTACACCTTTGGCTGGGCGGTCGAGGAACAAGAGAGCTACCCTGCGGTTCTCGCCCAACTGCTGGCAGCCGATCGCCTCGACACCGAGGTGCTGAATGCTGGTGTTCCAGGGTGGGGCCAGCCGCAGGAGCTTGTCTGGCTCAAACAGTTCGGCCCTGGGCTTAAGCCCGACGTCTTGCTGATGGGCGTGTTCCTCGGCAACGATCTGCTCGACGCCACCGAAAAGCATCGACCAGGGCAGCTCTCGCCCGAGGCTCCTGAAGCAGGAGCAACCCATGGCCTTGGGCTGTGGTCATACCGTCATTCTCACCTGTGGCGGCTCGCTAACCGCGCGGGACTGACCACGCTGCTCGGCTTGCCCGAGCCGTTCATGATGACGTTCCTCAAGGACATGCTGGAAACCTATCGCAAGGAACCCAGTGCCCTGACGCTCGAGGGGCGAGCGAAGAGCCGGGATGCCCTGGAGCGGCTGCGGGACCTGGCAAATGCGCAGGGAATCCGGATGATCGCGATTTTGATCCCGGATCAGCTGCAATCGGACCAGGTGGTCTGGGATCGCGCTTTGGGTTTTCTCGACAAGGACCCCGCGCTTTACGACCGAGATACCACGCGCAACTACTTCCGCGGGGTTCTCGAGGAGCTCGATATTCCGACGATTGATCTGGTGCCGAGCTTGCGCGCTGCCATGGACAACCCGGCAACAGCGGGTGGTTTTTTCTACCAAAATGACCCGCACTGGACCGCAAAGACCCACCGTCTCGCGGCCGCGACGATCCACCAGGAATTGACAGAACGCGCTCTCCTGCCGCGGCCAGCTAATCGCTAGTCTTGGGCGGGGCCAGTGCGGCTTCGCGGGCGGCGAACTCAGCGAGGTGCTCTTTTTTCCAGGTCATGGCGCGCCGGATCCGGTCATAATTGCTCGGGTGGTCGAAGAAGAGCATTTCTTCGAGCGGCCCGGGGTGGACCTTGCGATACTCAGCGATCAGGGTCGCAGCATAGGCAAAGCCGTCGGGTTGCCGGGCGATCGCCATGCCAAAAGCGTCGGCTTCGGCCTCGTTTGAACGGATGATCGAGTTGACCACCGGCGTCGCCAGCAGCATGAACGCCCCAAAGAGCACGCCAGCCAGCGGGAGTCCCGCCGGATCGCTGATTCCCTGCACCTTTGAGCTGCGCGCAAAGCGCTCCGCGATCCGCGCAAACGTGAAATGGACGAAAAGGAACCCGGCCAAAATTACCAGCGCGAACTGCAACAGGATCTCCGCGCTGTGGTTGAGGACGTAATGCCCCATCTCGTGGCCGAGCACAGCTAAGACGGACTCCGGAGGAGATTGTCATTGAGCGCAATGCGCAGAGTGCCGGCAAAGCCGCTGACGTTGGCGGAGATGCGCTGGGTCTGACGGGACGCGTCGAACCAGAAAACATCATCGGCTGGAATCCGATGCGAACGCGCCATGCTGAGGATCTCGTCGCGCAGCGGACCGGGTTCGAGCTTCTGATAGTCGTTGAACAGCGGTTCAATGTACACCGGGGCGATGGTCATGGCAAAGATCATGAACAGGATCGAGACCGCGGCCGCGCCGACCCACCAGGTGCGCGGCCACTTGCGCACCAGCAGGTAGAGCACGGTCAGCACCGGCGCACCGAGCACGAGCCCAATGCCAATCTCTTTGGTCCAGTCGAAGAGAAAGGCCCCGAGAGTTTGGTTCGAGAGCCCATAAGCATGCTCACGGAAGTAGCCGGCCCAGAGCGTCAGGGGGAAGGTCAGCAGTGCGCCCAAGACGATCAGGAGAGCCACGGTCAGGAAGTCCGCGAGCATTCTCCAGCGCACCCGCGACTGGATCCAATCGCTGAGACGTCGCGTCCGGGCGCGCGCGAGGAGCAGGACAGCCACCCCGAGCGACCAGACCCAATCCCAGAGTGTGAGCCAGTACCCGCCTTCGAAGTAGGCATCGGAACGCGCGCGGAGATCCGGTGAGATCAGCGCCAAATAGGCTGCGGTCGCCTCTTCGACGTCAAAGTCGGGAGTGGCGCGCGCTGCTTGGGGGATGACCAAAACCGGCGGCGCGGATGTGGCGGCTGTTTTTTCTGCATTTTCTGCCGTTTCTGCGTTGGTGGCGGTCGTGAGCAAGGCGAGGCTCAGGGCAGTCAGGCCAAGGAGCAGCCAATGGCGAGAGAACTGGGGGATTGCTGAGTTTTGCATGCTGCTATCTTACGCGACATGCGCCCGCGGGTTGGGCAGCGCGATAGACTGTGGGGGATTAGTGAGCGAGTTCACGCAAATTGCTTGGAAGGAGTTCAGACTTGCCCAAACCGCAGGTGCAAATTCTAGTCTGTACCAATGAGCGCGCCGCCGATGCGCCCAAGCCGAGTTGTGGTCCGTGCGGCGGGCTGGAGCTCTATCGCGGGTTCAAAGACGGCGTGCGCGCACGCGGGCTGCGCAATCAAGTCATGGTGGTGCGCACCGGCTGCCTCAAGCATTGCAGCCAGGGCGTCACGGTCGCGTTGTGGCCCCACAACTTCTGGTATCGGCAGGTGCGACCGGAAGACATCGATGAGATTCTCGAAACCTCGGTCCAAGACGGCCGCGAAGTCGCCCGCCTTGCGATGCCCGACATCCCCTGGGAGTAAGTAGCAGGGTTTTGTTTCACTCGCGCAAGCGGGGCGGGCGGAAGAAAGGCAGGGGGACAACCTGCGCTGGCGCCCGCTGGTGAGCGTAGTCCACGGTCACCTCTAAGTCGACGAAGGTACCCGGCTTAGCAAAAGACGATTCGACCGAAGCGAGGATCACGTACTTCTTGAGCAGGGTCGACCAGCAGCCGCTGGTTCCGCGGCCGACTTGACGGGCACCGGAATAGATGGGGACCGCGGTGCGCCAAGCGATCGTGGGCAGATCGGGCATCAAGCCAGCCTGGGCGTAGAGGTCCTCGAGCGGCTGCCATTCGATCTCGAGCCCGACCAGTTGCCAGGGGGGGCACCCCGCTTTGGCTTCAGCAGCGAGCGCCGCCCTGCCGTTGAAGTCCCGGCTCTTGTCCAGCTTGACCGACCAGCCGAGACCGATCTCATAAGGTGAAGATTTCTGCGATGGGATGAGCGCTTTTTCGGCGCTGATGTAGTCTACCCCGAGCAGGACAAAACCGGCTTCGATGCGCGCGATATCGAGGGCGAGGAGGCCGCACGCGGTCGCGCCATAGCCTTCACCCGCGAGCAGCAGCGCATCCCACACGCGGACCGCGGCGTCTGCTGCGATAAAGAGCTCATAGCCGAGATCGCCGGTATAGCCCGTGCGGGTGATCAGCACCGGCGCGCCTGCGATTTGACCCTGGGCTGAGCAAAAGAATTTGAGGCTGCGGATGTCCCCGCCGCTGACGACTTGCGCGAGCAGGTCGCGCGATTTCGGTCCCTGGACCGCGAGCACGGCCACTGCCGCCGTGCGGTCCTCGACCCGCACGTCGAATCCCACTGCGTTGAGTTCGAACCAGCGGAGCGCCGGATCCGTGGCATGGATCTGGAAATGCTGCTCCCCCAGACGCAGCACCGTGCCTTCCTGGAGCACCTTGCCGTGGCGATCGCACCACGGGGTGTAGACCACCTGGCCCACCCGCAACTTGCGCGCATCGCGGGTGATCAGCCGATCGACGTAAGCCTCGGCATCGGGTCCGATCACCTGGTACTTGTAGAGCGGGCTGACGTCGATCAAGGCAGCGCCATTGCGAATGGCCGCGTACTCGGGCTGGTGGAAATCGTGGTAGCAGCCGGCGGCGAAGTAGCCGGCCCACTGTCGCCAATTCAGGCTGGTGTTCAAAACAGAGGTGCGGGGATGAAAGGGGGTTCCAATGGCCATGGCAATATTCTAGTTACCCGGGGTGAACATGTCGATGAACAGCTGCTGGTTCTTGGGGTTGGCCACGCTCCAGGCGGTGAGATTTGCCAGCAGATTGATCTGGGTCGTGGTCAGATGAGTCTTGACCGTTGAATAGTGGGGAAAGTGATCCAGCGACGAGGGGTCGTCAAAGGCGCCGAGGGTTTGCTGAACTGCGGGACTGAGCTGATCGTGCCAGTCGCGCACTCGGTTGGTCAAGCACCACAAGACACCCACGGTGCGGCCACCTTGGACCCCGAACCAGGGGTTGGCGAGCACGGGGAGCGTGGTCTTGAGCACTGCGGGATGCTGATTGACCCCGGCTTGGGTGGCTGCTGGGGCACCGGCGTTGCCGGTCGCTGCCCACAGTCCGCGGAGCAGTTCTGGGAAGGCGGTTGCGGGGAAGACCTGGTTGTGCTGGAACTCGGGCTTGGTGGGCTTGGTGGCACCGGCGTAGAGCACATAGCCGCGCTGGGGATCATGGGGCTGATAGCCAAAAAGCCCGGGAACTTGCCCGGCGATGACCACCCGGGTGCCCGGGATTTCATTGCCTTGCGCGTCGATCACGCCCTTGGCACCCGCGGTCAGCGGGGTTGACGAGTTGATGAAAGTGATGACGTTGTCGATGTCCTGATAGGCGAGCAGGCTGGCAATGCCGGTGTTCTCGAGATTGCCGCCATCCGCGAAGCGAGTGGGTTTGAGGTTCTGCGCCGGCGCTGCGCCTGTCACCGGCCAGTAGGTGTACTCGGGGATCAGGTCCTTGAGTCCGCCGAGGAGCGATTTGAGCGCTGTTCCGAACAGCTTGCGTTCTACCCCATTGCTCTTCATCCGTTGCAAGCGCTCGCGGTCGATCAGCTGGCTGATCGCTTGCTGCACTTTGCTCGGGAGCACTTTTTCAACCCAGTCTAAGACATCACCCAGGGCGTCTTGGATCTCATCGATGGACTTGTCGGTGTTGTCGCGCCAACTGGCGAGGGTGTTCTGCAGGGTTTCCGCGAAAAAAGCGCTGCTCGTGCCGACGATGTCCATCAGCGCGAGCGGACGGTTTTGCGCCACGCTGACCTGGTCGCCGTTGACCGCTTGAGGGTCGGAGTTGAACGCAAACGAGGTTACACCGCCGCCGCCAGGCGCGTTGCCGTTGGCATCGACGCCACTGGGGGTGCCCAAGATGCCGGTCATGAACGGGGTCGCCTGGAACGGGGCGAGCAGCTCAAAGTGGGCGTCGGGCTGGTCCACGAACATCGCGGCATTACACACCAGAAACGGACGCCGAACGCGGTCCGGGCCAGCCGCGATCAGGTACGCGGTTGCGCTGGACAGCCCTGGGTTGGGGCCGGTCACATCGCGGGACATGGTCTCTCCGTCGTAGGAAAAGAGCGACCGGGGCGCGAAGTGTTCACCTGGCTGGTAGAGGCCGTAAGGTCGCAACAAGTGCAGCCCGATCGCGGTCTGCCACAGGAACGGGCCAGGGACGCGCCCAAACTTGTGCAGCAGCAGGACCTGGAGAGTGAGCTGCACCGGTCCGAAATGGCGCGACGCCACCGCGGTCGCGATGTTGCCCGGCGGCAGCTGGTCGAGGGTCTCGGCCTGGCTGTGGCCCGCGGTCTGGCTGAGCACCAACCGGCCCGGGTCGGGCACGTAGCGATTGAGGAAGTCATCGTCGGAAGTGCCGGCGGTCAAGTACTGGAAAGTCACACCCAACCACGAGCCCCCTGACACGGTGGACAGCGCTCGCGCCTGGCCGAGCAAGCTTTTGCCGTCGGGAGTGGTCAGGAACTTGAGGGCGCGCAGCTGGCCCATGCCCGCGGTCAGGGCACGCGAGCCACCGCCGGAGAGACAGATTCCGACGTTACCAGGGGTAGGACCCAGATCGACAAAGCGGCGGACCGTGAACTCCGGACTGAGGGGAGTGAGCTTGGCTTGGTAAGACGTCGTGCTGTTCCCGTCGTTGGAACTGCTGGTATCGTCAGTGCTGTTAATCCCTAGTTTGTTGAGCATTTTATTTAACCAATTCCACATGACAGCTCCTTTGGCAAGGATCCGGCTCGAGACTATTGGCTTGGGGTGGCGCCAGGGCTAGCGACGGATTTGCTGGGCTCCTGTAAATCAGCAAACTGCGGCAGACGCAGCAGGGCCGTGAGTTCAGGGGACACAACTGGCAGCTCCAGCGCGCGGACAAGGGACTCGTGGGCGGCTTGGACTTGGCCCAAAGCGAACTGGGCGCGGGCCAGAGCAACCAGGCTGTCGAGGTTGGGGCGCAGGGCGAAATTGCGCCGGAGCAAGTCGAGCGCGCGGTCGGGGTCCTGCCCGGCGCCCAAGAAAAACTCAGCAGCATGCCAGGCCATGGCCTCGGGATAGCGAGCCAACCACGCCAAGAATCGTTCTTTGGCCTGGGCCACCAGCTGATCCGCTTCGCGGGTCCGTCCGGCCTTCTGGTAAAGCGCTGCTAAAGCAGCTGGGATCTTGGGGTCTTGCGACCAGCTGAGAAGCTCCTCGTAGAGGGCGATGGCCTCGCCATCTCGTCCCTGCAAGTGGAGCACTTCCGCCAGATGCTCTTCTGCCAGCAGATATCCAGGCAAGCGCCGACGAGCTTCCTGCAAGAACAACTCGGCTTGGGCATGAGCGCCGAGTTGCAACTGGTGAATGCCCCGCTGGACATTCAACCAGGCGACCGGCAGCGGGTCGACGTCGCGGATCAGTCCTTCGGCTTCCGCAAAGAGTCGGCTGGCGGCCTCTTGGTTTCCCAACGCGCTTTCGAGCTGGGCCAGACGGACCCGCGTCTCAGTGCTCGGCCAGCGCTGGGCTGCGTCGCGGATCCCCGGGATGGCACGCGCGTAGTCGCCGAGGTTTAAGGCCAAGTCGACCTCGGCCAAAACCAGCGATGGCCAGTCCTGAGCTTTGTTTCCGAGGGTTTCGCGGGCGACTTTGAGGTCGTCTGCGGCTTGGGCAAAGCGGTGGAGCGACATCTGCTGGCGGGCCCGCAGCCAGCGCAGCGCGGGATCGCGAGGGAGGCGCTCGACGCAGCGATCGAGCAACTCGATCCCACGCTGGATCTCGTCCAGGTCACCGCGATAGCCGCCGCGCAGATGATAGAGCCCGGCCAGCTGCTGGGCTGCTGCGAGGGCCCCGGGCGACCGGGCGACGATCGCTGCGAGCTGTTCGATCTCCAGCTCCAGGTTGTGCAGGAAAATCCGCGCTGAAGTGGTGGGCAGCTCCTTCTGCGAGCGGGGAACCCACCGGACGGTCGACTCGGCCGGCGCTGCGGCGAGATCCGGCGGCCCTAACCAGCAGCCCAGCAGGACGGCCAGGGTCAAGGCGCGGGCTGCCACCATCACCTCCGCTGCCCCCGACCGCGCGGTCATGTACCCCTCCTCGACATCAGAAATCCGGCGCCGTGGGGTGGGGCGGTTGCAGGAAGGGGAACTCGTCGCTCGCAGGCTTGGACGGGTGATCTTCGCCGTCGGTTCGCCGCGGCTGGTCATAGCGATCGGGTCCATTGATGAACCAGGTCAAGAAGGTGTCGATCGAGTCGGTGTTGGGCAGTCGGCCGCCAAAAGTCTGATGCGCTTGTCCACGAAAGTGCGCCATCTCGATTTCAAAGTAAGTGGCAGCGTCGCTCGACGGAGCCACCGGCGGCTTGGTGACGTCGAACAGCAGATAGTCGGTCAGGATCAGACCCAAGGAAGGGTTGGGCTCGGGCCAGTCTTTGACCCCATCGCTGCCATCGTACAGCGCGGCTCCGGTCTGCAGGGCGGCAGCAAAGCGCGGGGCGTATTCTGGGTCGAGCGCAAACGAGTCCTGGCGATTCCACACGTCTTGCAGCTGGGCCAGTTCGGGGATCCACTGATCTGCCAGCACATACGGGACGCTTTTGGCGAAGAGCAGGTTGTTGGTGGCCGGACGCGCATCGCGGTCGATCGTCTGCCCGCCTTTGCGGGTTTCCGCCGCGAGGGCGAAGAGCTTACTGGGGAGCGTACCGCCGTAGGCCTTCTCGAGCTCCAACTCGATCACGATTGCCAGCACATTGGAGTGACGGATGAATGGGGTCGGCAGAGGGAGCCACTGGGCTTCATCTTTGGCCGAAGCCTTGAGAAAAGTGGTCCACGACCACCAGTCATTATCCTTGTCGCGCGGCCGCTGGATCACTTCGAAAGTGGGCACGTCAGGGATCTTGTCGACCAGTCGGTTGATCGCAGCAACCCGGCGCCACGACAAGATGCGCCCGAGCAACCCCCCGCCCGAAGCCTGTTCGAGCGCCCAGTCTTTGACCACCAGGGTGTAAATCTGCGGCAGCTTCAAGTAGTTGTAAAGCAGCTTGCCAGGATCCGTGAAAAAAGGATCGGCGCGGCAGCCAGCGAAAACCCGAAAGTAGTCCAACTTGCCACCGAGGGTGATGTCGATCTCCTCGTGCGTCGTCAAGGTGGTCGGCGCGGGAGCACCTGCGAGCTGGGCGTGCGAAATGCAAGTGATCTTTTGGTAGAGCGAATCGTTCACGGTACACGTGACGGTCAGCTCTTGAGCTGCGTCGGTGGTGATCCGGGTGTCGGCCCCACTGCCCAGGATATCCGCGGGCTGCACCCGGAAAACGTACTCGACAGCGTCGGAGAGCTGGCTGCCCGAGCGCTTCGACGGCACCAGCAGGTCGGGTGGTTTGGGTGGGCTCGAATAGGGGTGCATGGTCATGACCATGACCACCCGGCTACCCCCTAGGGGTGATTTGACGGGGAAAACATAAGCGTCGGCGAGGTCTGCGGCTTGATTGCC
>CAZCOV010000227.1:0-10478 GCA_964499975.1 uncultured Thermoanaerobaculia bacterium
GTACTTGGGCAAGAACTTTTTCCACAGCTCTTCGCCCAAGCCGAACAAGAAGAAAGCCGTCGAGGCAGCACCGACATTGCGTTCCCAAGCCAACCACCCGGCCAACCGATGCAGACGACGCTCTTCAGTCATGATCTTTGCGCCTCATCTTGGACCGGCCTTGAAACCGTCACTCCCGCCAGGCTGCTGTGGGTCCTGTGGGGTCCTGTGGGGTCCTGTGGGGTTAGTCGCCCTCGCTTCGCCCTCCAGGCTGGAGGATTGGCACAGTTTATGCTAATTCCTACTGCGATGTTCGGTCGACGCCCCTACACAATCCTGAAGCTGCCCTCGAGGAGGTCGTGATGCGCCTGTTGCTGGTCGAAGATGAAACCACCCTGGCTCGTCATTTGAAACGCGGTCTTGAAAGCCTGAGCTATGCCGTCGACGTAGCGCAAAATGGTGAAGAGGCAACAGATCTCGCGATCGAGAATGAGTACGATGTCATCTTGCTCGACGTGATGTTGCCCGACGGCTCCGGCGTCGAGCTGCTCCGCGCGTGGCGGCTCGAAGGGTTGGATACCCCCACGCTGATGCTCACCGCCTGCGATGCGGTGGCGGACCGCGTCCGCGGGCTCGATGCCGGAGCGGACGACTACTTGACCAAGCCCTTTGCTTTCGAAGAGCTGTCTGCCCGGGTGCGCAGCTTGCTGCGACGCCCACGCACCACTCCTGCCCCCACTCTGACTTTTGCCGATTTGAAGCTCGACCGCAGCCGCCAGCAGGCCGCGCGCGGAGACATCGTCATCGACTTGACGGCCAAAGAATTTGCCTTGCTCGAACAGCTCATGTTGCAACCCGGCCGCGTGCTCAGCCGCTCTCAGCTCGCCGATCATGCCTGGGACAGCGCGTATGAAGCGCGCTCGAACGTGATTGACGTCTTGATGGGGCGGTTGCGCCGCAAGCTGGAAGTCGCCGGGCGAAAACGGTTGATCAGCACGGTCAAAGGAGTGGGCTATGCGCTGCGGGCGACGGACGCGCATGCGCCATGAGGTCCGGGAAGCCCAAGAGCGGGCTCACCAGCACCATCGTCCGCTGGTTTGGCGGGATCTTCCTCTTGCTCTACCTGGTCGCCTGCGGCGTGGTGCTGGTCCTCGACCAGCGCAATGCGCGCCGTGACCTCGAAGTCTTGCTCTACGCCGAAGTCGAGGGCTTGGCATCGTACCTGGCGACCACCGGCCGTCTCGATTTTCCTGAATTGCAGTTCCATGACCGGGAAAAGCCGTTCCCGCTGTGGGTGCGGGTGATCGAAAATGGCAAGCTGGTCGCTGCCACCCCTGGCCTGCCTGCCCTGCCCTTCCTGACCCTCGACGGCGAAGCCACCGACTTGCGCTTTTTGTCGGCAGTTAGCGGTGAAACCTTTGTCGGCATTGCGCATCGGGTGTGGAATCAGCCGGGGCGCGCCGTCGAAGCTCTGGCCTCCTCGCGCGTCCTCGCCGAACGCCGACGGAATCTGGTGCTGCTGCTCGCTTTGACCGGGTTGATTCTGGTGCCCTTCGCCGGGCTCGGAGGCTGGATTCTGGCGCAAGGGACCACCCGGCCAATTGCGCGCCTGGTCGCTTCGGTACGGGCAGCTGACCCCGCTCACCTCGGCCAGCGCGTCCTCGTCCCGGACAAACCGCTCGAGGTCCACAAACTCGCCACAGCTTTCAACGAACTCTTGGCCCGGCTAGAGGACAGCGTCACGGCGATGCGCCAGTTCACCGCAGACGCCTCCCACGAACTGCGCACCCCGGTCTCGATCATGCGAACCGGTCTTGAAGTGACCCTGCGCGGGCAGCCATCGGTCGAGGACTATCGCGCGCTCTTGCGCGATAACTTGAAAGAGATCACCCGCGTCCAGCGGGTGGTTGAGAGTTTGTTGCTGCTCGCCCGTGATCCCCAAGCAACCAGCGATCCGCAGCTGCAGCAGCCCACCGACCTCGCCGCGATCAGCCGCGAAGTGATCGGCGCGCTCAAACCGCATGCAGATGACAAGCGGGTGGAGCTGCGCGGTGAGATCCCGCCTGAACTGTGGGTCCTCGGCCAAGCCGATCACCTGTACTTGATGCTGCTCAACTTGCTCGACAACGCGGTCCGCCACACTCCGGCCGGTCGCCAGGTGGACCTTGAGCTCAGCGCCGCGGACGGCTGGGTGCGGGTCGTGGTGACCGATCAAGGGCCGGGCATCCCGCTGGCCGAGCGCCCGTTCATTTTCGAGCGCTACTATCGCGCCCGGCATGCGGTCAATCGCATGGGCGGGCTGGGTTTGAGTGTGGTGCGCTGGGTGGTCGAACGCCACGGCGGGCAAGTGCGGGTGGTCGACAGCGAGCCCCCCGGCGCCCGCTTCGAGGTCTTGCTGCCGCCCGCGGCGGCGGTCCTGGCAGCCGAAGCCACGGCCGACGCCTGACGCCTGACACAGAACGCAGACAACCCCGTCCTCAACCCGAGACGGCCACCGGGTCCACAAGTTCATCTTCGGTTCAGACCGCCGTTTTAAGGTCCTCGCTGGCGGAAGCAGCACTCGGGGCGTTGATTCCCCAAGCGCTGCAGCCACCAAGGAGGACCCATGATCGACCGCATCTGCAAAACCACCCCCATCTTGCTGGTGACGGTGGCGTACCTACTCTTCGGGCTGTCCGGCTTGCTGGCCGCCCAAGAACTTGAAGTCGATGCCGCCAACACTCAAGTGACCTTTCTGCTCGAGGCGACCGGGCACGACGTTTCCGGTCAGCTCTATGTTGAAACCGGCCTGATCCAGCTGGATCCAGCGACCAACGCGGCAGCGGGCGAGATCGCGATCAATGCTCGCCGCACGGTTTCGGGCAACGAAAAACGCGACAAGACCTTGCACCGCAAAGTGCTCGAGAGCGAGCTTTTCCCCCAGATCGTGTTCCACCCGCAACGCCTGGTGGGTACGGTCGCAACCAGCGGGGTGAGCGAGATTGAAATTGCGGGACAGGTCAGCTTGCATGGCACTGAGCACCCGCTGACTTTGCCCACCACGCTCGAGCTCCAGGGCGATCACTGGACCGCCAAGACCACGTTCAAGATCCCCTATGTGGCCTGGGGGATGCACGATCCCAGCATGCTGATGCTGCGCGTGGCCAAAGAAGTCCAGGTCACGGTGGCGGCTGCTGGCAAAGTGCGGTCCGCCCCTCCTGAGGCGGTCGCCCAATGACGCATCCGCTCAGTACAAGTCCGGGCGTGCGGACTGAAGTCCAGTTGCTCGACGCAGCGACCGAACGCTTCTTGCGCGACGGCTGGCACCAGTTGATACCACTCACCAAAGCGGTCGAGGCGCACCTCCGCGGGGTGATCGCCGACGTCTTGGACCACCCAGGAAGTCTGGTGCGCGCCCAGCTCGCGTACTGCATCCTCGCAGCGCAGGGAGTCGCGCCCGAAGAGGCCCGAGCCCTTTCAATCGCGATCGAGTATTTCCACACGGCGTCCTTGCTCTTTGACGATTTGCCGAGCATGGACGACGCTCAGGAGCGGCGCGGGCATCCCTGCCCCCACCGGGTTCATGGCGAAGCCGCGGCCATTCTCGGTGCTTTGACCCTGGTCCATCAGGCTTACGGACTGCTCTGGCAGGTCTTAAGCCGGCTGCCCAAAGCGCGCCAAAAGCGCGCCTCTGCCCTGGTCATGACCGCGCTCGGGGTGAACGGCATCTTGAATGGTCAAGCCCTCGATCTCCACTTCAACCCGCAGCAAAGCGACGCGCTCGCGGTGGCCCAAGGCAAGACCGTTTCGCTGGTGCGCTTGACCTTGGTCTTGCCAGCGATCGTGGGCGGGGTCGCGGCCGCGCAGGTGGAGCGGTTGGACCGGCTGGCCACGGTTTGGGGGTTGAGTTACCAAATTCTCGACGATTTCAAAGACTGTCTCGCAACCGCGGCAGAAACCGGCAAATCCACGGCTCGCGATCTCGTCTTGGGCCGTCCCAATTTGCCGCGACAGGTGGGTTTCGCCGCCGCCCTGGCGCAAGTTACAAGCTTGCTCGCGGAAGGCCGGTCCCTGCTCGACGGGGAGTTTTCCCACCCCCGGTGGCACAGCTTGCAGTGCTTCCAAGTGCTGATTGAAGCGGAACGCGACAAGGTCAACGCAGCAGCTGAGTCAGCCGGGTGACTGGAGCGCGGGTGGAAAGAGGTCACGTGAACGCCGGCCCGGCCGCCTCAGCCGTATCCTCTGCTGCGACCCTTGCTGTTACCCAGGTGAAAACGGTGCAGGACCTGGTCTTGATCCACAGCCTCAGCTGGTTGGGGGCAAGCAACGCGATCGGCTGCTGGCTCGCGCTCCTGCTCTCGTACCCCCGCTTGGGGGCGCTCACCGAACCTTTCTCCTACGGCCGGTGGATGCCACTCCACCTCAATTTCGCACTTTATGGCTGGAGCAGCCTGCCCCTGGTCGGCCTGCTGCTCAGGCTCTACGCACCCCACGGCGCCGGGGAACGCAGCGCCCGGCTGGCGGTCGGGCTGTGGTCGGGGAGCTTGCTGTGGGGCGCGGTCTCTTGGCTCGCGGGGGAAGCCAGCGGCAAATTGTTCCTCGACTGGAAAGGCCCGGCGCGCTGGGCCTTCACCCTCAGCCTGAGCTGGCTCGGGCTGGTCCTCCTGGGATCGTGGACCCAGGAAGTCAAGTCCTGGCGCAGTCGCCAGCTTTCCCCGCAGCAGTTCAGGATCCTCTGGGGCAAAGGACTGCTTCTGGTCGCCCTCCTCGCCGTCCCATGGCTCTGGTTCTGGTCTGCCGGGCCGCAGGTCTACCCGCCGATCAACCCTGACAGCGGCGGCGCCACCGGTTTTAGCCTGGTCGCCAGCACCTTAGTGGTCGTGTTGATCCTCGGCCTCTGCCCTTCGTTCCTCCGACTGACCGCACACGAGCCGCAGGTGACCTGGCGACGGGCTCGCGCGCTCCTCTGCGGGCTGCTGGTCCACGCGCTCGCCCTCAGCCTGATCAACCACCGCGATCCATCCCATCACGAGTTGCCGCAAATCCTGGCGATCTGCAGCCTGGCGCTGTGGCCGCCTCTGTTGGCCCGCTATTGGCGCGGCTTCGCGTGGCCTAAAAGCAGCCGACCTTGGCGTCTGGGTTTGGTCTTTTGGGGGAGCCTGCTGGTGTTCACCGGGGTGGTGGATTTTTTGCCCGGGATGCTCGAACGCTTGAAATTCACCCACGCGCTGGTCGCCCATGCCCACATCGCCATGGCCGGCATGGTGACCTGCCTCGGCATGGTCTTGCTCCAGGGCTTCTCCACCTGCCCCAGCTACCGCGAACTGCTCGCTGCCAGAACGCCGTTCTGGTGGTGGCAAAGCGGTAGTGTGGTGCTGGTTTTGGCTCTCCTCGGCCTCGGAGCGCTGGAAGCGGCGGCTCCCGGCGCGCTGTTTGCGAGCGGCAGCAGCACTGGAATGTTGGTGTCCCTGCTGCTCGGACTCCGCCTGCTCGGCGGCGTGCTGATGACCACGGCCTCGTTCTGCTGGCTGCGCGCTGCTTGGGCGGTCTTTGCCGCGACTGGAGACGTTAAATGCACCGTCTGATCTGGATCACCTGCCTCTTGGCTGGCACCTGCGATGGATTGACCGGAATCTTGTTGGTGAGCAGCCCGCGCCTCACTTTGCGCTGGATGGGCATTGGCGAACTGCCGCAAGACCTGGTCTATTTGCGCTGGATCGGCGTTTTCGTGGGAGCCGTCGGTCTGACCTACCTTTATCCTCTGCTGGCGCTCTGGCGCGGTAAGTCCCAAGCTGTGCCTTGGGCAGCAGCGCGCTTTCCGGTGGTGCTCGAAACCACGGCGATCGTCCGTCTGGCCGTCGCGATTTTCGTCGGCGTCAGTCTGCTCAGCGGCGCTTTGACCTGGCCCTGGGTTTCGGTCTTGCTGACCGACTTGGGGCTTTCCGTCTGGCAACTGGTGCTGCTGCGCGGCAATTCAACCCACCCTGCGCCGACCCGCACGGATTTGAGCGGAGCGTCAAGATGAACGAACGCGCGCCCCGGATCCCCGGAATCCTCGCGGTGGTGGCCACCTACGTGTATTTTTTGCTGTACGCCCAGTTCGGTTTTTTGCAGCTCTGGCAACTCCGCTTTGGCCAGACACCAGCGCTCCAATTCGGACTGGCCGCGATGGGCGCAGCCGGTTGGCTGACCAGCCTGGGACTGGCCGCGCGGCTCCGCCAGCAGGACCCCCTGCGCTGGCTGGCACTGGGGCTCCTGGGCTGCGCCGCCAGCGCGATCTTGGCAGTTTTCACCACCGTGCTGTGGCTGGCAGTGCTGGTCGCTGCCGCGATCGGGGCGAGCACCGCAGGGCTGACCGTAGCGCTCGCCACCGATTTGCGCCGACTGCTGCCCGGTCCGCGCTTTGGGCTGGCCGTGGGTGCGGGCACCGGCATCGCTTATTTTTCCTGCAATCTGCCGTTCGTTTTTGCCGCGTCCCCGCAGACCAAGAGCTGGCTGGTCGCCGCCATCTGCTTGGGGGTTTGGGGCTGGTTGCGGCGGACCTTGCCGCAACCAGCCCCTGCCACAACCGCTCCAGGGCTCCCCCCCCAGCCGTCGCCCGAACCCGCAGGGCTCGCCCTGGTGGCAGACGACTACCGAGGACTGTCCTTCGTGAGCTGGGTGCTGGCTTTTCTCGCGCTGATCTGGCTTGACTCGGCCGCCTTTGCCATCATCCAAGAGACGGCGGCGCTCCAGCAACTGACCTGGGGCAGCGCTGGACAGAAGTTGATCCAGGGCACGGTTCACGGTCTGGCCGCGCTCGGCGCCGGCTGGTGGATCGACCGCGGCGGCTTCCGCAGTTTACTCTTCACCACTTTTATTTTGTTCACCGCGGCGTTTTCTCTGCTCGCCCACGGCACCCTGCTCACCTTGGCGGGGCCGCTTTATGCGGTGGGGATCTCCCTCTACTCGACCGCCCTGGTGGTTTATCCGTCGTACTTACCGGACGCTCCCGGCTTGGTGCCACGCCGCTTGCGGGCTGGCATCATCTATGGGATCGCGGGCTGGCTGGGCTCAGCCCTCGGGGTGGGGATGGCGCAGCACCTGCACCACATCCCCCGCTGGTTCCTGGTCCTCACCGGCAGCCTGCTGGTCGCGGGCTGGGCCCTGGCGGCACGGGGTCGGCGCGCCTGGCGACAAGTCCATGGGATCACCGCGAGCTGTGGGATCGCAGCGCTGGGGTTTTATTTCTTGCTCCCTGCCCTCGCCCCCGCGTCCGCCGCCCGCCTGCACCCGCAAAGCGACGACCGCGTCCAGCGCGGCCGCGCGGTCTACATCGCCGAAGGCTGTATCCACTGCCACTCCCAGTACATCCGTCCTCACAGCCAAGATCCGCAGCTGTGGGGGCCCTATCGCCCCACCGAGCGCACCCCGGAAACCGATCCCCCGCTCTACGGCAACCGACGCCAAGGGCCCGATCTCACCAATGTCGGTTGCCGCCGCAGCCGCGCATGGCAGGAGCTGCATCTGCGCGACCCGCGCGCCTTGCAGCCCAGCTCGCGCATGCCGTCTTATGCCTACTTGTTTTCCGCAAGCCTGTTTTCCGCAAGCAATGCAGCAGGCAGCACCCGCGGCGATGATCTGGTCGCCTACTTGTTGAGCCTGGGCCAAGAGCAGAGCGCAGCGTGCTTTGCCCTCACCCAACAAGCG
Organism: uncultured Thermoanaerobaculia bacterium; assembly: GCA_964499975.1. Lineage (GTDB taxonomy): Bacteria > Acidobacteriota > Thermoanaerobaculia > Multivoradales > J023 > CAZCOV01. Next base: position 7,648 of record CAZCOV010000227.1, read on the forward strand.
TCGTTGCACCCTGCCCACGGCTCCAGCGCTGCCGGCCGCCAGCTGTTCACCACCTACTGTGCACCGTGCCACGGCGCAGCCGGGCGCGGAGATGGTCCGCTCGCGTCCGCTCTGGTGCCGTCAGGCAGACCGGCTCCTGCTGCGATGAACCTGCGCAAAGGGCGGTTTTGGCTGATCAGCTGGGGTGACGGTGCAGAGCCCGAGGCGCAAGCCCTGGCCCGGGTGATCAAATACGGGATCAACGGCACCTCGATGCCGGGCCATGAGACCTTGAGCGAGCGCGAGCTCGCTGACCTCGTCGCCTACCTCCTGGAACTGCGCGGCGCTCCCGACGAACTCGCGGGGGAGAGCGGACCATGAAAGCGCTGGTCAGAAACTGGCGTCTTGGGCTCCTGGTCAGCATGGTTTTGCTGTTCGCGCTGATCGCCTGGGTGGGCTGGTTTTCGCCGGTCCGCGGCTGGCAGGAGGCCACCGGGTGGGACTTGATCCCGGAACCCGAGCGACCGACCTCCACCCGTTTGTGGGACGACGGTCCCGCGGGTGAGCCCGCACCGCAACTCTTTTGGTTGGGCCATTCCGGCTTCCTGCTCGAGTGGCACGCGACCCGGCTCTTGCTCGATCCCAACACCAACAGCCACTGCACCGTGGCTCGACGGGTGCTCGAACCCGTGGACCTCAAAAACCTCGGCCGCGTGGATGCCGCGCTGATCAGCCATGCCCACTTCGACCACCTCGACTTGCCCACCCTGAGCTCGCTCGCTCAGCTGCAAGCCGTGGTCCTCCCCGCGGGCAGCGAGCCCTATCTGAATGGTGCGCACCTGCGCCGGGTAACCGTGCTGCCGATCCAGCCAGGAACCGTCCAGCCGATCGCCCAGCTCGAAGTGATCGCGGTGCCAGCCGCCCACAATGGCAACCGCTTCCACCCGCTGCGCAGCCGTCAGCTGGCCGTGGGTTACATCATCCGTCCGGCCCAGCAGCGACCGCTTCAGCCGCACTCTGCGACCGACTCCCCCGCGCAACCGGCCAGCGCTGCCGCAAACGCGATCTATTTCGCGGGCGACACCGGGCTGCGCAACGATTTTGCTGCCATTGCCGCGGTTTTCCACCCCCGCGTCGCCATCTTGCCGATCGGCTCGCATGCCCCCCGTTTCCCGCTCGAACGCTACCACTTAAACCCCGAGCAAGCCGTCGCGGTGGCGAAAACCTTGGGCGTTGAAACCGTGGTCCCCTGCCATTTCGGCACCTTCACCCTCGCCTTGGACCGCCCAGCGGCAGCTCTGCCCCGCTTTGCCCACGCTGCTTTCTTGTCCGGAGTCCGCTGGGTGATGCCAGCCTTGTTCCGACCGCCGGAGGTTTGATGTCGAGCGAGATTTGGTTCACGCAACTGACAGCTTTTTGTGTGCGGCATCGGCGACGGGTGCTCGCGCTGGCCTTGCTCGGCACGGTTGTGGCACTCATCGGAGCCGCTACCGGGCTGACCCTCAAGACTTCGAATCTTGACTTGATCCGACCGGATCTACCCCCGGTTGCCCGCTTTCGCGAGTTCGCCGCCGAGTTCGGCACCCCCAATTACTTGGTGATCGGCCTTTCCGGGGCCCCTCCTGCAACCCTGCGCGCCGCCGTCGATCGCTTGACCCCTGAACTCGTAGCTGTCCCCGGCGTGCGCAGCGTCTTCTCACGCCTGCCTTTCGATCCGGCGGCCGCCGAATTGCTCGGCCGTGAGCCCTTTCTCGCGACGGACGACCAGCAGATCTACTTCCTTTTTGTCCAGCCCGACGATCCCAGCTCGAGCTTGACTACGATCGAACCTTTGATCGCCGGGGTGCAGCAAGCGCTCGCCCCAGTTATAGCCGCCCAGGGGATCCGCGCTGACTTGACCGGCATGCCGCAATATGCCCTCGACGACCACGACATCGTCCAGCGCGACACTACCCTTTGTTCGCTGCTCTCCTTCGTCTGGATCTTTCTCCTCTTCGGGCTCGCTTTCCCCGCTTTCCGCCGCCCCTTTCTGGCGATGGTGGCGCTGCTCGTCGGCGTGGGCTGGACCTTCGGCACGATCGTGGTCTATCCTGGCCACTTGACCCTGCTCTCGGCTTTTTTCGCTTCGATCTTGCTCGGCCTCGGCATCGACTACGGCATCCACCTGGTCGATCGGGTCGAAGAGCTGGTCAGCGCCGGCATCCCCGAAAACCAGGCTATTCCCCAAGCGGTCGGCTCCCTCGCCCGCGGACTCCTGACCAGCGCCTTGACCACGGCTTCGGCGTTCTTCGCCCTGAACTTCTCGGATTTTTTGGGTTTTGAAGAGCTGGGCACGATCGCGGGAATCGGCATCTTGATCTGCCTTATGGTGATGGTCACCGTCCTTCCGGCGCTCCTCGCAACCCTGCGTTCAAAGCAACACCCCGGTCCCTCGGCCGGAGGCGCCGCAGCCGGGGATACGCGGCACATCGGCAAGTTCTTGTGCCGGCTGCAGAGTCCGGTTGTCGCCTGGCTGCTCACCGTCGGCGCGCTCGCCGCGACGCTCTTGGGAGGACCCGCTTTTGATCGCGATTACCTCAACTTGCAGCCGGCAAATTCAGCAGCCGTGCGGCTCGAACGCGAGATGGTCCAGCGCTCCCGCTGGTCCCCCAACTTTGCGGTCATGATCGCGGACAACCGCGAAGAGCTCGCGGATTTGGTGTGGCGGCTGGCCGATGACGAAAGCGTGGGCGCGGTCCGTTCCCTGCGCGACTTCGAAACTGTGGGCCTGTCCGCGGACCAGTTGCCGCCAGCCCTGCGCGCCAACCTGGTCAGCCCCCAAGGGCGCTTTGCCGTGTATGCCTACCCCCAAG
>CAZCOV010000227.1:10488-10928 GCA_964499975.1 uncultured Thermoanaerobaculia bacterium
CATCTGGGATCCGCGCGAACAAGATGCTTTCGTCGCCCATGTGCAAGCGATCGAGCCCGACGTCACCGGCATGCCGATCCTCGGCAGCTTCATGGTCCAGCGCTCGCAGCGGGCCATGCGGATCGGGGCCAGCTGCGGCGCGGCCCTCCTGTTGTTGTGGGTGTGGGCGGATTTTCGCCGTCTGCCCTGCACCTTGCTCGCCATCTTGCCCACGCTCTTGACCGTGGCAGCCCTGCCCGCCCTGATGCGCTGGTTGCACCTGCCGTGGAACCCCTTGAACGTGATGGCCTTGCCCGTGATTTTGGGGATTGCCGTGGATGATGGGGTCCACCTCGTCCACCGTTTTTTGGCCGAACGAGGCGACCTGGAGAAAACCCTGGTGGGAACTGGGCGCAGCGTGGTGCTGACCGCCCCGATGGCCGGCACGCTGGACCAGGACC
>CAZCOV010000228.1:0-10896 GCA_964499975.1 uncultured Thermoanaerobaculia bacterium
ACCAGCAGGGTCGACTCGAAGGGCGGCTCGAAGGTGAGCAGAAAGGGCGACTCGAAGGGCGACTCGAGGGCGAGCAGAAAGGGCGACTCGAAGGTCTCCGTGAGTCGGTGAAATTGCTGATGGAGCATAAGTTCGGCAGGATCTCACCCACCGGACGGGAGCTCTTGGCTGAAGCTCGGCAAGAGCAGCTGACCCGCTGGATGGAACGCCTGCTGGCAGCCAGCTCTCCCGATGAGGTCTTTCGCTAGCCGCTAGCAGGGTGGGGCTGGGTGCCCGCGGCTGCTGCACCGCCGCGGGCCGGACCGCCAGGTCGTGAGCTCCCGAAACTGGACCGCCCGCGGCATCTATCAACGCGTGGTGAGCAGGATGCCCTGGTGGCTGCGCGGGCCAGCTCAGGGCCGAAAGCAGCAGCCCCCCTCAGTGCGCTCCAGGGACCAGGTTGACTTCGATCTTGAGACCCGGCTCGACCTTGACCCGGTTGCGCCAGAGAGTGTGCTTGGGGTAGTCGATGGTGATCTCTTGGACGCCTACTTCCAGTTCGAGCGTCAACGGGGTGCTGCCGATGTAGACGTTGTTGACCAGCACGCTCGCGCCGCTCGGCACCGAAGTGACCGGGATTTTGACCAGCTGACCTCCGGTCGCCAAGCCCGCTGCCAGGTTCATCAACGCTTTCTGCAAGTCCTGGCCTGCCTTGTCGAGGAGTTCGCGCAAGAGTTCGCTGGCACGGTCAACCGGGACCCTGGGCGCTACCGCAGCTTGTTTGTAGGTGTCCTTGTGTTCGACGGAGAACAGTCTGGAGAAACGGACCCGACCAGTGTCGACGTCGATGACCATCAGGGTGACGTCCATCAAGTAGGTATCGACCTGGACATTCGCGCCCTTGAGCAGCTGGACCTGGCGGCGCTCGACGTCGTAGCGGCTGATCGAGCCGGTGACGATGGCATCGACGTCGAGCAGCTTGCCCAGCCGTGTCAGCCCTCCGGTGGACTTGACCGTGTCGGTGAGCGACAGCTCTTTTTGCACCGAGTTCAGGCGATCGCGGGTCACCACCACCACTCGCGGCAGTTCGACCAGCAGGGAGCCAGTCACGTCTTGGGCCACCCCGCTGATGTCGGGCAGTTGCTTGCCGCTGCGGTTGTCGAAATCCATCACAGCTACAGTGATCTGCTGGGCTAGTGCGGGTTTTAAGGGTTCCTCACCCTTTTTCTTGGGGGTCAGCGAGATCGCTTTCTTCCAACCGTGCAAGATCGAAGTCACGGTATCGATGCGCAGTGCCCGGCAGAAGGGATCGACGTTGTCGAAAATCATGCCGACCAGCCGCCACTGCTCATCGAACACCCCGCCGCCCGAGTGCCCACCCGGACAGCGGTGTTCGATGTCGAAAATCGAACCGTCCTTTTCCCCTTTGTCAAACCCGGCCAGACGGACGGCATCTTTGGGACTGATCCAGGCGTCGGCCGGGGCGTGACCCACGGTAAAGAGTTCATGGCCCGGGTCGAGTTCGTCGGGATCGCCGAGCTGCTCTAAGGGAATGGCGCCCTTCAGCTGAGCTAGGCTCAAGCCGAGCTTTGCCACGTTGATCTCGAAAGCGGCCACGTCCTTCTGCGGGTGCAGCCGCTCGGTGATCACGTCGAGCGGGAATTGCTCCCCCGGCCACTGGTGGAGCTGGACGGACAGCCCTTGGATCTGCTTGCCGCGCTGAAACACCACGTGCTTGGCGGTCACGGCAAAGATCCGGTCAGATTCGACGTGGTAAATGATGCCTGCGCCTTCGATGCCCTCCCCGGTGATCCGGACGATCAGGCTCTTGGCCTGTCCACCCGCGGCGAACAGGTCGGCTTTGCCCTGGGCTTGACCCGCAGGAGTGAGGCCCGCGCAAAGCATCAAGCTCAGAGCGGCTGAAGTGATCTTGCTGCGCAACATGCTGACCTCCTGCTAAAAGTTTCCGGCGTGGTAGAGCCAGAGACGGTGCGTGGCTGCGGTTTCCCCGCGTTGGGTGGCAGCGATTTCGAGCGCATAAAGCCCCGGCGTTTCGAGGTCCGGTGTGCGAAACACCGTGGCGGTTTCGGCCGGGTAGTAGCCATATTCCAGGGGATGCCGATCCCAGATCGGAGTCCCCTGAGGATCGCCTCGGTCATTGATCGGCCGCAAAGTGACAAAGACCTCCTCCAACCGATGCGACGGCACCACCGCGATCTCGTAGCTTTTGCCCGGCGCGGCTTTTTGCCCTGGGTGGACCTGCAGCGGCACATAGACCTCGGTCTCGCCGCGCGGCGTGGACGTCAAGCCCCAGGCGACCACGCCGAGGTCTTCGGGCCGGGACAGTTCGAGGCCCGCGAGCAAGTTGGTCCCCCAGCGGAACTTGCCTTGGGCGCTGGGCACGACCGTGTCCATCCGGTAATAGGTGCGGGCGGGCAAGCTCTCGGCCCGTACCCGCAGGTTGGCGCCGAGCTGCGCCGGCAGCGTCGGCCATTCGACCACCAGCTCTTCGGCCGTGGCCAGATTCCCGGTAAACGCGACCACCAGCGAGGCGAGCTTGAGCTGCGAGCTGTTGACCTGGACCGCATAAATCCCTTCACAGCGGTCCTCACGGCGCTGATAGCCGATCGCGCTTTGAACTTTACCCACCAGACCCGGATCGCAGGCATCCGCAACGCGCGCGGATTCACCGCGGCTGAGGCCGCTGAGCAAGCCCAAGACGAGTAAGCTGGAAATCCAAGGACGAGTTGTCCGATCGACCCTCATCTCAATGCTCCTTCTTTTTGTTCTTGATCGAGTTGACAGATTTCGATTTGAAATTTGACATCCAAGACAAGAATTTGCCCGCTTGTTGCTGTTTGGCCTGGTAACGGACCAGGTCCGCGACTTGCGGGGTGCCTTCACGTTTCTTCAGCTTGCAGGTGGCGATCTGCGCATTGGCCGAGACCACCTTGAGAGAAGCCACGACCATGTCTTCGCCGGGCAAGACCACCCCGGTGACCGGATGGATGAGGCCCTCGCCCGAACGGATGATCTGCAGGTCGTCACCTGGCCCGATGCCCATGTCCGTGCCGAGGTCGACCAGCACCTTCTCGCCGGAGATCTGGACCACCACGCCTTCGGGCGGAAAAGCTTCGCGGATGTTCTCGAACAGGCGGCGTCCGGCCATGGCTGGGGAGGTCGGATCCGTGAGGACTTCGGCGACGGTCGTCCGGTCGCTGTTCAAGTGCATGATCACCCGCCCGCTTTCGAGGTCGGTGAGCTGGACCTCGATCCAGTAGGTTTCATAAGGTTTACCGCTCGAATCCTTCTCGAACTTGATCGAGTAATTGACCGTTCCGAGCAGGTCGAGGTCGAGCAATTTGTTGAGTTCACTGGTTTTGCCGGTGATCATGTCATCCAGGCTTTGTTCGGCGAGCACGGCCTCGAGCTGCTCGCGTTCGGCGAGGATGAACCGCCGGGTCGAGTTGAACGCCTGGACCGTGGCATTGAGCATCTCGGTGTCGAGCCGCTTGCCTTTGGTACCGTGGTCGTCCACGGTCAAGATCAATCCCAGCTTGATCGGTTCAGCTAAAGCCGGCAGAGCCGTGCCCAAGAGCAGTAAGAGCAGCCAGGTGGCCTTGCCGACAACGGCGATTTTTAGTTGGTTCAACATGATTTTCGCTGTCCTTTCAATGTAGTTGGTCAAAGTTTGAGTCCGTGTTAGCAACGTTTTTTATCCGCTCACCGCAGGCAACGAAAGACTTCGGATCCCGTGCCTCCGTTGCCATGCCCGAGCCAGTCGTAACTTGCGTAACCACAACCCGAGCGACCGGCAGCGGCAACTGCAACCCCAGCAGTGCCGCCGGCAGACACGATCGGCCTTGCGGTGTTGGAGCTCCACTCCCAATCACCGACCATGTTGTTGAGGCCAAAAGCTGGAGCGTTGTTACAGCTGTAAAACCATTCAAAAGGTTCGGGTAAGCGCATGCCTTCGAGCAAACAGACGACGCGCGCGTTCACCCAGAGGGCGGCACTGCGCTGGTTGCGTTCGATCACCCAGCCGAGGTCGCCGGGCAAGCAATCACCACCCGCAGTGCTTTCGGAGACTGCGTGGATGTCGACCAGGACTTGCCCTTGCTTGAAACAAATCTCGCTGAACGGTTGGGACGGCTCAAAGTTGATGATGCGATTGTCGTAAAGCCCGGAATTGCCGGTCACCCCGCTGCCCCCAGCTGCGGTCGTCTGGATCGTGCCGTCGGGAAACTTGTACCCCGTGGTCTGCGCTGCGACCATGCCCTGTGCTTGCAGGTCGTCGCTCACCGTCACGTTCCCGTCGAGCAAGATGGGACTACCACTCCCGAGGACCGTGTCTTCAGGGATCACGTCAAAGGGGATCGCCACGATCTCCTCGGGTCCGGGCGCCAGGGTTTCGGGCTGGGCGCCTGCGCTTCCTGCACTGCTGATCAACAGGGATGCCAAGACGACGCTGACGCAATGCGAACAACGGACACGACGAAAACTCCAAGGGAAATTCATCAGATGCGCTCCTTTCGGTAAGTGAACTTGGGTTGCTGCAATAAGGGGTTGCGGTTGCGGGTCCGCGTGCGGACCCGCCGAACGGGTTCGATTTCGATCGCGAGCATCACGGCGGCGGCCAGGCAAGCCAGGGCCAGGAGCAGGCGCGAGCCGGTCGACCCCACGGCCACCGCCAGCCAAGTGGGTCGCAGGTCGAGCGGCTCGCCCCCAGGCACCATGGCCACGGGTTGCAACACCTGACCCCGGAAGCCGACGGTGATTTGCTCGTCGCTCAGGGCAAGCGAGTTGAGGGAGCCTTGTTGCACGGTAAAGCGCAGAAATTCGGTGGCTTGCAAGTTGTGTTCAGGACCTGCTGCGACGCGGATGCGACCGCCAAGGATGGTCGAAATCTCTTGTGTCTGGGTGGAACGGTCAGCTCCTTGCAGGGACTTCTCTTTGATTTGCACCAAGCCCAAGCGCTCTACTGCTAGGGGTGCGTGGATTTCGTCTCCTGCGAAGCGGCTGAACACCAAGTCGAGGTCAAGCCGGCCGCGGGCCGAAAACTCCACGGGCTCGGGCGCGCGAAAGTCCGCTTGGATCAGCGGCGAGTGCAGCAGTTTCAAGCCGACCTTGCCCGCGAGGTCGGCGAACATGCGCAGTTCGGGCCCATCGAGCGAGATGCGGATTTCGCGTTCGGCCAGGCGTTCGATTGCCACCCGCGTGCCTGCCGCTAGGGGGGTCTCCTGCAGAGTCACGGTGGACGGCTGGGTAGAAACTGTGCGCAGGAAGAGGCCACGCGGCACGCCTGCCGGGATGGACGAGGCGGCGAGCGACCAAGGCAGGCGGATTTCTTCGAGCCGAGTGGCCCCGAGCTCAGCCAGGCGAAAGCGTTTGATCACCGGTCGGGGTTCGGCCAAAACGAAGCTCAAGCCCGAAACCGCGAGTTCACAGTCGACTTCGGCCTGGTCGACCCGCAAGATGCTCGCCAGCAAGAACATGCTGGCCAGCAACCAGGCCGCGATGAGCAAGATCCGACGCGGCCGCTGACCCGACTCCCACAGCCGTCCGTCCGAAAGCCGCATGAAGAGGACTGGGCTACTCCACGCCGCGGCTTGCGGTTGGGCCAAAAACAAGCGCTGGCGCGCTTCGTTCACCGCCACATCCACTTGGGCGGTCTGCCCCAGCACCCGGTAAAGGTGGCAGGCGAATAAATGGCCGAGCTCGATCGTCACCGCTTGCCGCATGCCGATCACCGCCGGACGTCCTTCCTCGACTAACCGCCCCGCGAGGCCGCTCAAGCTGTCGTCCGATGAGGGTGCCCCGCCATGGCAGGCGATCAAGGTGACCAGGCGCAAGTGACGGTTGCTTTTGAGGACTTCGGCGAGCTCGAGCTCGGACACGAAACAGGCGGTGCCATCCTCGTTTTCGAGCACCAGCGACGAGCCGCGATCGCGTTGAACCAGACCATGGCCCAGAATGTGGAGCACGTGGTAGCGCTGGCTGGTCAAGCGTTCGCGCAGCTGGGTCGGGGTCGCCCGGGTGAGCAGGTCGATCTCCATGGTGCCAGCCAAGGCTTGGACCGCCTTGGCAAACTCGCGGGTCGCTTCTTGCTGGGGAATTTCGGCCATGCCATAGCGCGCAGCATCGGTGGGGGCAGCCACCACCCAGAGCATGCGCGGATGCCGTGAAGTCGGCCTGCCGGGTTCGTGCGCCACGCTGGAATAGCGGGAAAAGCTCACCCCAGCAACCCGGCTGAGCGCTTCCTTGCGTTCGGGATCGCACAACAACTCCCAGCGCACGGTGTGGAACAAGACGTCGAGACTGCGCGCCAGGTGGAGGCGAAAGCGCAAGCGCAGCTTGTCCCGCTCGGCCTCGGCCAGGGCTAGCCGGACCCCTTCGCGCAGCGGGCTGGCGGGGGGAAAGACCGCTGCAAAGAGCGTCGCGCCATAGGCTTCAGGCGTCAGCTCGAGCACGCGCAACTGGGCGCAGAGTTCGTCGTCGAGCTGGATCCGCCCTTCGTATTCGCGTCCCGCGCAGGAAAAGCGGGCATGCTCGCGGCTCGCCACGTACAGCTTGCTGTCGAGGTGACTTGCGTGACTTGCGATCGGCATCGGGGTCATCCTTGAGGAGCCGTGCAGGGGGTGATAGAGCTGACCGCCAAGCGCACGGCCGGGTCCCCCAGGACCACGTAGGAGCGCGCGTCGTTGTTGGCGGTCCACAGCCCGGACAGGGTCAAAAAGTCGGGATGGCGGCCGTAGTCGACTTCCTCGCGTTCAAAGCTCAAGTCGGTTGCGAGCTCGGCATAGCGTTCATTGAAGGTTTCCATGGCATAGCCGATGGGGGCACCTGCGAGCAAGCGGCCAAAAGCGCTGGCAAAGACCGCCAGCTGCTCTTCTGCCCGCGGCCAGGTGAAGGAGTAGCTCCAGGCGCGGTCCACATGGCCGACCACCGCGAGGGCGCTGCCGCGCGGATGGCCGAGCAGGCGCTGCGGCAGGCGTGCGACAAAATCATGACTTGCTATCTGGCGTCGGGTCTTGCCTTGGAAAACGAACTGATCGACTTGCGGCGAGCCCGCGCCATAACAGGCAAAAAAGAAAGCGATCAAACCCGCGCAAGCTGCCGACTCGGGGATGTCGTGGGCGGCCAAGTAGTGGTCCTCGGGGATCGGTCCCCGCCACTTTTGCGGTCCGGGCCAGTCTTGGCAAACCAAAGCCCCCTGCTGCGTCAGCTGCCGCGCATCGGTGGGCTCGAATCCCAGCCCATGACCTGCCGAAAACACCAACGCTGGGGCTTGGGTTTCGCGGCTGAGGGTGGCGAGCAAGCTCGCCTTGGTGGCGTCGGTTGCGAGGATCCGCTCGGCCGTCCAGCCGTGCGAGTTGGCGAGCTGCGCGGCCAAAGGCGCGACTAGCTGCTCACAGCTGCTCAAGGTGGCGGGATCATCGGGGTTGGCAACACCAAAAAACGCCACTTGCCGCGCCCGTTCCAGGTGGCCGCGTTCTGCTGCGATCACACTTTCGGCATAGACCGCGTATTCCGCGGGAGTGGCAAAAGCCAGCCGGCCGACCGCATACTGGACGTCGAGCTGATATTGAAAAGAGAACGGGATCTCTTCGGGCCCGCCGACCAGCAACAAGTAATAAGGGAGTTTGATCGGGTCGACCGGTCCAGGTCCGACCCCATGGCGGGCGAGAAAGCGCAGCTTGGACTCGCCTGGGCGATAGATCAGCTCGCGATAAAGGCGCTCATCGTGCTGGCTGGCCTGGGCCCGTCGCCAGGCCAAAAGCGGTTCCAGCGCAGTGCGCACCGCGGGTGAACAATCATGGGCGAAGACCACTCCCCAACCCGCCTGGGCGAGGTCTTGCGGGTCGACCCCGTAGTGGGTTTCCAGGTAATTTTCCTGGACATGCTCATTCCAGTTTTTGAGTTCAGCGAGGTGGAAGGGGTCCCAGCGTTCCCCCACGGCCAGGCGGGCGAGCTGTTCCACGGTCAAGGCTGGGAGCAGGGATGCACCGGTTGCGGCATGGACGCCATTGAAAACCAGGTCAGGCATTGCGGTCATTTCAGTTCCTCCTCAGGCTTCTGCGGGCGATTGGGTTGAGAAAAAGCGCCGCCGGGCGCAGGGCCGACAGCCGTGCTGGTCCGTCAGCCCTGCGCCGGGTGCTTTGCCGGGGTTACTCATCGGATTCCGCGTGGTCCTGGCCGCCAGCCAAGATCGGATAGCCGCCGGGGCCGACGACCACCTCGTTCCCTTTTGGTCCGCCCGAAGAAACCGGTTCAAAGTCGTGGCCTTCGGGTTTCAGCTCGGCATCTGCGGGCGATTGGGGGTTGCTTGTGCGCATCGTGTTCCTCCTGGTTGTAAACTGACCCTCTGCGAGGATCAGGTTCTCGGTTACGGCAAGGGGAGAAACCGCGGGTCGCAGAATGTTTAGAGCGAGGCAGAAATTCTTTTGCACCTAGCCGGGCAGCTGGCCGGCTGAACTGCACAGCCGATCCCCGTTAGGGTCGACTCGACAGCGAGGCGCGAGTGCGGTAAGAATGCGGCCGCCATGCTGCGCCGTCTCGTCACTTTGGGGATCCGCGTTTTGCGCCGCGTCCGGCGGGGAGTCGAACGCCGACTGCCTTGGGTTTATCCCAAGTTGTTCCAGCTGTACCAACACAGCGGCTGGATCAAGCGACACTACGATCGGCTCAAGCTGCGCCAGCTGATCGACGAACTCGCGGGGATGGTCGAGGAGGGGGCAGAGCAGCAGTTGCTAGCACCTGAGGTCGCGCAGCGGCTGCGTCAAGCCGTGGCCGAATTGCATCAAGAAAACCGTTCGGCAAGACGGGGGTGATGCTTGCGCTTCGGTCTCGACGCCACCAAAGTCTTGCCTCCGCGCGACGGCATCGGCAATTACTCAACCCAACTGATCCAGGCGCTGATGCAAATCCCCTGCGACCACGAGTTCTGGCTCTACGGTCTCACCCATCCGGCACAGCACGCGCAGTTTCTCCGCGATTTTCCCGATTGCCCCCCACACTTTCGCCTGAGGACCACGCCAGATCCCCGCCCCCATGAGGTCCAGCTTTACCATTCGCTGACGCATGGTTTCCCCCCAGCCTACCGCGGCCATTCGGTGTTCACTTGTCATGACTTGACGGTGCTCACCCATGCGCAGTTCCACACGGTCGAGAACAAGGTCAACTGTTTGCTCGGGGTGTTGCGGGCACTCTATCGGGGAACCCACTTTCTGGCGATTTCGCAGGCCACGGCCCAGGACCTAAAGCAGCACTTGGGAGTCCCAGCAGAACGCATCACGCGGGTCTATTCCGGCACCACTTCCCATTTTCGTCCGTTGCCTGAAGGACAAGCGGCGGCGCGGGTGGCGGAGCGTTTCGGCCTGACCCGGCCGTTTGTGCTGAGCGTCGGCACCCTCGAACCGCGCAAGAACTTGCGCCGCTTGCTCGAAGCCTATGCGGGGCTGCCGCCGGAGCTGCGCCAGGAGTTTCCCCTAGTGATCTGCGGGGGCGCGGGCTGGAAGCACGAGGAAACCGCGGCGTATCTCGCCCGGCAGCCCGAGCTCTCCGGCGTGCGCCAGCTCGGGCGGGTGGCGGACGCGGATTTGGTCGCGCTTTACGGCGCAGCAGCGGTGTTCGCTTTTCCCTCGCTCGCCGAAGGGTTTGGTTTGCCCGTGGTCGAAGCCATGGCGTGCGGGACGCCGGTCGTCACGGCGAACCTGTCGGCGTTACCGGAAATCGCCGGTGCGGGTGGACTGTTGGTCGACCCCTACGATGTCGCTGCCATCCGTCAGGCGTTGCGCCTGCTGCTCAACGAACCCGCCGAGCGGCAACGACTCGGCCGGCTCGCGCTGGACCAAGCCGCCAAGTTCTCTTGGACCCAGACCGCCCGGGAAACCCTCGCTCTTTATGAACGGGTGGCCGCGTCAGCGGGTTGAGCGCTGCCCGCGGCACGGCATCCCCGGCATCCCAATGGCTCTAGCTCTGGCAGACGAAGGATCGGCACCGGGCTGCCAGAGGATGTGCCAGGTCATCGAAGGCCGAGCTCGCGCCGGAGTTGGGCCGTGGTGATACCCCGCCCATCGTCAGCCGCACGTCGAGCTTCGCTCAGCCCGCCGTCGAAGTCGTCGTTGTCAGGCTCGTCATCCAACAGCGCGTGGTCGAGAGCCCTGACCAGCGGATCATCCATCGTGGCCCGCAAGGCTTCCAAAACCCGGGTCACGGTGGGGAGATCAGCCTCCGGTAGCTCATCGAGAAGGTGGTGGAGGGCTTGGCGAGGGCTCATGGGTGGATTCCGAGATTTTGAGATTGGAACGGATTCATCTCCCAATCTTATCACCGACTCGCCCGACCCGGCATCCCCCGCGACGGCGGCATCCCCGCGACGCAACTCCCCTTCGCCGCCCTAGGTGATATCCTCTCCACCGGAGAACCCATTCGCGACGAGCTGAGCTTGCGATGTCATCTGATCCTGTTTACCACGTTTTTCTGAGCCACTCGAGCAAAGACAAGCCTGCCGTCGAGGCGCTGGCGAAGAAGCTGTGCGACGCGGGGCTGAACCCCTTTCTCGACCGCTGGCACCTGATCCCCGGTGAACCCTGGCAGGAGGCCCTTGAGGAGGCACTCGAGCAGAGCGCGACGTGTGCAGTGTTTCTTGGACCGAGCGGGCTCGGAGCGTGGCAGAACGTGGAGATGCGCGCCTCGCTCGACGAGCGGGTGAGGAATCCTCGGTTTCGGGTGATCCCCGTCTTGCTGCCTGGGTCTGAGATGCCCGAGCGCAAGGCGCTGCCCCGCTTCTTGAGACGGTTAGGCTGGGTGGATTTCCGTGCAGGTCTGGACGACGCCGAAGCTCTGCGGCGATTGATTTCCGGCATTCGCGGCGAGGCCCCAGGGAGCGGCGAGGAGACGGCAACGCGAGGACCG
>CAZCOV010000229.1:0-10891 GCA_964499975.1 uncultured Thermoanaerobaculia bacterium
TCACCGCGCTGAGCCCGCACCACCGTCAGGACTTCGGAGGACTCGGTCGCTTCCTCGCGCGAAACTTCTGCGTCGACGCTCACCATGACTCATGAGACGCCTGGAGCGGGCTCAAGGTTTGAATCCCCGCGCTCAAGTTCCTTGACCGAACACCTCTTGAGCTCTTGCCTTGAGCCGCGCCTGGGCTTCCTGCACCTCCCGCAGAGCATCGCGCAGTTTAGCTAGCTCATCGGCCCGCACCTTGAGCCCTTCGCGGATGAACAGCGCAGCTGCTTCCGAGCGACTCTTGACCGCACCTGCCGTGACCCAGGCGTCGAGATGCTCCAAGGTGGCTTCGTCGACGCGGACCATGACCACCTGATCGCGCGCGGTTTGCCCCATTTCTTCCACACTTTGCTTGAGATCTGGCGCTACACACACCACCTTGACCCGGTTACCTTCCTGGTCCCCGCAGCTGATGTCGAAACCCTCCGCGAGGTCGATGTCCACCCCGCGGGCCTTGAGTTGCGTCTTGACCTTTTCCCATAGACCGCTAAGGTCAATGTTGATGCCATCCGTCATCGCGTTCCTCCATCGTTACCGCATGTTCGTCGTCAAGTTTGGGTTCGTCGTCAAGTTTGGCTGTTGGGGCTGGCGGGCGCAAGGTTCGTAATTCGCAAGCACCTTGCCGATTTACCCTGAGGATCTACCGCAAGCGCCCAACGTAATTGTATTACGTGAAAGGTGCTCGGAAAAGTCGCCAAGGATCCATTACCCGTGAAAAAAACACCTGTCCAGTAAAAAAAAGCAGCCAACTCTTCTCATTTGATTCGAGAAAATGTAAGCTCCGCGCTCCACAGTTGGAGAGCAGTCGCCAAGCCGAGGAGGATGAGCTTGGACAAGAAACCGTATCGTCAATTTTCTGCAGACGCCCGTCGAGTTGTGGTCCTGGGGTTGAGCTTGCTGGGTCATTTGCTAGCTTCACCAGGGAGTGCCGAGAGCGGGTACCAACGTCGCGCCGAGGTGGAAGACCAGCTGACCGCATGGTCCAAGAAATATCCCCAGGTGCTGACCCTGGAAACCATCGGAACTTCAGCCGGTGGTCACCCTTTGCAAGTGGTGCGACTGGCGAGTCCGGGACCGCTGCCGCACGATCTCCGCCCGGCCGTCTTCGTGGGTGCCAACTTGGTGGGCTTTCACCCTGCCGGAACCGCAGCCGCGCTCCATCTGATCGCCGCCCTGCTGACCGGCGAAGCACCGGGTTTGCTGCAAAATGCGACGTTTTATGTCGCACCGATCTTGAACCCGGACGCCCATGACCAGCTCTTCACCGTCCCCAAAAACCAGCGCAGGGGAAATGCCCAGGCCGTCGATGAAGATCGCGACGGCTTGGAAGGTGAGGACGACTGCGACGATCTCGACGGTGACGGTCGGATCACTCAGCTGCGGATCCTCGACCCCGCGGGCGACTGGTACCCCGATCCTCTGGACCCCCGGTTGTTGGTCCGGGCCGATCCCCAGCAGGGAACCCGCGGACGATTTCGCGTGGAAAGCGAAGGGCGCGATGATGATGGCGATGGCCTTTGGAACGAGGATCCACCGGGGGGACTCGTGCTCGACTCCAACTTCCCCCACGCTTTCCCTTATCCCGAAGTCACCGCGGGCCTCTGGCCGGGATATGCCCCCGAGGTTTATGCACTTTTCGAGTTCTTTTTCACCCACCGCCACCTCGCGCTGGCCATCCTCTACGGCCCTGCCAACAGCCTCCTCGCCTTACCCCAGACGGAAAGAACGAGGGATCGGGGGCCGCAGCAGTACCGACCTCCGGCTGAATTGGCGAGTTTTCTCGGCCTCGAGCCCACCCACGAATACACGCTGGATGAGCTGTGGGCAGCAGCTCGCGACCAGCCTTCGGTCCGGGAAAACGGAATCCGCAAGGAGCACCTCGGTCAGTTTCTCGACCTCGGGCCCGAAACTGGCATGGCCCCGGAAGACTTGGTGCTCTTCAGCCGACTGGCCCAAGAGTACCGCGCGCGTCTCGTCCATTTCGGGCAGGACACCACCCGTCCAGCAAGCTCACCGACGGCTGGCAGCATGGCCCACTGGCTTTACTTTCAAGCGGGGGTCTTGGCGGTTGAACTCGACGTGTGGGGCGTTCCTGCAGGACCCGAAGCCGCAGCGGATTCGCCCCCGGACCCGCTGCGCGAGCGCCAGCGCCAGCTCCTGGCTTGGGTGGATCAGCAGGCGCCTGAAGGCTTCACCCCCTGGACCAAGGTGACGTTACCCAATGGCGTGGAAGCGGAAGTAGGTGGCCTGGACCCGCTGCTCGCGTTCACACCCCCGCAGACCCTGCTCACCCCTGCGCTCGCAGCGCACACCGCCACGGTGCTGGCGCTCGCCGAGCAGCTGGCTCGCGTCGAACTTGCGGAGCTCACGGTCCAGCCGCTCGACCGTGGGATCTATCGCGTCAGCGCCGTAGCGCAGAACGTCGGGAGGCTGCCCACCCAATCGCAAATGGCCACCCGCGCCTTCACCCGCTTGCCGGTCCGGCTCCGCCTGGAAACCGGACCCGGCGCCAAACGGTTGAGTGGTCCCTCGCTGGTGGTCAGCGAACGCCTGTCGAGCGGTAGCACGATTGCGGGCAGCTGGCTGGTGCAAGCGCGCCCGGGGGCTGGGGTCAGCGTCGATGTGCTCACCGAGAGTGCCGGTCGCGCTAGCAAAACCGTAACTTTCCCGTCTTCGCAGGAGGAGCGCTGATGCGAGACCCAGCGCAGCACGGCTCGACTCGCCGCTGCCCGACGACCCAACGGCGTCGCTGGGCAGTACTTTTGACCCTGCTCCCAGGACAGCTGGGAGCGGCCCCCATGGTTCCCGCGGGACCCACCCTTGCAGCAACACCCACCCTTGCAGCAACACCCATCGTCCCGGTGGTCGAGCCGCCGCATCCGCGCTTTGATCAGCTCTACGACTTTGCCGAGATCCAAGGGTTGCTCCGCGGCTATGCCGCTGCTTATCCCCAGTGGCTGACGCTCGAGTCGATCGGCAAGAGCACCGAAGGGCGCGATTTGTGGCTGGTCACCCTCAGCCACCCGCAAGCCCCCCACGACAGCAAGCCGGCGATTTACGTCGACGGCAACACTCATGGCAATGAGGTCCAGGGGGCTGAAGTGGTGATCTACCTGATCGAATTCCTGCTCAAGCAGTATGGCGTGCTTCCCGCGATCACTGAACTGCTCGAACGCACCACCTGGTATTTCGTCCCGGTGGTCAATCCCGACGGCCGGGCGCTGTGGTTCCGCGGACCAGCCACCCCCAACTTCCCGCGCACTGCTTTGGTGCCGGTCGATGACGACCGCGATGGCTTGGTCGACGAAGATGGTTATGACGACCTCGACGGCGACGGCGTCATCACCCTGATGCGCAAGCAGGTTCCGTTGGGGCAGGGCACTCACCGCTTGGACCCCAAAGACGCGCGCTTGCTGCGCGAGAAGGCCCCGGACGAACTCGGGGACTGGCTGCTGTTGGGTCCTGAAGGGATCGACAACGATGGGGACGGGCAGCTCAACGAAGATCCTGTGGGTTTCGTCGACCCCAATCGGGTTTGGGGCTATGACTGGCAGCCCGAGTACGTGCAAAACGGCGGCGGCCCTTACCCGCTGAGCCTCCCGGAAGCGCGCAGCATTGCGTTGTGGGCGGCCAGCCGCAGCAACATCGCGGCAATGCAGACCCTGCACAACGCCGGCAAGCTGATCCTCCGCGATCCCGCGGCCAAAGGGCAGCCGCCCGTTCCGCCCCAAGATGTGCGCACCTTCGACCTGCTCGCGGCTGCTGGCAAGCAGCTGCTCCCCGACTACGAGTACCTCACCACCTGGCCTAACCTCTACACCGCCCACGGGGGAACGAGTTCGCACTTTTACCGCATCCATGGGGTGATCAGCTTCACCCTTGAAATGTACAAACCTCCCGGGCAGGCCAGCCCGGGGCACGCCAGCCCGGGGCACGCCAGCCCGGGGCACGCCAGCCCGGGGCAGGCCAGCCCAGGGCAGGCCAGCTCGGGGGAACGCAATGCCCAATCCAGCGGCGGCGAAGAAGCGGAAGAGCGGCTGCGCTTCAACGACCTGCTCGCCCTCGGGCGCCAGTTTGTTCCCTGGAGAACCGTCGACCATCCGCAGTTTGGCCAGGTGGAAGTTGGGGGATTCCGTCACGACGTCGGCCGCGTGCCCGAGAGCTGGATGATCGAGGAAGAGACCCACCGGGCTGCGGCTTTTGTGCTGTTCCACGCCAACCACTTGCCGAAGCTGCGCTGGGGCGCACCGCGGGTCGAAGCGCAAGGCGACGACCTCTGGCGCTTGGAATTGCCGGTCTTCAATGATCGGGCGATTCCCACCATGACCGGGCTTGCCCGGCAAAATCGGCTGCACCGTCCAGACATTGCAACCCTGGTGGGCGCTCAAGTCTTGGCGAGCGGGACGGTGCTCGACCCCTGGCTGGACCAGATCCAGCTGCAAGATCACCGCCCTGCCCGGTTGTTGGTTGACGGTATCCCAGGACTGGCCCACCGGATCCTGTACTTCTTGGTGCGCGGCAGCGGCGCCGTCGACGTTCATTACGACAGCGCCAAAGGGGGAGTGATCAGCACCCGCGTCCCCCTGGCTGAAGCCGCTGGCTTTTGACCCGCAGCGCGCTCGCCCCGCGTTCGAGTCTTCCGCTCGCCTTGGTGTGCAGGTAGACTCGCAGCCCGATCTGGGGCATGCAGCCACTCTCGGCGGAGGCCAGCAATGAGCACTTTGGCAGGATCAGACAGTGACTTGGTCGCGATCAACACGATCCGCTTCTTAGCAGTCGACATGGTGGAGAAAGCCGCGAGCGGTCATCCGGGTGCGCCCATGGGCCAGGCCGCTCTGGCTTACTGGCTGTGGAGTCGCTACCTGCGCTTCCATCCAGGCGACCCCAACTGGCCGAACCGCGATCGCTTTGTTTTGTCTTGCGGCCATGCCTCGGCTTTGCTCTACGCCTTGCTGCACTTGAGCGGCTACGATCTGGACGGCGCAGAACTGCAGCGGTTTCGTCAACTCGGCGGCAAAACTCCGGGACATCCAGAACATGGACTCACCCCCGGGGTCGAGACCACCACCGGGCCGTTAGGCCAGGGGCTAGCCAATGCCGTGGGCATGGCGATTGCCGAAAAACACCTCGCCGCCCACTTCAACCGCCCGGGTTTTCCCCTGATCAACCATCGGATCTGGGTGCTGGCGAGCGATGGTGACCTGATGGAAGGCGTGGCTGCAGAAGCCTCCTCACTCGCGGGCCACTTGCGGCTGGCACAGCTCAAAGTCTGCTATGACGCCAATGCCATCACCATCGATGGCGCTCTGGACTTGGCTTTCAGTGAAGATGTGCGGCAACGTTACGCCGCTTACGGTTGGAACACCCTCGAAGTGGACGACGGCAACGACCTGAGCGCCCTGGATGTGGCCATCCAAGCGGCGATCGCCGAAGAAGGACGCCCGACGTTGATCCTGGTCCACACCCACATCGGCTTTGGCAGTCCGGGCAAACAAGACACTGCCGAGGCGCATGGTTCACCGCTCGGCCCAGCTGAAGTCGTGGCCGCCAAACGTCAGCTGGGCTGGCCGCTCGAACCCACGTTCCTGGTGCCTCCTGCCGCAGTCGAGGCGTTTGCACCTGCCCGCGCGCGCGGTGCGGCTGCGCAAGCGGCCTGGGAAGCACTCTGGGCTTCCTACAGCACGGCCTATCCCTCGCTCGCTGCAGAATTCCGCGCCCGATTGCACGGAGAACTGCCGTCGGGGTGGACCGCTGCTCTGCCCAGCTTCAAGCCCCAAGACCCGGCCATTGCGACCCGTGAGGCGTCTGGCATGGTGCTCAATGCCCTCGCAGACCACCTGCCCCAGCTGATCGGCGGCTCTGCGGATCTGGCGGGGTCAAACAACACCACGCTTAAAGGAAAACCGCGATTTGCCGCGGACCAACCCCACGGCCGCAACTTCCACTTCGGTGTCCGCGAGCATGCGATGGGTGCAATTTTGAACGGGATGGCGCTGTCCAAACTGCTCCGCCCCTATGGCGGGACCTTTCTGATTTTTTCTGACTACATGCGGCCGGCGATTCGCTTGGCGGCGCTGATGGAGCTGCCCACGATCTACGTCTTGACCCATGACTCGATTTTTCTCGGTGAAGACGGCCCCACCCACCAACCGATCAGCCAGCTTTTGTCCATGCGCTCCATCCCAGGACTGCTGGTGCTGCGTCCGGCGGACGCTATCGAGACTGTCCTGGCCTGGCAGCTCGCCCTGGAGAACGCACACGGGCCCACGGCGCTGGCCCTCTCGCGGCAGAAGCTGCCGATCCTCGCGGAAACCGCAGCGCACGCCGCCGCAGGGGTGAGGCGCGGAGCTTATGTGCTCGCTGATCCCGCAGGCGAGCCGCAAGTAATCCTGATCGCGTCCGGATCCGAGGTCGCCTTGGCCTTGGAGGCGCACCGTCAGCTCCAAGCTCGGGAGGTCCCAACCCGGGTGGTCAGCATGCCTTGTTGGAGTCTCTTCGATGCCCAGGACGAGGCTTATCGCGACAGCGTGCTCTTGCCGCACTGCTCGCGACGGCTGGCGATCGAAGCGGGCAGCCCGATCGGCTGGCACAAGTACGTGGGACCTTCAGGTCGGGTGCAGGCGATGGAGACTTTCGGGGCATCTGCTCCGCAGCGCGAGCTGGCCCGAGCTTTCGGGTTCACCCCCGAAGCCGTCATTCGCCAAGTTGAACAGCTACTTTGAGTGAGGAAGCTTAGGGCCGACGCAGCAACAACTGCTGCGTCGACCCTTAGTCCATGGGGACTTGCCGCGACATGGCTTCGCGGGTGATCGAGACCATCTCGGCGGTCAAGACTTCCGCTTGGGCTGCCTGGTGCCAGAGGTAGAGCGCTGCCACGGCCTCCTGATCGAACGCCAGAGCGCGAAATAGCTGGAACGTCTCGCTGGCCAACGTCGCCAACTTCCAGATCCGACCTTGGCGCAAGTAAAGCGCAGAAAGGTCGAGCGAAACCAGTGCCACCTCCAGCGGCGCCTTGAGTTCGATCAACCCCTGCCGCGCGGATTCCAAGAACTCCTCGCCACGCTGGAGCGACCCCAACCGGCAAAAGATGAGCCCTTGAATCCACTTCAAGGTCAGTTTGGGGAGCGAGAGCCGTTCACCGCGGAGCAAGCGACAGGCTTGCCGCAAGTACTGG
Source organism: uncultured Thermoanaerobaculia bacterium (assembly GCA_964499975.1). Classification (GTDB taxonomy): domain Bacteria; phylum Acidobacteriota; class Thermoanaerobaculia; order Multivoradales; family J023; genus CAZCOV01. The sequence goes on from CAZCOV010000229.1 coordinate 7,220, forward strand.
ACGGCTGCGGCCAGATCCTCGGGATGCGCTGCGCGCTGGGTCAGGGCGTAACTGAGATTATTGACCGCCATGAAGAAGGCCCGTGGGTCCTTCTTGGCATTGATCGAAGGCAAAGCCGCAGCGCAGTCCAAAATCGCTTCGGAGTAGCGTTGGGTTTCGATGAAAATGACCGCCCGCGCCAGCAGCGACTTGGCGAAGAGGGCAGGGTCTTCCTGGCGGTAGATGGCAATCGCGCAGTTGACCAAGGTCAGGGCTTCTTCGTAACGGCCTTGATCGACCCGCAGCATGGCCACCCGGCGGCAAAGGTTCGCTTGCTCGACGAGGGAGATCTCGGCAAACTCCAGCGCTTCCCGGTAAGTTGCCTCGGCCCGTGCGAGATCGCCGACGCGACGATAAGCACCTGCCAAAACGGCAAAAGCCCGGACCTCAAGCTCTTGCCGTCTTAACTTCTTCGTCCTACCCGCGCAATTTTCTGGTGGAATGAGCTTTGCCAGGGCAGGCAACACCTGGGCCATCAGCAGACCCGTTTGCGGATCGTTGAAGAGTTCGCTTTCGCAGGCCTCTTCATAGAGCAGGAAAAAAGCCTCGTTCCAGTACTTGGACTGGGCGATAAGGTCCGGGGCTTGGGCAGGAAGATTCAACGCGTGGAGTAGGCGACGTGCCTGACCAACTTTGGATTGTTTCATCGCGACCAGCCCCCTGTAGACCCTTCCCCGTAGACCCTATAACTCTCACCCATAACACTCACTCAGTGCCCAGCATCACCGTGGGTTGTAGTCAAATAGGTAAAGGAAGCCCCATCCCTGCCTGTGGAGAAAAGAGTAACAAATATCTAAGAATATTCAAGCACAAATGATTATAGTTCACCAACATAGTTTGTCTGCATTTTGTTGTTCAAACAGATATCTGGCTGACTTTGGGCGCAAAATCGAGGGTGGGAGGAGGGTAGGAAGAGGGAGGGAAGAGGGTGCCTGGCCCCCCTTCCCGAGCTTCACCAAAAAACTCAACCTTCGGAGATGATGACCGGACCGGTTTGACAGTCCTCGAGGACGGAATCCAGCGGACTGCGCACCGACTCGGTCGCGGCAAGCAGCAAAGACAAGGCGAGAAAAGCAGCGGGGAGCCAATTCTGGCGGTTCATGGGGGTTCTCCTTCGTTGCCGGATCAACCGCACGAGCTCCATTGCCGTCGGTGCCGGCGTGTTTCTTCCTGAAAAGCCGATGGCGTGATCGGCAAAAACAATCCAGTGGCTAGAGCGGTGGAAAAGGCGGAGGCATTGACGGTATCTGTCGACCGCACGTCACCGCCTTCGAGTGCGCATCCCTCAGGGCAGGGCTAACGCACACAACGGATGACTCAGGACCGGGCGCTGGGCGAGTTCTAAAGAGTTAAAAATCAAAACAGAAGCTGTTGGGCGAGGAAACCTCGAGCGGCAACAGCTTGGAAAAGCAGTGGCCAAAGCAGCGCGAACCACTCAGAAGAATCTAGCTGGCCAAAAAAAACGTGGTGATGGATCCGGAAACCTGAGCCTATCCACAACATCGCCAACGGGCCCGCACCCGAATCCTCGTCTCCTCGAACTGCGGTCCAACCCACAGGAAGCAATCGCGGTTCGCGAGTTTCGGGCGTTGCCAAATCCACGGGAAGACCCGCTTCCTCGGCTCAACGCGAAATCTCCAAGAGCCTACGACGGCCCCAGCGCTGGAGAGCTGCTCACCAAACGGCTCTCAAAGCTGATGACTCAGCTGCTGTGGCCATCGCTTCTGGCGATCTGAACAAGCTGAGCATACCAGGAGCGTCCAACAGGTCTTGTTGAAAGTTTCTGCAGAGATAGACAGTTGTGGGATTGGCGGAGGGGGTGGGATTCGAACCCACGGACCCCGTCAAGGGTCAACGGTTTTCAAGACCGCCGCTTTCGACCGCTCAGCCACCCCTCCGCGAGGGTTCTGACCGCCCAAAGCTTACTGTGAAATGGCGCTTACTGTGAAATGGCGATTCGTTCCAGGCCGTCGAGATAGGGACGGAGTACGGTCGGAACCACGACCGAGCCATCGGCTTGCTGGTAGTTTTCGAGGATCGCGATCAAGGCACGGCCCACTGCTAGCCCAGAACCGTTGAGGCTGTGGAGAAACTGCGGTTTGCCTCCGCCCTGCGGACGGTAACGCAAATTGGCGCGTCGAGCCTGAAAATCCGTGCAGTTGCTACAAGAGGAAATCTCGCGGTAGCGTCCTTGGCCCGGCAGCCACACTTCGAGGTCATAGGTCTTGGCCGACGAAAAGCCCATATCACCGGTCGACAAGCACATGACCCGATAAGGCAGCTCCAGGAGCTGCAGCACTTTCTCCGCGTGTCCGGTCAATTCTTCGAGCGCATCCCAACTGCCCTCTGGGGTGGTCAGTTGGACCAGTTCGACCTTGTTGAACTGGTGCTGACGGAACAAGCCGCGGACGTCCTTGCCGTAAGAGCCCGCTTCCGCACGAAAGCAGGGGGTGTAGGCGGTGTAGCGCAAAGGCAGGGTCTGCTCTTCCAGGATTTCCTCGCGGTGCAAGTTGGTGAGCGGGACCTCAGCCGTCGGCACCAAGAAGTAGTCCACGCCCTCCAGCTTGAAAAGATCGGCTGCGAACTTGGGCAGTTGGCCGGTGCCGACCAGAGCCTGCCGATTGAGGAGAAAGGGTGGCAGGACTTCGGTATAACCGTGCTGTTGCACGTGGAGGTTGAGCATGAAATTGATCAGCGCGCGTTCGAGGCGGGCTCCCCAACCAAAGTAGGTAGTGAAGCGAGCGCCTGCGAGCTTGGCCCCGCGTTCAAAGTCGAGAATGCCCAAAGCCGGGCCCAAATCCCAGTGAGCCTTGACCGGAAAATCTAGGGTCCGCGGTTCCCCCCACAGGCGCTCGACCCGGTTGTCGCTTTCGTCCTTGCCCAGCGGCACCGAAGCATGGGCCAGGTTGGGGAAGCGCAGCTCCAGATCAGCGACTTCCGCGTCGAGTTGCGCCAGCCGTGCGTCCAGCACCTCGGCCTCCGCCTTGAGACGGGACACCGCCTGGATTTCGTTTTCAGCGTCGCGCCCTTCCCGCTTGCGCTGCCCGATCTCTTGGCTCGCAGCATTGCGCTGACGCTTCAGTTCCTCGATTTCAACTTGAGCCGAACGGCGTTGTGCATCGCACTCCTGCCAGCGCAAAAGGAGCGCCGGATCCGCGCCCCGATGGCGCAGCTGTTCCGCGAGTTGGCCGGTCGAATCACGCAAGAGGGTACGTGCCAGCATGGCGCGCAGTCTAACCAGCTGCTGGCCCGCCGTCAATCCGCGGTGCAACGTTGTGCTCAGCCGTGGCTCCATGCGCTCGCATCTCCGGAGGGGGCACAGAGTTCAGACCGCTGATTCGCTGCCTCCTGATCAGATCGGCGCAGATGCGCCCGACGTCTGTGCTCTTGAACGACTTGACGACGCTCAAGCTAATCCTCTGGCGCGTCAATGGTTTTTTTGGGCGTCGTGTAAGCCGAGTCAAAACGCCTGGCTGAACCGGAGGACTCGATCTCCGTGCGCGCGCTGGGGATGCGGGCTCATGGGTATTCCTGCAGTGACCGTGTGCTCCGCTTTCGTGAACCGCCTTCTAAGCGACGGGAGGGCAGGCACGGGGGCCTGCCCCTACGGGAACGTCAGAATTGCCCTGACGG
>CAZCOV010000230.1:0-5446 GCA_964499975.1 uncultured Thermoanaerobaculia bacterium
GCTGGGTCAGCGCGGACCCCCGCGCTATTGCCGAACGCTGGGCGCAGGGGCTGATTTTGTTGCCCGGACTCGCGGCCTTGCCTCCAGCCCGCCGCGGAGCTGCTCTCTTCGGCGCGCTGTGGGCGCTCGCCCTCGCCAGCTGCAGTCCGCGTCCAGAGGCTCTGGCTGCGGGCCTCGGACTCGCTGCGCTCGCTACCGCTGAAGCCGGCGATGGCTGGGAGTTGCAGCGGGCTTGGACCGGAGGCTTCACCTTCAGCACCCTCCTGCTCACCGCCTATCCCTGGCTGCGCCGGGAGCCCCTGGCCGCTGCCTTCGACGCCCTCGGCTGGCACCCCCGCGTTGGGGTGCTGGGCGGGGTGTTGCTCGCAGCAGCGCTGGGGCTTCCCACCCTCGCGCTGTTGCGGCGACGCTGGCCCTCAACCCTCTTCTGCCCGACGGTGCTGGCCGTTGTCGTGCTCGCCCTGGCCTGGGCCGCAGCCGTTCCCCGCGCCGTCTTGGTGCCGATCGAGTTTACGAGTGTGGCTTTGACTGCCGAGCGAGATCACTGGTTTTATGGCTTTGACCCCACCTCAATTGAGAGCATCGTGGTCGATTCGAGCCTGATTCATGGTTCTGAGCTGCCTGCTTTAACCCCGATCGCGGTGATCCGCTTGCATGACACCCATAAAAAAGTCCTTGAGTCGTGGGAGCTGCGCTCCGGCCGTGACACCGCAGAATGGGCCGCGGCTCGACCCGACATCGCGCAGTTGCCGGGTTTTCAGGCGCCCATGCCGTGGCTCTCGCAGATTGCACCCGATCGGACGTTTTTCGCCCAGCGCTATCGCGCAGCTTTCGGGCTCGAAGCCCCGCTTGTAGGGTCCTGGCTGACCATCACCCGTCACCCTGAGCTGCCCCCGCAAGTGGCGCTCGGAATTCAGCGGTTGGAGTTACGCCAGTGACCCGCCAGACGGTGCTGCGCCTCGCTGAGCTGGGTGGAGCAGCGCTGGCTTCCTGGCTGCTTTTCCGCTGCTCCCCACTTTTTCCTGGGGATCCGCTGCGCCCCTGCCTCGCCATCGTCCCGTGGGTGGTCTGGGCTTTGTCCGCGCTCGCGCGGCAGGCACCGCCAACCCCCAACTGCCGTCGTCAAGCGGGGTTCGAGTTGGCCTTGCTGGTGCTCTTGATCTTGCTCACTTGGGGCCGGCGGAGCTTGGGGCTTGCGGCCACGGATTGGTTCTTGGTCGCGGGTTTTCTCTTGCTGCTCGCCCACCGGGTGGTCCGCTTACTGGTGCGCTTGCGGCCGGCTTTGGGCGAACGTCTGGGGAGCACCCCACCGCTCACGTTTTTCTTCCTGCCGCTCGTGGTCTACCTCGCCTTGGTGCCGTGGACCAGCGCCTTACGGCAACCCGACGGCGACGAGCCCTACTACCTGCTTTTGACCCACAGCCTGGCCTACGATTTCGACGTCGACCTCAGCAACAACTACGCGGCGGGCGACTGGCAGCACTTCCTCAAGCGTCCGCTCACGCCGCAACCCGGCGATCCGCGGGGGGCAGCCGGAGAAATTTACTCGCGGCACAACTTGCTGCTGCCCCTCTTGCTCGCCCCGATCTATCGCCTCGCCGGCTTTCCCGGGACGATCGTGGCCATGGCGGTGTTGACCGCAGCTCTGGCGTGGACGTTCTTGCGCCTGGCCAGCCGCTATGCTCCCGACGAACCCACTGCAGCCCTCAAGAGCTACGCTTTGTTGGCGCTCGGTCCCCCCCTCCTGCTCTACAGTTCGCAGATTTGGATCGAAGTCCCAGCAGCGCTGCTGCTCAGCCTGGCCCTCGACGCGATCCTCGCGGCAAGACAAGAGGAGCGCCTCAGCCGTTGGCAGATCGTGGCGCTGGCTGGCGCGGTCGTGCTTTTGCCTTTACTCAAGCTGCGTCTGGCGCTGGTGACGCTGCCGCTCCTCGGGTTGCTGGCCTGGCGCTGGCGCGCTGGGCGGCGGCTCGTTTACGGTCTGGGCGCAGGCTTTCTCGCGCTCCTCGCCAGCTTGTTCGTGCATAACCAGCTGCGCTTTGGCAATCCGCTCAAGATCCACCAGTTAGAGGAGCTCGGGCTGGCGCAGGACTCGCTGTCCCGGGTGGTCTTGAACTTGATCGGCATGCTCTTCGACTGTGCGTTCGGCCTGCTCGCAGCAGCCCCGCTGTGGTTGCTGCTGCTACCCGCGACGCTGCTGCTCAAGAAAAAGCGGTCACCGCTGCTCGGCGACATCGCCATTTTGACTTTACCCTACCTGCTGGCGCTGGTGCCCCGGCTCGAGTGGTATGGCGGCTGGTCACCACCGTTCCGTTATCCGCTGGTCTTCTTGCCGCTGCTCGGCCTGGCCATGATCCCGATCTGGAATCCTGCTGGACGCGCCTGGTTGCGGCCAGCGGCCGCTGGTCTGCTCGCTTTGACCGTGGTCTTGACCTTGATCTGGATCGTGATTCCGGGCTGGACGTATCACTTTGCCGATGGCCGCAACCACTTGCTCGATCGGGCGAGCGACCGCCTCCAGGCGGACGTCGCGCGCTTTTTCCCCAGTGCGGTGCGCCCGCGGGTGGCGACCTGGATCTGGCCGCTCGCGGCGGCGCTGACCACTCCCTTGCTGTTGTGGCCCAGACGGCGGCCGGTGGCCGCGCTGTGGGGGGTGGTCGGGCTCTTGACTTTGACCGCGATCGTGCCGCTTTTGGCGGTCAACCTGCCGACGCACGTGGTCGAGTTCGAAGACCCCTGGGTGCAGAAAGAGCTGGGCAAGCCTTACCCTGAACCCTGGCGACCGCAGCGGCCGGCTTATCGCGGCGGCTGGATGGTCCAGGCGCGAACTCGGGTGACCGCCCCGCTGATCGTCGGCGGGCAGACCGTGCAAATCCGCCTCGCGGTGTTGTTGGTCGAAAACGAAGATCAGCCCTTTGCTTTGCGCTTGGCTGCGGGCGAGACGGTCCTCGCCACGCACGAGATCGCGCGCGGCCAGGAATGGCAGGAACTCGAATTCGGTCCTTACACTTGGCCGCCAGGTCAGCCGTTGGTCGTGCTCGGGCCCGAGGGAAAGGCGCCGACCTGGAAGAACAACGCTGCGATCATCGATCGCGCAGTCCTCACTTGGCAATGACCCTTGCCGACCTGGTATATGCCATCGTCCCGACGATCGGCGCCAGCCCCTGGCTCGCGGCTTGCCTGGCTGCCCTGCGGCAAGACGGTGGCGCGCAACTGCGCATCGTGGTCGTGGATCAGGGAGCCGAGCCAGCGCACTTACCCCCAGGGTTGAGCGATCGCGTCCTGCGGCTGCCGCAAAACACCGGCTTTGCCCAAGCCAACAACCTGGCGCTCCGCGCCGTGCTCGCCGCGAGCGACCCGGCTTTTATCGCCACGGTCAACGACGACTTGATCATCGTCCCAGGCTGGACGCAGTCCTTGTTGGCGGGCCTCGCCGCGTATCCCCAAGCTGCGGCAGCCCAAGGAGTGCAACTCCAGCTCGGGGTCGAGCCGGCCCGCATCGATGGTTGCGGCCTGGGGTGGAATCGCTTTGGCCAAGCGGTCCAGCTCGGACGTGACCAGCCAGCCACCCCGGACCTGCCGAACCAGCCGATCCGCGAAATCTTTGGGGTCTCGGCCACGGCCGCGATTTTTCGCCGCACCGCCCTCGAACGCGCGCAGCTTGCCCCGGGGGAGTTTTTTGATTCGCGCCTGGTTTCCTACTACGAGGACGTGGACCTTGCGGGTCGGTTGCGCGCGCAGGGCTTCACCGCGCTGTGCGTGCCCGCGGCCCAAGCGCATCATGCGGGATCGACCAGCGGTCAGCTGCGGCCCGAAGCCACCTGGCGCTGGATCTACGGCAACCGCTACTTGGTCCTCGCGCGGCTGCTCGGGCGCTCGTTCTGGCCGCGCTTGCCGTGGGTCTTTTTGCGTGACGCCGTCGACTTGTGCCAAGCTCTGACGCGCCACGAGCGACCGCGTGGCCGCGGCATTCTCGCGGGCTGGACCCGGGCCGCGGCCCAGTTGCCCGGCTTCGCGCACACGGCTGCTCCGCTCGTCTCTTGGCTTGAGCTGCGCCGCTTCCAGGACCGCTGATGCATCCACCGTCCCCTGATTCTAAAGCTATTCCTCGGCTCACTGCCGTGGTGGTCCACTGGCGGAACGAAGCTCAGCTTGCGGAGTTGCTGCGCGCCTGGCCCATGGACGATCCGCGTTTTGAGCTGCTGGTGATCGACAACAGCGCCAGCTTGCCGGAACTCGCATCACCGGTGCGGAAAATCGTGCCACCCCACAACTTGGGTTTTGCCGGTGGGGTCAACTGCGGCCTGGCGCTCGCCCAAGGGGAGTTCCTGCTGCTCCTCAATCCTGACGTGAGGCCGCTGCCAGGAGCGCTGCCGGCGCTGCTCCAGGGTTTTGTCGACTTCCCAGATGCTGCGGGTTTGGCGCCGGCCTTGCTCGACCCGGACGGCGTCTCTCAGTGCCGCTGGCAGCTGCGTCCCCTGCCCAGCCCCTGGACGCTCTTGCGGCAAACCTTGCTGTTGCGCGGAACCGCAGGGCCGGCGACGGAGCCTCTGGCCGGCGCGCTGGTGGCCCAACCCGCGGGCGCTGCCCTGGTGCTCCAACGCCGGGTGCTCAGCGCGCTGGGTGGACTCGACACCGGCTTCTTTCCCGCCTGGTTCGAAGACGTCGACCTGGCGCGGCGGTTGCAGCGCGCTGGGCACTGCTTGCGCTACTGCCCGACCTCGCGCTGGCTGCACGTCGGCGGCGCGACCGTGCCGCAGCTCGGCTATGGCCCGTTCTTGTGGATCTACAACCGCAACTTGACCCGTTACCTCGGCTGCCACCATGGCGGACTGTGGGTAGGCCTCGCCCGCACCACCCTGTTTGGGGGCATGCTGCTCCGTTTGCTCAGCCTGCCGCTGCGGCGGCCGCGGCGTGCCACGAGCCGGTTAGCCGCCGCGCGCGGACTGCTCGCGGTGATGGCTGGCACCCTCAGCCACTGGCGGCGACCGCGGTCCTACGCCCAACTTTGCGTTCCCGCAGGAAATGAAGGGAGCATGCAGTGATCGGCTTGGTACCTTCCCGCGAGTGGCTGACCCGACTGCTGCTTTTGGGGTTCTCCCTCCTGGTGATGCTGGTCGCGGCCGAAGTCCTGTTGCGCGTGCTGCAGATCGGCAAGCCGCTCGTTCCCCCCCCGGCTCCAGCAGGCACCTCGTTTTTCGCGTACCACCCACGCCTGGGCTGGGACCTCGTGCCCGGCGCCCGCGAACGCGACACCAGCGACGAATTCGCCGTGTGGGTTGAAATCGACCGCGCGGGGCTGCGCAGCACCCACGAGGTGCCCCTCACGCGCACTCCCGGGCGGCCACGGGTGGTGGTCCTCGGCGACTCCTTCACGTTTGGTCACGGGGTCGAGAACCACGAAGCCTGGCCGAACTCACTCGATCCGCTCAAGGCACTCTGTCGG
>CAZCOV010000230.1:5456-10860 GCA_964499975.1 uncultured Thermoanaerobaculia bacterium
AAGCCTGGCCGGCGCTCCTGGGCAACCGTTTTCCCGCGCTCGAAGTGGTCAACTTGGCGGTCACCGGCTATGGCACCGACCAGAACCTGCTGCGCTTCCTGGATCGCGGCCTCGCTTATCAGCCCGACCTGGTGCTCCTCGGGCTTTTCGAGGGAAGCGTCTTTCGCAATGCCCGGACCGACCAGCTCGGCTACCCCAAACCGCGTTTCGAGCTCGCCGACAACGGCGAACTCGCGCTGGTCAACGTCCCGGTGCCGCGGCTGGACGCGCTACCGCGTGTCCCAGAGGGGTTCTCATCTCGCCTCTTTTCCCTCGTGAACCGCACCCGTCGCGACCTCGGCGAGCACCTCGGCGGTGGTCCTGCCTGGCCCCTGACCGCTGCGATCCTGGCGCGTCTCAAAGCCACCTGTCAGCCGGCAGGAAAGCCGCGCATTCCTCTGGCCGTGATCATCATTCCCAAAGACCAAGCGGTCGACGGCTGGGGACCGCGGCGCTACATCCACGAGCAAACCCTGGCGAAAATCCACGGGCTTTTGACCGACCTGCAGCTCGAATTCCTCGACTTGACCCCGGTCCTGCGCGCCCACACCGTGCGCGCTCCGGCGGAGCAAGCGCTGTATTTCTCGCGCGACGGTCACTGGACTCCGGCGGGGCAGCGCGTGGCCAGTGAAGCGATTGCAGCGTGGGCTGAGGAACGCTGGCCTGACGTCTTTTCGCCGGGAGACCGTGGGCTGTGAAGGCGGCGGCAACCCTTGCGCAGCGCTTCTGTCGTCTGCCGACGCTGCGGTCGCTCAGCTCGCTCTTTTCCTCTTGACAATCGAGACCCTATCAGGTTATAGGTAGGCTCAGTTATAGCTTGATAGGAAGTCCGTCCTGGGGACTCTTCCCAAGAGAGGTTGTGGCGATGAGAAACAATGGATGCGTAGTGGTGGTTCTTTTCGTCCTGGGGTTGTCAGTCGAGGCATTGTGGGGCCAGCAGGGCATCTCCGTGGCCCCGAATGGCAAGGTTGGCATCGGGACTGCGACGCCAGCGTACCCGCTGCACGTGGTCACGAACGACGGCTCGGCCCGGATTCGGGTGGAAGATACTTCTTCGACCCTGGCTCCGCGCACCCTGTTCGAAGTCAGTAACTACGGGCGCGCTCGCTTCACCTTCGAGAACCGAGCCGCCCCGCCTGGATTTACGGGCTATTATTTCGACGTTCTAAACTCCGGGAGTTTCATCATCGGCCGGTCGGGATCCGGCATCGGCCAGTTCGTGCTCGACGGCGTGGGCAACCTGACGATCACCGGCACCCTGACCACCGCCGGAGGTCTTTATCCGGACTATGTTTTCGCTCCTGAGTACCAGCTGATGCCGCTCGCGGATCTGGCGCGTCACATCGAAAAACACCGCTCCCTGCCCAACATGCCTTCCGCCGAGGAGGTCGGCGGAGGCCAAAAGATCAACGTGTCGGAGCTGCAGTTGCGGCTGCTCGAAAAAGTCGAGGAGCTGACCCTTTACACCTTGCAGCAAGACAAGACGATCGCGCAGCAACAGGCGGCCATCCAAGCCTTGGAAGGACGGTTGCAGCGCCTGGAAGAGGAGCCATGAAATTGCGGCCACGCTCGCGGATCGCGCTCGGCACCATCGCCCTGGCGGTGGCCCTGGGCAGCGCCGGCCCGGCGGGCGCCCAGTTTTGCACCGGCTCGATCCAGTGGACAGGTTTGGGCAACGATGGCGAGGCCGAGGCAGCCAATTGCTTCGGCGCCACACCCCCCATCCGGTGTTATTTCCCGCTGCTCGGGAGTGTGACCGTCGAGCTGGCGCCGGGATGCATCCCCAACCCGCCGACGGTCTGCGCGGCCACGGTGAAGGCCCACCTCACTTTCACCGGCAATGAGCTCAACAATCCGGGCGCGGTGGGTTTCGGCTACAGCTACGCCACGTTGCAGGTCGACCACGTGGGCGTGGGAACCCTGGGCTACTGCGGCTATGCTGGTGCGGCGATTGTCGACGAGATGGGAATCGTCAGCTGGGGCTTAAGTTGTAACCAGACTAATACCCAATATTCAATCGCCGCCTCGAGCTGCCCGTGTCCGTCTTTTCTGCCCGTTTGCCCGCCCTCGCTGTGCCCCAAGAACAAGACCTTCCCGGTCAACGTTGGCCCGCAACTCCAGGAAGCGTGCAATCCGCCGCCACCTCCACCGCCGCGGTGCAAGAGCTGCACGCACTGCCTTCCGGGGAGCGGCGGTCCTCCCGGTGGGCCGAGTGCTCCGGGTAAAGGTGGGGACGGTATCAGCGGCAGCAGTGGCACCCCGATCAGCGGCGGCGGCGCGGCGGTGACGCCGCCGGGCAGCCCGGGGGCCACGCTGCATTATCTTGGCCGCGGCATTGGCCACCCCGGTTTCCCCGGCTCGGCGGCGTGGAATGTGGCGCTTGGCCGCTACTGGTCGCACGACTTTGCCGAGCGCATCGTGATGGCTCCGGATGCGAGCCACGTCTGGCTGCTGACCCGATCTGGGGGCCTTTTGGAGTACACCGATACGGTGCTCGACCCGGCCGGGCTCTACGAAGAGACGCGGCCGTCCGACGAGAAAGATCGACTGTTCAAGACGGCTGGCGGCTGGGAGCTGCGGTTTCAAGACGGGCACACCCAGTTCTTCGATGCGACGGGGCGGTGGACCAGGACCGAGGCGCGCAGTGGGCAGGCGAGCGTTGCCACCTACAACGGCTCGGGCCAGCTGGTGCGGGTGGACTTCCCCGACGGGCAAGCTGACGTCTTCACCTACTACCCGGCTGGAAACCCGAGCGCCGGGAAGCTGCGGACCATCGAACGCGAGGGGGTTGACCTGAGCCGCCGGGTGTGGACGTACTCGTGGCAGGGTCCAGACCTCGTCCGCATGGACCGTCCCGATGGGCGGGCGATTGTCCTGGGGTATGCAGCAGCCAGCCTGCCCGGAGCGTTGACGAAAATGACGCTCGTCGGCACGGATCTGAGCGAGCGGGTGCTGCAGGGCTGGGAGTACGACGCCTCATGGAACGTCGTGCGTACCTGGAGTGGGGCCAACACCGCGGGCGATCCGGCGGCAGTGGAGGTCTGGGAGCTCGCTTATGACGATCCGGCGGCCCCCACCGAGACCACGGTGAGCGATCCCTTGGGCAACACCTCGATCTATCAGTATGAGCTGGTCGACGAGCGCCCGCGCATGCTGTCGATTTCGGGCTCCTGCCCGACTTGCGGTCTGGGTCCGAACACCACGTTCTTGTACCTCGACCCACAAAACCCCCTGCTGCCGACCCGCGAAACCGACGGCAACGGCAACATCACCGTGATGGCCTACGACGAGAACGGCCAGCTGACGTCGCGGATCGAGGCTTTCGGGACCCCGCTCGAGCGGGAGACGACCTGGGAGTACGACGTCGCCTTCCCGGCGTTTGCGACCGAGGTGGTGCAGCCCTCCGTGACCGGCAACCCGCTCGACGAGCGGCGGACATCGACGGTCTATGACGCCTTTGGCAACGCGAGCAGCCGGACCACCCTGGGCTTCGAGGACGGTTCGCCGTTCAGCTACACCACGACGACGACCTACAACGCGGTCGGTCAGCCGACGGTGATCGACCCGCCGGGCTTCGGGGCGGCGGACGCGACGAGCTTCACTTACGAGCCGACCCGCGGTGACCTGGTGGTCCTGACGCGGACCGATCCCGTGGTCGGCACGACGAGCTTCGGCTATGACCCGTACAACCGCCGCACCTCGATCATCGACCCCAACAGCGTCGAGACGACGACCGCCTATGACCCGCTCGACCGGGTGACGGAAACGCGGCAGCTCGGGGCCGTGCCCGCCGAGGACCTCGCCACCCAGTACGCGTACACCGTCTTCGGCGACCTCTTGCGCACGACCCTGCCCCGCGGCAACCTGATCGAGTACGGCTATGACGCTGCCGGGCGGCTGGTTTCGGTGGAGCGCAAGCCGGATGCCGCAACGCCCGGCGAGCGGACGTTTTATACCCTGGACCCGGTGGGCCACCGCACCAAGGAGGAACTCCAGCGCTGGAACGGCTCGACCTGGGTCACCGAGTCGACGACCGACTTCGTCTACTCGACCCGCTGCCACCTCGATCGTGTCGTCCACGCGGACGGCTCGGTGACCGAGTACGACTACGACTGCGACGGCAACCTCGAGCGCGAGTGGGACGCCAACCATCCGAGCGCCGGGCAGACCAACCCGGCGACGCGGGTGTACGCCTATGACGCGCTCGACCGGCTGACCTCGGTGAGCGAGCCGTGGGGTGGCGCCGGAGGCGGCAGCGTGGTGACGACCTACGGCTACGACGGCCAGGACCACCTGGTGGCGGTCACCGACGGCGAGGGGAACCTGACCGAGTACGAGTACAGCGACCGCGACTTGATGAGCGCGGAAGACTCGCCCGTCTCTGGGGTCACCGCGCACCTCTACGACGAGCACGGCTCGCTGGTCTCAACCACCGACGCGCGCGCGGTCACGGTGATGCGCGCCTACGACGCGGCGGACCGGGTGACCCTGGTCGACTATCCGGCCCCGACGCTCGACACCACCTACGTCTACGACGACATCGGCGTCCCCTTCGCGCAAGGGCGCCTGACCGCGATCGTCCGCAACGGGACGAGCGTCGAGTACGCCTATGACCGCTTCGGCCGGGTGATCCAGGACGGCGAGCTCAGCTACGGCTACGATCAGAACGGCAACCGAACCACGATCACCTACCCCGGCGGCGCGATCGCCACCTACAGCTTCGACTTCGCCGACCGCGAGGCGAGCCTTGCAGTCGACGACGGCGTGGCCGTGCAGGACGTGGTGACGGCGGCGGCCTATCTCTCGTCGGGTCCACTCACGGCGCTGACGCTCGGCAATGGCGTGGCCGAGTCGCGCCTCTTTGACGCCCGCTACTTCCCTGACGCCATCGAGGTCACCACGAACCGGTCGCACGCCTGGGACTACACCACCGACGACGTCGGCAACATCACCTCGATCGTCGAGAGCGAGGCGTGCGTCCCGACCCTCGCCCTTGCCAACCAGACGCTCGACGCGGACGCGACCTACGCCGCCTGCGACGAGATCACGGCTGGCCCCGCCGTCAACGTGGCCGCGGGTGCCACCGTCACCTTCCACGCCGGTCAAACGGTCTACTTGAACCCTGGTTTCTCGGTCGCGGTCGGCGCGGCCTTCTCCGCGACCGTCGCGCCGGTCCCGCCGGCGGTCTCGAGCCGCACTTTTGGCTACCAGGACGTCCAGTACTTCCTCGCTGCGGCCGACGGCGCCCCGTGGGGCGAACTCGACTGGACCTACGACAAGATCGGCAACCGCCTGAGCGAGAACCGCAACGGCACCGTCGACACCTACACCTACCTCTCGAACGGCGCGGGCAACACCGCGATCC
>CAZCOV010000231.1:0-6892 GCA_964499975.1 uncultured Thermoanaerobaculia bacterium
TTCTCCTTAAGCGCACCCGCAAGGGTTGACCGTCTGCGGAGACCTCGAACGCCGCAACCGCTGAGCATCCTCGGCATCCTCGGTATCCTCGGCACCCTCTTCCTGGTGGCCTGGTGGCCTGCGTCCTCGGCGGGGGGTGTACCGGTTTTCGGGCCCCCTCCTTGGACCCGGCAGGGTTCTCAGGATCTCTGGCTCAGAAATCAACCTCTGTGCGAGCGCTCGGCTCCAGGCCCGAAAACCGTTAAGCACCCGAGAGGCCCCATGGGTTTGCGTCGTATCGCGTTCCGATATACACTATGAAGTGTGGCGATTCGGTCCTTCAAGTGCCCCGATACGAGGCTGCTGCACATGGGGCAACGGGTTCGTCGATTCGTGGGCATCGAAACCGCCGCCCGACGCAAACTCGCACAGCTACACGCCGCCGCCACGCTGTCCTTCTTGCGCGCGCCTCCCGGCAACCGCCTTGAGGCGCTGCGAGGCGACCGTGCTGGACAGCACAGCATTCGGGTGAACGACCAGTTTGGAGTCTGCTTCGTATGGACGCCGCAGGGGCCTGAAGACGTGGAGATCGTGGACTACCATTGAGGAGCGTGAGATGGCGCGGAAGAAGCTGAAGCCGGTACACCCAGGCGAGATCCTGCGGGAAGAACTCATGCGGCCGCTGGGCTTGTCATGCACGGCACTTGCTCGTGCTGTTGGCGTGACACCTGCGCGCATCAGCGAGATCGCGCGTGAGCGTAGGGGCGTGACGGCCGACACGGCCTTGAGGCTTGCGCGTTTTTTTGGCACTGACGTGCAGAGTTGGATGAACTTGCAGGCCAACTACGACATTGAGTGCGCCGAAGCGGAGATTGGGCGCGCTCTCAGTCGCATTCAGCCGCTCGAGGCGAGTCGCGGTTCTCAGGCCCAACAACGCCCTCCAGCGGCCAACGCTGCGCGTTGCCGCTGAGGACGGGCGGGCGGTGCTTGCGCGGGACGGTTTGCCCTGCTCACCTGATCCTGCTCACCCTTCGAGATCAAACTCGGGATAGAGACGGCGTGAGCACTCGCTGCACAGGCCGTGGGTGAGGCGCAGGCCAGAGTAGGTGTTGAGGTAGGTTTCGAGTTCGCTCCAATAGCCGTCATCATCGCGGATCTTCTTGCAGCTCGAACAGATCGGCAACAGACCACCCAGGGCCTTGACCTGAGAGGTCCGCTCGGCAACCTGAGCACTCAACTGACGGTGCATTTGTAAGAGCTGCAAGTGGGTCCGCACGCGGGCAAGCAGTTCCTCTTTGACGATCGGTTTGGTGAGGAAATCGTTGGCCCCGCTGGCGAATCCTTGCACCAGATCTTCGACCTGGCTCTTGGCGGTGAGGTAGATCACCGGCAAGTCGTCCAGGGAGTGCTTCTGGCGGATCTGCTGGCAGACTTCGAACCCCGACATCCGCGGCATCATCACGTCGAGCAAGACCAAGTCCGGACTTTGCTCCAGCAAGCGCAGGGCCTCGGGTCCGCTGCTCGCCTGGAGGAGGCGGTAGCCCTGCGGTGCAAGCTGGTTGACCAGGACCTGGCGGATCACCGGTTCGTCATCAACGACCAGAATGCTCGGCCCGGCGTCGCTGTTGCCGGTGGGAGTCGTCAAACTGGTCAAGGCAACGTCGGGGATCTCAACGCTTTGTGGCACTGGGGGCATGGGCCGGCGATACCGACTGGCAGGTTGGGTGACCCCAGCCGACTCAACCGCAACCGGCAGCGTCCAGCTGAAGCAAGAGCCTTGTCCCACCACCGACTCCACCGTGAGCTCCCCGCCGTGCAGCTCGACCAGCTGGCGGGTGATCGCGAGACCCAGCCCAGCCCCAGAATAGGCGCGCTGGGTCGAGGCATCGACTTGTTCGAAGGGCTCGAGGATCCGCGCCAGCTGATCCGCCGGGATTCCGATCCCGGTATCGCGCACCGTGACCCGGACGCGCGGTCTTGAGGACTGGCTGCTGACCTGGCCGCCGGGCAGGGGCTCGCTTTGGGCTGCGACGACCACCTCGCCGCTCTCGGTGAACTTGATCGCATTGCTCACCAGGTTGAGCAAGATCTGCTGGAGGCGATTCTCGTCAGCATCCACCGCTGGTAGGTCTGCTGCCACCGTGCTGCGCAAACGCAAGTTCTTGCTGCCGATCAGCGGTCGGACCAGGGTCATCACCACCTCGACCACCGCGTGGAGCGCGAGCGGCTTGCGCACCAAGGCCAGCTCGCGGCTGCGCAAGCGGGAGAAGTCGAGAATGTCGCTGACCAGCCCGCCAAGCCGCTGGCCGCTCGCCACGATCATCGCCAAGTCATCGCGCATAGGTTGCGGCAGGTCGCCATGGACGCCGTCGAGTATGGATTCGGCAAGGCCGGTGATGCCATAAAGCGGGGTGCGCAGCTCATGCGAGGTATTGGCCAAAAATTCATTCTTGATCCGGTCAGTCTCGCGTAGTTGCGCGCTGATTTGCCGCTCTTTGGCGAGGCGCTGTTCCTGCCAGCGGTTGTAGGCGAACACCCCCGCCAGGAGGGTCAGGGAGTAGAGGGCGTAGGCCCAGGAAGTCCGCCAGGGTGGAGGCAAGATGCGCAGGCCCACCTGGGTTCCGGCTTCGTTCCACCTGCCGTCCGGGTTGCTCGCCTTGACCTGGAAAAGGTACTCGCCGGGGTCAAGATTGGTGTAGCGCGCGTGGCGGTTGCTAGCATCCGTGACCGTCCAATCGGGATCGTAGCCTGCGAGGCGAAAAGCAAAACGGTTCTTGCCCGGGTTGGCGAAATAGGGGGCGGCGAATGTCAAGGAAAACGAGCGCTGACGGTGATTCAAAACGAATTCTCGGGTCTCGGTGATCGACTCGCGGAGCGGCGAGCCCTGAGCTCCGGGCCGCATGGTTTCACCTTCGACCTGCAGCTCGGTGAGCACCACCGGCGGCGGTTGGGGGTCGTCTTGGAGTTCATTGGGGGAGAAGGCGGTCAATCCATTGTAGCCGCCGAAAAGCAGCACTCCCTGGGAGGTCTTGCAGTGTGCCCCGATGAAAAAGACATTGCTGGCAAGGCCATCCTCAGCATCATAGTTGCGAAACGTTTCGCTGACCGGATCGAAACGGCCCAAGCCATGGTTGGTGCTGATCCACAAGCGACCTGCGTCGTCCTCGAGCAAGCCCGTCACCTGATCGTGAGGCAAGCCATTCTCCTCGCGGTAATGATGGAACTGCTGCCGCACGGGATCGAAGCGGTTCAACCCCCCGCCGTAAGTCGCGACCCACAACCGGCCCGCAGGGTCTTGGTGGAGGTCGACCACAGAGCCGGAACTCAAGCTGGTGGGGTCGGCTGGGTCATGACGCCAGCTGGTGACTTCCAGAGACCGCGGATCCACCCGATACAACCCCTCTTCAGCGCCCGCCCACAAGGAACCCGCGCGGTCGATCAGCAACGCGTAAATCGAGCTTTGGATCGGATTCACCAGAGGGGCGGGCTGGGCCGCACCAGGCTGGGCCGCACCAGGCTTGGCCATGCCCTCGGCACCCAGGCGCAACAGTCCCTGAGCGCCGGTACCTAGCCACAAGGTCCCCTCCCGGTCAAGAGCGAGAGAGAGGATGGTGCTGGCGAGACCTTGGATCGGGAAGAGCTGTAGCTGGTGCCGTGCGCGATCGAGCCACGCCAGTCCATGCATACCTGCCACCCAGAGTTGACCTGTTGGGGTCTCCAGCAGCGCTCGGATGGAGCCATCTTGCCCGGGGACCACCGGCTTGAACGTTGCGCGGAGGGGATCCCAGGCGGTGAGTTGCCCTTCGCTGGTGCCGACCCAAACCGTTCCCTGATGGTCTTCGAGCAAAGCGCTGACGTTGCGGCCTGCCAGGCCCTCGGTTGCGCGGTGTCGGACGACCGAAAAACGGGAACGGCGGGGATTGAAGAGCGAGATACCATCGCGGGTGCCGACCCAGAGCAGGCCCGCACGATCCCAGCCGAGGCTCAGGATCTGGTCCGAGCTGATCGACTCAGGATCGTTGGGATCATGGCGCCACTGCAAAAGCCGGGAAGAAGCCGGGTCCAAGCAGGACAGACCGCTGGTAAAGCTGCTGAACCACAGGTGGCCGTCGGGGGCTGCCGCCATGCGAGAAATATCATTTCCCACCTGGGTGACCAACTCCCAGGTGCCTGACCGGCGATCTTGGCGGAACAGGTTTCCGCTGTCGGTGACCGCCCAGAGCGGTCCGGCTGGCGCTTCGTACAATCCGACTACTCCGACCGGTTCGGCCGCCGCCGCCGGCCGCAACGGAAAATGGACAAACTTGCCGCTTTCGTTCCCCCACTGGTCCAGCCCTTGGGCCGTGCCCGCCCAGAGAGTTCCGTCACGATCTGTAAGGACGGTCCACACGGTGTTGCTGCTCAGGCTGTCTTGGTCCTGGGCGTCGTGGTGGAAATGCACGACTTCCCCGCTCGTGGGGTCGAGGCGCACCAGTCCAGCCAGGGTCGCGAACCACAATCGACCGTCCTGGTCGTCGGTCATGTCGCGGACGAAAGTCGGACTCGGACGCACCTCTTCCGTTCGAGTCAGCGAATAACGCACAAACCGATCTGCGGTGCGGTCATAACGGTTGACCCATTGCTGACGTGTGGCAATCCAAAGGTTGCCTTGGCGGTCCTCATGAATCTGGACCGCGTCGGGGTCCGACAACGAGCCTTCGTTCTTGGGGTCGTGCCGATAGTTGACGAAAGTGTAGCCGTCATAGCGCTGGACTGAGGTTTCGGTCGCGATCCACAGGAAACCGCGCTGGTCTTGGGCCACGTCCCAGACCGTGGTGTGCGACACCCCTTGATCCACCCCGAGACGGCTGAAGCGAGTTTGCGACCAGGGCTCAGCGCTGAGGGTGATCAGAGGCAGAGCACAGCTTGCCAGCCAGCTAATCCGCAGGGCGTGCATCCACCCCCCGTACCTCTTGACTTCCACTCACCTCTCTCCTGCTGCGACGACGATCCGGATTCAAGACCAAAGCGATGAATCATAACGCAACTGCAGCCCGCCGACAGGCGGTTGAACTCGAGAATTGCTAGGAGCAAGAGTCAGCGGGTAGATGGTTTCAGCCGGCGGACGGGCTCAGGCGATGGGAGCGGCCAGGAGCCGCAAGCGCGCGGAAGGTGGTACCCCCAACGGGATTCGAACCCGTGTCGCCAGCTTGAAAGGCTGGTGTCCTGACCTGGCTAGACGATGGGGGCTGATACCCGCAGAACCCGAGTCAAACGACTCACGGCGTCGGGCGGGGCATAGGCTAGCACAGTTCGCCAAACACGCCAACTCCCAGCTTCCTGGCTCATGACGTGCTCCTGGAACGATCGCGTCTGCCACAGATCGCGCTCGCGAGGTGGACTTCAAAGGGGCGCGCCAACGACGTTAAACAAGTACCAGGAAGGCAGCTAGAACGGCTTACTGCTTGCTCGTCCGCTTGACCTCATGAGCAATGGCATATTCCTGTCCACCGAGGGAAATGAGGCGCTCTTCCGGCGCGAGGCTTTGGAGCAGGCGGTCGCGACTCTCAGAGGTGGCCAGCTCCTGATCCTGAAAAAGACGGCGCCGCTGCGCCGGAATCGTGAACCACTCGCCGCGATAATTGAGCAAGTAAGTTTTGTCCCCATCCCGGAATGCGATGCAGGGGGCCACGGTCTGGCAACGCAGCCCCCCTACGCCCCAGGTGTAGACATACTGGGGGGCGTCCCCGCGGACTCCGAACTCCTGCTCCAGAAGACGTAAACCTTCGGCCAGGCTCTTGAGGCTCTGGCGCTGTTGGCTTACCGGTTGCGACCGCTCTTGCGCAGTGGCATTCGCGCTCATGGCGATGTATCCGGCGTCATCCAGGGCGGTGCGTGCGAGCTCGATACCGGTTGCAGACTCAAAGATGCGGAGCATGAAGTCAAACTCCGTTTTTTTGTTGTGACGAGTACAGCGCATCGGCGTCCAGTTCTCAACCCGTACGATTTCGAACCGCAGCGTTCCCTGCTTCACTCCTGCGAGAACGTCCTTTTCCTCCTCGAAGACCTGGGATGGCGGCGTGTCATTCCACATCTCTTGGTACTGATACAAGTAGTCAGCGATCACCTCAGCGTCGGTTTTGGGAAAAGGGTGTGGCAAATAGAGGGGAGAGCCAGGCTTCGCGTGGCGAATCTCTTCCTTCAAAGCCAGCCACTTCTGCGAATCCGGGGGTTGACAGTCTGCCAGGCCCCAAGGAGCAGCAGCCGCGGATCCGACCCAGAGAACCGCGCATGCGATGGCGAGAAACGTCGTCTTCATAACCGTCACTGTCCTATCTGGTAAGCCACGTTAGCTCCACCGTTGGCTAGTTGGGAATGTCTTCGTGCGGCGGCCAATCCGTTCGGCCTTGAATCCTCACGCTTCTTCCATAAAGATTGAGGCTGGATTCGGCATCCAGAATTGCGTAGGTCGAGACCACCTGAAGGACGACGAAGCCAGTCGTCCAGCGGCCAGAACTGTACGGTACGTTGGGTCCGCCAAAGTCCGGATACGGATCATGGAACAGGATCGAATCCCAAACGTTGTAGCCGCTGACTTTGTCACGGTGCCACTTACCCCCATTGATCACCCCAGCATGCAGACCCCCGTTAACGATGGCGATCACCGGTATGCCCTGGTCGATTGAAGCAATTTGGCGCGAATAGAACTGCGCTTCGAGCTCGGTAGGGTCTCCCAGCCCACCGTAGTCATCTACAAAAGCATCGTTGGTGTATGTGAAGTAGTTCACCCCCCTCGCGATGCCCTCCGGACTCACACCGGCTGAGGCAGAGCACCCAATGTAGTTGGCGATCGAGCTCTGAGAAACTTCGGGCAGGCCGTCGTACAGGCGCCACATGAGGATGCTCGCCGGTCCACAATAAAAGTTTCCCTGCT
>CAZCOV010000231.1:6902-10850 GCA_964499975.1 uncultured Thermoanaerobaculia bacterium
GTTGGTGGAATGCTGCACCCCCATAGCATACTTGCAAGAGCAACGATGCCAACTATAGCTGGGCCAGTTGTATATTTCTTCATTGCGGGGCTTTCTATTTTATAACAGAGATTTGTGTGGTTCTTTTGCAATCTCTCAGCAAATGGTACGACTTCGTTCCGCCAGCGTCAACCTCCCGCCGTGCTCGCCGTGCTCGCCGTGCTCGCCCTGGCTCCCTGGCGATTCCTGGCTCCCTGGCATCCCTGACCGCATGCGTCCGAAGAGCCTGCGGACACGCGCCTCAACTTCACCCTCTCAACCGATCCGGCGGAAGCCATCATCGACTCCACCCTTGGCTTTCCCAATCCACGAGGGTTGGCATTTGGGAATCTGCGTGCCACATTAGTTATACGTCAGACCAGACGTACATCAAGTTAGATGTGCGTCTAAACAAACGGAGACTCGATGGACGCCTTCAAGGCAGCTGGACCAAGGCACTGGAGGTAGCAGAGCTCGCCATCGCGCGCAACAAATCGACACCCAGAGTTCACCCCATGCCACACCTCCTGGGCCGGAGGCTCGCGCAGGGGTTCGGCGGACAGGCGAAGCTCACGATCCGCTGCCATCGGCCACCAGCACCTCGGCCAGCCGCATTTCCGGACGCTCGCTGATCGCGGCGAGCAGGTGCTCGTAGTCGGCGATCATGGCCTCGACGGTGATGCGATCGAAGAGTTCGTTGTCGTAAATCAGGGTGCCTTGGAGCCGGTCGCCGTGGACCAGCCATAAGGCGAGGTCCTGATCGGTGGTGCCGCGGTTGACCATGCGCAAGGAGGCGGCTATCCCGGCGATCGAGTCGGCCGCCGGATCTTGCCCGGAATCGCTCTGCCGCGGCGCGTTGAGGAAAGTGAACATCGCCTGGAACGGCGAGCGATCGAACGCGAAGTCGGGCGGGGGAAAGTTGGCCAAAGCCAACATGAAGGGAAGTTCCTGGTGGCTAAACGCCCCGAGCACGGTCTCGCCCACCCGCGCTAAGACTTCGTCGAGCGTGGGGTTGCCGGCCAAGTCGGTGTGCAGCAGCAGCATGTTGGCAAAACAGCCGAAGAGCTGCTCGGTCTGCTTGCGAAAACGGTTGGCGGTGGGACTTGCGACCAGGATGTTCTCCTGACCGGAATGACGGGCGAGGAGCAGCTGGTACGCGGCCAAGCTGACCATGAACAAGCTGACGTTTGCTTCCCGACTGCGCGCTTCCAGCGATCGCGTCAGTTCCGGGGAGAAGGTAAAGCCCAGGCTGTCGCCGCGGAAGCTGGGACGGGCAGGCCGCGGACGATCGGTGCGCAAGTGCAGTTGCGGAATCCCGCCCGCAAGTTTCTCGCCCCAGTAGGTGAGCAGACGTTCCAAAACTTGATCTTGCAACCGCTCCCGCTCCCATTGGGCATAGTCCGCGTATTGCACCGACAGCGCGGGCAAGACCGGCGGCTCACGCCGGGCAAAAGCTTCGTAGCAGGTCGCGAGCTCAGGGAAAAAGACCCCGCTCATCGACCAGTTGTCGTTGAGGATATGATGCATCGAAACCAGCAAGCTGAAACGCTCGGGAGCCAGCCGCACCAGGAGCAAAAACCAAGCCGGGGCCTGACCCAAGTCGAGCCGCCGCCGCGAGCGCTGGAGCAAGACGCGCTGCTCTTCGCTTTCCCGCCGCTCCGGAGTGAGGGCCGTGAGGTCGACTTGGGGGAGTTCGACTGCGATTTGGGGCAAGACCTCCTGGTAGGTTTGACCGTGCTCGTCGACGCCAAAGCGGGTGCGCAAGATCTCATGCCGCGCGGCCAAGGTAGCAAAGCTCTGGGTCAGGGCGGGCACGTCGAGCTGGCCTTGGAGCATCACTTGGTGGTTCGAGCGGTAGACACTGGACTCGGCCTGCATCTGCTGCTCGATCAGCCAAAAAGCTTCTTGCATCCACGACAGGGGCGCGCGGGTCGGGTCGGGACGGCGCGGGATCAGCAAGCCGGAAGCGGCTTCGTCTTCGTTGGGATAGCCCAATGCGACCGCCAGCTGACGGGTCTCGGGTGCGAGATCGCGCCAGCGATAGGCGCCGCGCCACTTCTCGGCCACGGCAACGTCAATGCCCTGGTGTTGGTGAAAACGCGGGTCGCCGTGCATGCGCGATTCGCGGTGGATGCCGTCGGTCATCCGCCCGCTGCTGTAGGGCTCGAGCATGGCCGGAGCAAAGTCCAGCCCCAACCAAGCGCACAGCGCGCGGCTCTGCTTTTCCGGATCCGCCAGCAAGTCTTCGAAATGTAAACGATATTGCCGCTCGGCTGGCACGGTCGCGAGAAATTCCACAATGTTTTGGTGGTCGACAACCCACAACAATTCCGCTTGCTGACGTCCGCTCCAGGGATTGTCAAAACGCAAAAACTGATCGAGCCGCACGTCCACATAAGATTTGAGGGTGGCGCACGGATGGCGCAATAAATGAATGTAATGCGCGCCCACAAACATTTCCTCGGCCCGACGCAAAGCTTGCGGGTCGAGGGCGTAAGTGGTGGTTTTGTCGACCAACCGCCGTCCTTGACACCAAGCTTGGAGTTGCACATAAAACGCGCTCACTTCGAGATCGGAGTCGGCCAGATGATCGATCAGTTCTTTGGCGGCCGCAGCATCACAGCCGCGCAATTCCATGACCGCGCGCAGTAGTCCTTCGGCGCCGAAGCTGTGGTGTCCGGAGAAGGTTTGACGGCGGTCGCCCAAGGTGGCAAATCCCAGCAGCTCGAGTTCGGGGGGAGCGAACAGCTGCGGATGCCCCGCCAACATCACGCGCAGCAAGGTCGACCCGGCGCGCGGCGGTGACAGCACGAAAATCGGCGCGGGTTGCAGCTGGGACAGCGGCCGCGGCCGGCGGCGCAGGGCTTGCTGCTCCGCACTCTCCCCAGCCAGCTGGCGGAGCTGTTCGATCATCGGGGCAGCGATGCCCAGGGCCGGCGCCGACTCGGAAGCCGTCGGAGCGAGCCCCGCAAGTCCCAACCTTGGCAACGCTTCAGCGTAGTCGCGCTCGAGGAAAGCGATCAGTTCGCGGATGGTTTGATGGCGAAAAATCGCGGTCACATGCACGATCTCGCCCAAGGCTTCTTGCAAGCGGTTGGTGAAGATCGCCGCTTGAATCGAGTTGCCGCCGAGGTGGAAAAACCGATCGTTGACGCCGACCTGGTCGAGCTCGAGCACTTCGCGCCACAGCGCGGCCAAGTACTCCTCGAACGGGGTTTGGGGCGCGGCAAAGTCGGTGGCCAGGCCCTGCCGGCCGACTTCGGGATCGGGCAGGGCTTTGCGGTCGACCTTGCCCGCAGGCGTCCGCGGAAAAGCCGGAAGCACCACGAATGCGGACGGCACCATGTAGTCCGGTAGCTGTTCGCCCAAGAATTCCTGCAAGGCTTCAACCGAGGGCACCACCAGGGGGTCGCGCGGTTCGAGCCAGACTAAAAGCGTATCCCCACTGGGCGGACGGCGGCGCACGCCAGCGACCGCCGCCCGCACCGCAGGATGGCGGACCAGCGCCGCTTCGATTTCGCCGAGTTCGATGCGGAAACCCCGCACCTTGACCTGGTGGTCGATGCGGCCGAGGAATTCGACCGTGCCTTGCGCGCGGCAACGCACCAGATCCCCGGTGCGGTAGTAGCGCGCGCCCGGCTCCTGGTGCAAAGCCGCGGCAAACGGGTCGGGCAAGAAGCGTTCGGCGGTCAGGCTGGGGCGTGCCAGATAGCCTCGGGCTAGGCCCGCGCCGCCGATCATCAGCTCACCAGCTACCCCCAAAGCGACCGGGGCACCGCGGCGGTCGAGCACGTAGAAGTGGGTACCGGGGATCGGCCGACCCAACGCAATGCTGCCCGTGCCGCCTGCCCCGGGCTGACGCGCCCCGGGCTGATGCGCCCCGGGCTGACGCGCCCCGGGCTGACGCGCCCCGGGCTGACGCGCCCCGGG
>CAZCOV010000232.1:0-10589 GCA_964499975.1 uncultured Thermoanaerobaculia bacterium
GCTGAGGCGCGAACAGCTTGCCCAGGTGCAGGGACCAGCCGAACCCGGCGTTGGTCCGCGGATCGGGGACGGGTACGGCGTAGGAGTAGACCTGGCCGTCGAAGACACAGATGCGCTCGTCGAAGTCCCAACCGTTGGCGTTGTAAAACAAAGTGAGGCCGTAGCTGAGGTCAGGTCCGACCGGGTAGGTTGTGCCGAGGGGCAAGTGGAGGACGAGGTTGCCGTTCGCGAGGTTGATCGAGTCGATTTCGCCGATTTGATAGGCGGTGTCGGCGGACAGGCCGCGCTGGTGACTGGGGGGGACCTGAGCGAAGGTCGGGCTGGCCAAGAGCAGCAGGGCCAGCATGCCAATGAAGTGGCACATCATCGCCGATTATAGGTTAAAACGGGTTAGTCCCGCTGCGATCCGCGCGACCCGCGCGATCCGCTAGTCGAGTACGCACATCCCGAACGGATGGACGCCGGGTCGGTCGGTGGGCGTCGGGACGGAGCGGGGCAGGCGCTGGGTCTGCCCCGGAACAGAAGAAGTTCAAGCGAGTTCACTCCAAGTCGACGTCCTCCCACAGCACGGCTTTGCCGGCAGCACGGTCGATCCCCAAGGTCTGGAGCTGCTGACCGGGTGCGGGTGCGTCGACGCGCAGGCCAGAAGCGCCGTCGATTGCGAGTTCCAAGCTGCCCATCCCGGTTTGCAGGTCTTGCTGCCAGGTCAACGCGAGCTGGCGATCCGCGGTCGGGGCGGGCAGCCAATCGCTGGTGCGCCACGCGCCTTCGCGGTCGCGCAGGGCAATGCGGAGTTCCGGTCCAGCCGCTGCGGGACGCCACTCCAAGTGGAACAAGGGGAGTTCGGCGGACTCTGCGTGGCCGGACAGGAGTTCGCTGCCCGACCGGGCGAGGCGCGCCAGGTCGCCTGAGTGCAAGCGGAAGGTGGCGGCGAACTGGTCTCGGGGTCCACCAAGCTCGAAGAGCATCAAGGAACTCGTTCCCACCGCACTCGACCAGCGGCTGAGATTGCCCGTGGCAAAACCATCGGCAAACACGATGCGCAAGAGGTCGACATCGCTCGCGCTGTTGTTGCTGGTCTGGGGATCGCTGGTGCCAGCCGGCATTGCGGCCGTTGCCGTATTGGTCAAAATTCCGGCGGTGCCGAGCGCAATCGCACACGTCGCGGTGTAGGTCACGCTGCCGCCGACCGGGAGGCTCACCGCATCGTTGATCGCGCCAGCGACCGGTCCTGCCGTACACGTCGCGCCACCGTTGCCCGAGCAAGTCCACGAACAGGTCAAAGCAGCCGGGAACGGGTCGCTGACCGTGGCCCCCACGGCATTGGCCGGACCGCTCGGATTGGTCACGGTGATGGTGTAAATCACGGTGTCGCCATCGTTGACCAGGGTTTCGCCGTCGGTTTTGCTGATGGCGAGGTTGGCCTGGACCGCAATCGTGTCCGTGTCGGTCGCGGAGTTGTTCGACAACACCGAATCGGTCACCCCGATCGGTGTGGTCACGCTCGCGGTGTTGATCAGCGAACCCGTGGCCGCGGCAGAAACCGTGCCGGTCGCGGTGTAAGTCACGGTCCCGCCGGCCTGCAGATCGACCAGGTCGCTGAGGTTGCCATTGCCCGAACTGCTGCAGCTCGAGCCGGCCGTGGCAGAACAGGTCCAGCTCACCCCGCTGATCGTGCCGGGGAAGTTGTCGCCGACCGTAGCGCCGGTCACATTGGTGGTCCCCAGATTGCTCGCCTGGATGGTGTAGGTCACGCCTTGACCCGCGACGGCCTGGCTCGCCCCATCGGTTTTGGTGATCCTGAGGTCAACACTTGGAGTGAACCCCACGGTGAAATACGGACCCTGGCCGGCGAGGGTGGCTTGCACATTGGCGATCGTGAAGGTCACCTGATCGCCGGTCACGTCGGTGCTGGTCGCAAGGCTGGTGAAATTGCCGCTGGTCCCGGCTCGGGCCAGCAGGTGGAAGGCATTGCCCCCACCGGGAATCGAGCCCAGGCCCGCCGTCGCAAAATCGAAGGTGAGCTTAGCCCCCCCGCCATTGTTGCTCACGTCGGTGAGGTGGAGATACCAGATGCGCTGAAAGCGAGCGACGACTCCCACCGGCAGATCGGAGTTGACCCCGACGTTGGTCGTCACGCGGTGTCCCGCCAAGAGGTAGTCGCCGTTATCTTGCAAAAAGCCATTGTCCGTGAGGATCAAGCCAGCCGAGACACCTTGGGTGCTGCTACTGCCACTGTCCCGGCCGATCCCCGCAACCTGCAAGTCGTAATCGCCGTTTCCTGCGCTGTCACCCGCGTATTTGTCTTGCGCGGTCAAAGCGATGTCGTACTTCGAGCTGAGGTAGTTTTCAACCAGGACCCGCTGCGGCGTGGTGAGCTGAACTCCGTAGGCGATCAGTTCGGCAATATCTCCACTGAAAAACTCGGCCCCGTCGACCGCGTTGATCCGGCTGCCCAGGCGGATGCCATCGACGTTGTTGGTGTTCAAGGTGGCGATCCGGGTTCCCTGCGTGCTGCCGTTGGCGAACAGCTCATCTTGGGTGCCGTTGTACTGGACATCGAGGATGAGCGGTGCCGCAGTTTGCGTCAAGTTGCTGGAAAAGCCGAGCGACCAGTAGTGGTTGCCGATGTTGGTACCCGCCCCACCGGTCTGATTGCCGTTGGTGCGGAAGCACAGTCCATAGGCCTTGCCCAAGCCGTTGCTGCCGTAGTGGGCGATGTGTTGGTAGGCGAACCCGCTGTCGGCGCCGTTGGTGATCACCGCGATCAGGGTGCGACCCAGCGCGCCGGTGACCGGCACCGCTACGCTGGTCAAGAAGTCGTCAACCCCGTCAAAACGCAGGACGGGCTGCGCATGCACGGAATTCAAGATGGCGGTTTTCCATTTGGGCTGGCGGATGACCAGCGATTGCTGCGCATCGCTGCCATTGCCGCTCTGGTCAGCCCAGCAAGCGACCGTACCGCTGTCGGCAGCTGGGGTGGTGCAGGCGATGTCGCTGTATGCCTCGGCATCTGCCTTGACCCAAAACTTGAGGTCGGAAGGGGCGGTCGAGTTGCCCACCCCGCCCGGACCCGTGCCGGGTTGCGCCGAGAGGGTCGAGCTTGCGATCAGCAAGCAGGCGCTGACCCAGCCTTGCCATCCGCGGCAAGAGCGTTGAGCTGAGGTGGTTCGGGTGAAGTGGGGTCCCAGCGGGCAATCGGTGTGGGTGAGTGGCATGGTTCACTCCTAAGCGGAGGTCGGAATCTTTCTATTGGATGTAGCCCAGGCTGCGCAGCTCTTGTTTGATGAGCTCTTCTTCAGAGTTTTTGGCTGAGCTGGTCTGCTCTTGACGGATGAACTCATAGCTCGGAACGCGGGAGACGGCATGTTGGGCTAGGAAATCTGGAGCCAGGGCCTGCTGGTAATGCCCGGTCGCGGTGCCCACCATGTCGTCTGCCAGGGGCAAGCCCATGAGGTGCAAGGACAGCGGGGCGAGGTCGTAAATCGACAAGCCGCTGACCTGACGTCCAGCAGTAAAGGCGGGCCCCCAAGCGATGAAGATGCCGGGAGGGTCTTCGGAGTGGTGGTGATGGACGAAATCAAAGCCGTGGTCGGAGACCACGATCAAGTTGAAAGGGGGGGTGAGCGCAGCGAGGAACTCGCCGAGCCGCGCATCCGAGTAGCGGTAGCGTTCAGCCACCGCATTGGCAAAAGGCAGATCGGTGCCGCGATACTGCGAGAACAGGTGCTGAAACCCGTCGACCGGATAGAAACCCGCCACCACGAAGCGCGGTTGATACTTGGCCATCAAGTGCGGCAGGAGGTGAACCGTGGGGTCGTACAACGACGACTGGATCTTGGCCAGCTTGGTCTGGCTGGGAGCCACCTGCTGCTGATCGCCGATGTAGGGCGCAAGATCCGGTTTCGGCGGGGTCCAGGAAGCGAGTTGGTGCTGCACTTCGAGGATCAATTCTTCGGGGTAATAGACCCCCTGGCGCAGCAGCTTGCCGTTCTCTTGCAGGCGGCCATCGACCAGTTGCATGGCGTCCGCGACCACACTCGCAGCCACGTTGAAGCCCTTGACCGGCTGCGCCGGCCAAGTGACCAGCCAGCGATAAACGCCGACCTGGAAGGGGCCGCCGATGATCTCCCAGAGGGCTGGCGCGCGGCGCATGTCGCTGGTGTAGGGCGCTTGGATCGAAGGGAAGCCCGGCAGCTTTTCCAAGCGCGGAATTACGTGGAAGTTGAGGCCGGTGGCGCTCGGAAAACGCTCGACGGGATGGTCGATGCCGGGAAAGCGGAAGTTGACGAAGTGGCGAATCCCATGGTCTTCGGGTTTCTTGCCGGTGACGATCGAGGTCCACACGTTGGGCGAGCGTGCCGGACGCTGGGTGGCGAGCGGTCCGTGCGTTCCCTCGCGCAGCAAACGGGCGAAGGTGGGCAGCTCATGGTCTTGCACCATGGGGTCGATGATCTGGAAGTCCGCGCCGTCAATGCAGAGCAAGATCAAGGGGTCTGGCGCAAAAGCTGGCCGGAGCGCGGCAGGATCGGGCAGCGGAGGCACGGCTTCGCGGTCAGCCCCCTGCCAGTAAAATGCCTGGAAGCCGCTCAAGACGAGCCACGCCAACAGTAAAGCGACCCACCAGCGGCCAGAGGAGAGTTGGTCCACTCGGCCTACTCCCGCCACCTTGACCAGGCGTCCGAGCAGGAGACCCAGGCCCGCGACGGCGAGGGCCAACCCCAAGCCGAACACCAGTTGGACCGCGCGCGTGTGGTTGAAGATCAAGTCGGTCAGCAAGTTGCCGCTCCAACGGACGTCGGGCAGGAGCGCAAAGTAGACGAGGGGGCCGAGCAACCACCAGGACACCAGGGCCTGGGCCAGCCAGCGGCCAGCTGTGGCCGGCAGGCAGCGCCGTGCGATCGTGGTTACCCCAACCCCCAGGATCCCCAAAGCCAGCCCGATCAAGCCGTAACCCAGGGTGAAGTAGAAGAGCAACAGCACGGCGTCGCTCGCGTCTGCTGCGAGGCGCGGATTGAGCTTGAGCGTCAAGCTGCCGAGCAAGAAACCGAGCACGCTCAGGCCGATCAGCCCGGCGAGCAGTACAGATCGCCGTTCTGTGGGGTTGGCGTGGGTGCGAGTCGAGGACATCGGGATCATCCCTCGGGCCAGCCTTGGCGCGCCAATCAGGGCTCCAACTGAACCGAAGTCCTCAGTTTAGGAGCCGAGGATAACGAAGATCATGACGTCAGGATATGTGGATCAACCCAGGATCATGGCACATCCCAGGGCCGCGAGATCACGCAAGCATTGATCCCGCCGATGCCCATCGACAGCTTACCCGCGGGTCCCGTGGGTGCGGGGGTGGCTTGGTCGAAAACAAAGCGCTGGTGGAGGCCCGCAATTTGCGCGTTGAGCTCGGCTGGCTGCAAGGACGTAGGGAACAGCTGGCCGCCCGCATAGCCCAAAAACTGGGCGCTGAGCTCCCACCCCCCACAAGCGGACATGCCGTGCCCGAAGATCCCTTTGCGTGCGGTCAAAACCACGTGTTCTGAGAGCAGGCTGCGCACCAGCTCGACCTCGTTCCAGTCGCCGGGCGTGGCCGTGGCGTGGAGGTCCCAGGTGTCGATCTGCTCCCCGCGGACTCCGGCGGCTTCAAGCGCCCTGCGGATGGCTGCCGTGGGTCCGGCTTGCGACGGCGTGATGATGTGATCCGCGTCTGAGGTGATGCCCACGCCGACTGGCTCCAGGCCGAGCGGGCGGAAGCCCTGAGCCCGCATGTGCTCGAGCTCGCCGAGGATCCAGATCACGGCACCGCCGGAAATATGCGTGCCCCGCAGTTCGGTCAAGGGTTTGGACACCTGGCCGTCTGCGGCAATCACCCGCGCGTTGTAAAACGCGCCCACGCTGATGGGATGCGGGGGCGGATCGGTCGCTCCGATCACCACGGCATCGACTTCATCGCGCTTGATTGCGTCCATCGCCATCTTGAGCGTCACCCCAAACGTCGAACACGCTGCGACCGGCGCTATCGCCATGCCGGTCAAACCGCCGAGCATCGAGATTTGGGCTGCGGGAATGTTGGCGATATTCCAGATCAAATTGGCGGACACGGCTTCCCACGGGGCCTCGGGAGCGTGCCATTGTTGCTGCAGCTTGCGCTGTTGTCGGCGCTTTTCCTTGATCGCCGACATCTTGCCCGACTCGACTTCCCCTTCGACCGCGATCGCTTCGGTCGCAGCGAAGAGTTGCAGGTAGCACTGCAACTCGGAAGAGCGTGCTGCCCAGAATTTCCACCAGGCGTCCTCAGCGCGGTCGCGTTCTTCCTCGATCACCGCATCGGGATGTTGGGGTACGGTGGCACCGTCCGGCACGCCGTGCCCGGCGAGGAACTCGCGCAAAGCAGGGTTGCGCTCGGGATGTGCCCAGAACCGATTCCACCGCCGTTCGCTGTGGTAGTAGGCCAGGGACTGCTCATAGCAGGTCGGCAGATCACCCAGTCCGGTCCCCACATACACGTGGGTCCGGGTGCCCAGGCGGCGCAGTTCGGGCTCGAGCCCGGGATTTTGTTCCAGGGCCTGGATAAAAGCGCCGATCGCGTACTTGACCGGCCAGCCCATCTTAGTTTCGAGCTGCGAAAAGCGGTTGGGCGGAAAACGCTGTTCGATCCACGCGCGGTAGTCTTCGAAGCTGAAGTCAGGCGTCCCGACCAGAAAAGTGTCTGGACCAAAGCCGTTGAACGGTTGTAGCCAGCTTTCGCTTGCGGCCAAATTGCGGGCGAAAGCGTCGATATTGGGGGACTTGGGAGCCACGAGGCCCCAACCAAAAATGCCAGCTCTGCGCATGTCTTCTCTCAGTGTTCTCGCACGAACAAGAGCAGCTCCTCGACTCGTCGGCGGGGTTGGACCCGCTGCCGCGAGGGGCTAGAGCTGCCGGTGTTGGTAAAGCTCACCATCGACAAAACCGAGTCCGCGGTAGTAGGCGCGGGTTCCCACTGCGGAGATCACCGCCAGCCGGCGAAAACCCGCTTGGGCCGCCCGCTGGGCTGCAGCTTCGACCAGCTGGCGGCCCAAACCCGCATGCTGTGAGCGCGGACGCTCGGGCATCTCGGGCCGCTCACCAAAGCCCACCACCACGCCGTAAACATGGACCTCGCGGATCATCGCGCTGGTCGCGATTTCCGCTGCAAAAACCGGTGCTTGCGGCAAGGAAAGCCGGCAAAAGCCGACCACCTGTTGCTCCGCGGTCACGAATTGGAGAAAGACCTCGCGTCCGATCGCGCTCGCGTATTCACTCGACACCAGACGAAGGTCGGCCAGCGCCACGCGCCGGCTGCGGATCTCTCTCGCGCGGATGTCCTGCAGGGCGAGACCCCGGCGCGCGAGGTCGCGCTCGACCACTTCTCGCAAGTTGGTGACCTTGTTGCCGACCACAATGTCGTCCCCCGGGATGTCGCGCACCACCCGGGTCACCCGGCAATAGGGTGGCACCTGCAGCAGACACTCGGCGAGCACGTGGGTGAGCTCTGCCGCGCTGTAAGGACGCCACCGTCCCTGCTCATAAAAGCGCATGAGCTCGGCGCTTGGCAGCAAGCTGCAAGGATAGATCTTGAGCTCATCCGGACGAAAATCGGGGTCGCTAAACAGCGTGGCGAAGTCCGCGATGTCGTGCTCAGGGTCTGAGCCATAGAGGTTGGGCATCCAGTGTGCGTGGATCTTGAAGCCTGCTTGTCGGAGGATGTTCATGGCGCGCCGGGTCGCAGCCACATCGTGTCCGCGCTGGTTCATCGCCAGCACTCGGTCAGAAAGGCTCTGGTAGCCGATCTGCACTTTGGTCGCACCGAGCCGGCGCAAGCGCAGGGCTTCGGCTTCATCGAGGTGATCCGGACGCGTTTCTAGTGCCAGCCCGACGCAGCGGGCCTTGCTGTGCTCGTTCTGCTGCTGCACGGCGCGCAGCTCGTCCCAAGTGGCATGTTCGGCGCTTGCGAGCAGCTTGCCGTCTTGTTGCTCGTGCAAGAAGCGGGTGACGATCTGGTTGTACGTTGTGGCCATGGTCCGGCCATCGACCTCAGCCGCGAGTGCGCCAAACTCGACCCGGTCAGGGGAAGCTTCTGGCGGCGCACTGGCTGGCTCTGGAGCGAAATCGTTCAAGGCATCAAAGCAGCGTTTGACGAACCAGATCTGGTAAGGCTCAGGATAAAAGGACCAGGTCCCGCCGAGAATGATCAGTTCCACTTTGTCGACTTGATGGCCGGTGTGGTGAAAAGCGAGCAGCCGTCCCAGGGTTTGACCGTAGGGATCAAAAGCGTGGTGGGCCGCGCGCTGGGCTCCAGGCTCGCGCGCCAGATAGCTCTTGGGCATGCGCACGTCGTTGGGGCAAAAAATGCATTTGCCCGGGCACGGATGCGGTCGGGTCAAGACGGTCAGCGGTGCCACGCCACTCTGAGTGCGCACCGGCTTCATCTTGATTCGTTCGCGAAACGCCGCTTCCTCAGCTTCCCAGCCGTAACGCGGGGCCAAGTGCCGGAAGCCGCGCAAGATCTGGCTCTTGGAGAAAACCCCGCGGCCGTCGCGCGGGTATTGGCGCAGGACGCGGTCGAACGCGCGCGCGGCCTCCCCCGGCTCACCGCTCTTCTGGGAGCGCAGCTCGTGGATGATCGCCAACAGTTCGGGCTCGTACTGTGCGGGGTCGAAATCGTAGAGTGAAGTCCGCATTGCCGCCGTCGACGCGTTCTTCAGCTGATTGCCTCAATCGAGGTGGGGCCAATTTGGGTCAAGAGGTCGAGCCAATTTGCGACCTGGTTCAAGTTCCAGCAACCGATGCCAGCGATGGCGCCATTGCGTTGGTAAGCCTCGCGGTTGCGTAGGTCGGTCATCATCGTCAGAATCGAGCCTATCATGATCGCTGCCTCGCGAGGCGGTATCCGTCATGGACTTGCGCACGCAAAACGCTTTACTCGCCGTGAACCGCCGATTTTACCAGCGGCACGGGTCATCCTTCAGTGCCACCCGCCAGTTCGCCTGGCCGGGTTGGCAGCGCCTTTTGCCCCACCTCCCCCAGGTTGCGCCCACTCCGCTCGCGGTGCTGGACGTCGGCTGCGGCAACGGCCGCTTTGCCCGGTTTCTCGCCGCCCAGATCAAGGCGCCGTGGACGTACCTCGGGCTCGACAGCAGCCCCTTGCTCCTGGCTCAAGCGCAGGAGTTGCCGCTGCCTTTGCAGTTGCAGCCAGTTGACCTCATCGCCGATCCCCTGGGCGCGGTTTTGGGCGAACAGCGCTTTCACTGGATCGCCCTGTTCGGCGTCTTGCACCACCTCCCCGGCCGTGCGACCCGCCAACGCTTGCTCGTGGATCTGGCCCATCACCTCGCGCGACCTGGGATCCTCACCCTGTCGATCTGGCATTTCGACCAAGATCCCAGAGCACCGCAGAAGCGCCTGAGCTGGGAGCGCTACAATACGACCGCGGGCGAGAGAATCGCGCTCGACCAGCTCGAACCAGGAGATCAGCTGTTGACTTGGACGGGTGACCCAGACACTCCGCGGTTTTGCCATCTTGCCGACGAAGGGGAAGTGGCCCACTGGCAAACCCTGCTCGGTCAGCAAGAGCTGAGCCTGCGCGAACGTTTCGCAGCGGATGGGCACACGGGTGCAGAAAACAGCTACTTGGTGTTTGCCGCGGAACCGCGCTGAGCCATGTCACTCCTGCGGATCCTTCTCCTCCCCCTTCGCCTCACTGGCCTGCTGCTCCTCACCTTAGGCTGTGGCCTCACCCTGACGTTCATCTTGCCGGTTAAGCGGCTGGCACCCAGGTGGCAGCTGCGCTGGCGCAATCAGGTGTTTCGCACTTGGGCCAGGGGTTGTGCGCGCTTGGTCCGCATGCGCATCCAGACCACCGGCAACCCGCCCCAGGGCAACTTTCTGCTGGTCGCCAATCACCTGGGCTACGTCGATATTTTCCTGCTTGCAGCGCATCTCGACGCGGCCTTCGTGGCCAAAGCAGACCTGCGCAACTGGCCGGCTTTGGGGCCAATCTTTGCTTCTGCCGATACAATTTTCATCGACCGTTCGCGCAAAAAAGACGTGGTACGGGTCACCCAGTTGATCGCGTCTAACCTGGCGCGGGACCTCGGGGTGGTGCTCTTTCCCGAAGGCACTAGCGGCAGCGGGGACACCATCCTGCCGTTGAAACCGCCTTTGCTCGAATTTGCCATCGGCCAAGCGCACGCGGTCCACTATGCCGCGATCGCTTATCGCACTCCCCAGGGAGAGCCGCCCGCCCGCGAAGTGGTCTGTTGGTGGGGCAAGAGCAATTTTGTGTGGCACTTGTTGCGGCTCCTACGCTTACCCTACTTTGACGCCAGCTTGCACTTTGGTCCAGAGCCCATGCTCGCCGCCGACCGCAAAGCCTTGGCCGAAACCCTGCGGTCAGCGATGCTCGATCTCCTGACGTCTGAGCGGACCTCTGATCTGCGGATTAACTAGCAGTAACTCTTGTTTTCGCCGGCAGTTGTCGTCAGGGTGAGTTGGGCGTTATTGGGGCACGGAGGGCAGGCACGGAGGGCAGGCACGGGGGCCTGCCCCTACGGGAACGTCAGAATTGCCCTGACGGT
>CAZCOV010000233.1:0-10567 GCA_964499975.1 uncultured Thermoanaerobaculia bacterium
CCAATAGCCAGAATTCGCCGTGGGCTGGGCTGAGGCAGGCAGCTTCGCGATTTCGGCGTCAGCGGTCGCGTTTAGCCCTTCCAGCACCTGCAGGACTTGTTGCATTTGCGTCGACACTTCCTGGCCGAGTTGGTGGCGAGCCAGGCCTGCGTCGCGCAGGGCGTGGCAGGCACGATCCAGCTGGTCGCAGGAGCCGCGCGAGAGATGGCCGGAATCAATCAGGGGGCGCAACTGAGGCTGAAGCGTTTCCTCCAACTCGTCCAGGAACGGGTGAATCGACTGGATCATGCTGGGGGGAATCGTCTTTTTCTGCTGCAGCAGCCGGTGCAAGAAGTCGAATTGACGGCGTTGGGGATTCGTCGGCGACAGCATTTGCTGCAAACAGGACTGCAGCCGGTTGAGGGCCCAGCGCGTTTCAGCAGAACGGGCGGCGGTCGGGGACGCCCCCGGCTCGCGTGCCCCCGGCTGGCGTGCCCCGGACGGACGGAAAGCGGGTTCGGGTTCGACCTCGGCGAGAAAGCCACTCGCTTCCATATCGAGAAAATCCGCGCTCAAAAAGTCGCTCTGCGCCTCGTCGGGAGGTGCAAAAGCGGACGATGCCGGGATCGTTGGCTCAAACTCGATCAGGGGAGGTTCGCCCATTTCGACATCCCAAGACTCAAGCGGAGTCGCCGTTGGTCGCAGCAGCGGGGGGGGTGGAGCGGCACGCGCGGCAGCAACCCTTTCCTCGGCTTCCTTGGCCTGCTGTTCAGCCGCGGCCCGCTTGGCATCGAGGGCGAGGGAAGCCCGTTTGAGCACCGACCCCAAAAGCAAGTCGAAAAAAGTCTTCAGGTCGTCGTCTTTGAGCAAAGTGACGAGTGAGCGCTGGTTTTCCGGCAGCCGCTCCAGGGCCGAATCGTTGGCGCTGCGCTGCTCACTGCTCGACACCACGACCGCACGCAGATTGCGAATCGCCGGTTCACCGAGAATCCCGCGCAAGATCTCGACGTCGAGAATCGCGGCGATCTCTCCTGCGCGCTCGATCATCAGAGCGTAGTGCTCAGGAGCAATCGTCACCGCCTCGCCAGCGCTCCACGTCTGGTTGTGGAGGGTGGTCAACTCGTTGATCTTGACGCTGAGCAGGCGCTCGCGCTTGCGGATCTGATGGTAGTCTCCGGAGTAGAGCGCCCGCCGGCTCGACTCTTTCATCAGCTTGCCCATCACGCCGAGGAAGCTGTAAAACGGGGTCAACACATACTGATCGACTCGCCGCTGGCTGCGCCACTGTTCGATCAGCTCGCGCAGGGGAATTTCTTCCGGCAAGTGACGAGTGCTCTCCAGGACTTCGCGCAAGGTCTTGACCAGCTGGCGGTTGCGTTCAAACTCTTCAGCCTTCTCGGGAAAGAGGATCGGTTCGATCTCGACCCCGTCCCAGCGATCTTGCGCGATCAAGCTAGCGGCAGCGCCCATGATCGAACTCAAGTACTTGCCTTTGAGGTCTGCGCTGATCTCACAGATGGCGTCGCGTTCTTCTTGGGTCCAGGCCACCTCTTTGCCACGAGCTTCGAGCTGCTCCAGCCGGCGGCGCAGCTTGGTCAGCTCTGGCCCGGTCATGTTGTGGATACCGTGGAAGAAAAACTGGACGCTGTCGAGGGTTGCAGCATCGTCCGGAGAAAGCGCGTTCAGCTCGTGGACCAGCTTCTCCGTGAAAGTCGGGACAGCCGCGATGATCCGGACCAGGGCGTTACCGATCCGCAGAAACTCCCCCAGATTCTCGGGCGGATAGTAGAGGACCCCCCAAGGAGCGACCTTTTCCACGTCGTCCAGGATCCGCCGGACCATGGCATAGATCGCCTGCCCTTGCGGCCCGGCAACCTCGAGCACGGTCTCCGGGTCTTGCGGCGGTGGTGCTTTCGGGGTGGAGACCCTCTCTTGGGTCAACACTGACCTCCCTTCATCGATCTCACGGTTGCCCCATCCTATCCCCGATACCCCTGGTTCGTGCAGCCAGCTGCGCTGCCTCCCCCTAGAACTGCAGCTGAGGACGCGTCCTCAAAGCGATCCAGCGGGTTCCAGGTGGATCGCCTCCATCTTAGCGCCTCTGCGCGAATTTGCGTAGCGTCTTTGTCCCGCAGGTCCCGCATGTCTTGATGCTTCTCTGCGGTTAAAGCGGGCTGCCGGGGTCGCCAGGAGCCGCAGCAGGGGAGAGCGGTCGCAGATACCCCCTGAGTCTTCGCCCCGGGGGATGTCCCGCTTTGCCCTTGCGGTCAGATGAGTTGATTGGATTGCCCAGAATCCCTTCGTGCTACAGTGACTCCATGAGCAAGGCTCTGTAACCTCGGTTACCACCACTTGAAGAGGTCTTGACGTGTGATTGCTAGAGCTGTACTGACCCGGCCCCAACTCAAACGGGAGCACCAGTCGATGCTGGTGTATGATGCCAAAAGTTGTGCTGCCAATTCGATTGGTAATTAATTCAAGCCTATGCGTTGAGTGGTTTTGCTGAAATCGACCACGTCTCTGTTGAGATTCCGCTTATTTTACTTAACTTAGGACGGTTTATACGATTGAATTTGTGCGTTTGAATTTGTGATAGAGGGCGGATTACCGACAGACTTGTTCTGAACTGCAAATCCGTCAATATGTAAAGGTTTTTTGTAAAGTATGGCGCGACCTGCTTTACTGAGAATTTGTGTTGTCAAGTGGAGAGGATCGCAGCATCTATCGATTCGCTGAAACACACGTAGATGTAACGGTCCAGCCAAAACCGAGGGATTATGAATAGGAAAAATGTGCTTGACAAACGTTTGTAAATAGAATAGTTTGCATGTGCAAGATATGGAATGTTCGCAACCGCCGAGCATCACCAAAGACATCATCCTTAACCATCACCCTTGAGACCATGAAAAGCAACCCTCGGCTGAACGACCGCGAACATTCAAAACTTACGGAACACCACGACCAAAACGCGGGTGTTCAAGGAGGAAGCATGATCAGACATCTGGGATTTTTCAACAAGCTAACCTTCCGTCATGCGCTGCTCGGTCTTTTACTCGTCGTCTGCCCAAGCGCAGGGCTGGCGCAAGAGGTGTCTTTTGCGGACATTGCCGCAGGAGATGGCGCCGGGATCACGTATCGCCGCACGCCCTCGGCGAGCGATGCCGCGTACCAGACGCTCAAGGAACGAACCTTGGTGGATGCCGATCACAATGGGGTCGCGGATGCGCCACTGACCGTTCCGGACATCCTCACCGTCCCGCTCAAGTCGCGAGGAGCGCCGGGAGTTGCTTTGCTCGATTTCGACCGCGACGGCGACCTCGACATCTACGCCACCAACGGGCCGGGCACGCCCAACAGCCTCTACTCCAACCAATTGAAGGAAACCGGCCACCTCAATTTCATCGACGTGGCCCTCGCTGCCGGAGTGGACGCCACAGGTCAGGATGGGACTGGGGTTTGTTTTGGTGACATCGACAACGACGATGACCCTGATTTGCTGGTGCTCGGCAACAGCGAACCCCACCGCTTCTTTGAAAACTTGGGCAATGGGACCTTCCACGACATCACGAGCACCAGCGGTTTGGGGACCGTGAGCCGCGGCGCATCCTCGTGCTCGATGGGGGACATCAACGGCGATGGCTTGCTCGACATCGTGGTGGCTAACACTTTCGACATGTCGGTTCAGTTCGCCATCTTCGCGGAACCCTTCGCGTTCAACCAGCACGACGTCTTGTACCGCAACAACGGCAACCGCACCTTCACCGACATCAGCGCGAGCTCGGGACTACTCAACCTTGCCGGCTTTCCGCCGGAGAATGCCGGCGCAGCTGGCATCACCTGGGCCATCGCCATGGTCGACTATGACCTCGACGGCGATATCGACATCATCAGCGCCGAAGATCAAGCCGCGATCTTGCCCACCTTTTATGGAGGGGTTGACCGCGGTTTCATCCACGTTTTCCAAAACAATGGCACGGGGCACTTCACTGACGTGACCGTTACCGTCGGGACCAACCACTTCGGCGCCTGGATGGGGCTGGCTTTTGGCGACTGGAACCGCGATGGCCACATGGACCTCTTCGGTTCGAATTTGGGGGACTTCATGTGGCAGATCCTGCCCCCCCCCTTCGTGATCGGCGACTTGTCCTCGCGGTGGTTTCTCGGTCAGGCGGATGGCACCTTCACGGATCCGGGCACCGGTGACCTAGTGGTCACGCCCTTTGGCTGGGGGGTCTCCTCCTTCGACTACGACAACGACGGCGACACCGACATCCTTTACCACGGAGGGATGGACTTCACGCCCGGCGTCGACCTTTCGAATCCGGGTGCGGTCTTGCGCAATGACGGGAACGCCCAGTTCACTCGCGACGCCGCCGCGCTCGCTGATTCGACCAACCACACCTTGCGGGTGGTCAACGGCGTGGCTACCGGCGACCTCGATCTCGACGGTTTTGTCGACGTCGTGTCGGTGTCCAACGAGAACGCGCCGCCGGGAACCCCGCTGCAGCTCTACCCCGAGGTGACGGGCGGGCCGTTTGCGGCCGAGGCCTTCTTTGTCGACATGTTCGTCCCGGTCGGGCCAGAGCAGTGGGTGTGGAGCGGCCTGGTCTTCGACGACGGGACGCTCTCAGTCGAGATCAGCAGCGGCAACGACAACGGCGGGGTGTCCGTCGACCTGCTGGGCACCAAGGGGCTGACCACCCAAGGTCACGTCAACCGCGATGGGATCGGCGCAGTCGTCTTCTTTACGCCAGAAGGTGGTGAAACCGTGATGCAACCGGTGCTCGGCGGTTCGAGCCACGCGTCTCAGCACAGCCTCACCGCGCACTTTGGCTTGGGCGAAACCGCACGGGGGACCCTCGAGATCTTGTGGCCCGGGGGGGTGCGCAATCGACTGTACAAAGTCCGCGCGGACGAGCACGTCCTTTTTCCTGAAATCCCCTGCAGCTTTGTCGGTCCATTCACCAACCTCCAAGCCTACCGCACTTGCGTGCGCGGGGCCCTCGATCAGCTGGTGAACGCGGGCAAGATCGCCCCTCGCGACCGCGCGCGCTTCATGAACAGCGCGGTCGAAGCTTTCCGCGATCCCTAGACCCAATCGAAATCATCGCGTCCAACGCCTAGACTCGCCGGGGAGCTGGCTCCAGCTCCCCGGCGTTTTCGTTGCTCTTTGAGGGGATGGCGGTCTAGCTAGGCCACAAGAGGGTCAGGGCTAACCGCCAGGGGCAAACGACCAGCAAAGATCGTGATCGTCTGCCACCACCGGTTGGCCAGGCGGAACGATCTCGAGCAGAACGGAGGCTCGAGCTCCATGGCCGATGCTGATCAGCTTGGTGATTTCTGCGGGCATGATGCGGATGAAAGCCCCGCCAAATTGTTGGCCGAAAACGAAAAGCCCCCAGTTGGCCTGGAAGGGGCTCAATCCGTGATCTGGGTGCAAATTCAGCGTCAGGTAGGGTGCGATGTATTCCTGCACGATGTAGGACTCATACGCCAAGGCGGTCTGTACGGCGTCTTGCCACTCCGTGTCCGACATGAAATGTCCAATACTGATCCCAGCTCCGGAAAAACCCAGCCCGGGCTTCAAAACAAAACGCTCGCGGTGCCGAGTGACCCATGCTACCAGGTCGACGTTTTCGCCTTGATAGGTGGTCTGGCCCGGCTGCAAAAACCGTGTCCAGGGGAGGTGGTCAGCGACCAACGATTTTTCGCTCGCACTCAAGCCAAGCTCAGGCAGCTCCGCGGAAAGCATGGCGAAATTCCGCTTGTCTGTATAAATCGAGCCCATAGGGCCCGGATAAAGATCGATGACCCCGTCGATCCACGCTTCGATCAGCGGCGACACCGGCTGGTAGAGAAAGAAATCGTAGTACTGGACCAGGATATGCACCGGATCTTGCCCCACCTTGACTTCACCGTCGCGGTAAGCAAGTTGGGGATCTTCGCAGAATATGACTTTTCCCACGACGTCATGCTTGGCCAAAAGCGCCTGGTATGTCGGCTCGATCATCGGCAGTACGATGTCGAACTCGTGCGCGGCCTCGATCATGATTGCCAAGTTCAAAAACCCCTGACGATGGAGTGCGCGAGCAGTCGCGCGGGAAACCACGAATGACAAAAAGGTCTGCAGGGGATTTCTGAACCGAACTTCAACCTGCTCTTCAGCAAAAAAGCGTCGCAGCCAGTCCATTTGTAAATAACTATTTGTGCGGTAAAAATTATAAAGCCCACCGATATTGATCACGGCATTGGCCTCGATACAAAAAAATTTATCCCCGGAAAAAATAAAATCTCCGCGCATCAGCTCACCTCCTGGTCGCCACGGGAGATTTAAAATCTTAGCGATTGGGCCGGCAGATTCTGCACCAAGTCCGTAAAAATCACAGATGCGCGCCGGATCGTTGGCAAAAATGCGTTGTGGGATGGAGCAGATCAAGTCGAGGACCCCAACGCTCAGCCGGGACAACTCCTGGGTAATTTCTGGGCTGATCAAACTCGGCCATGCCTGCGTCGGAATATCATCACCCACCAAATGTTGTGGCCCTTCCGCGGTCCAGCCCAGAGGACACCACGGAAAATTTTTGATGTCGAGGCATTCTGGATGGCGCGCAGCGAAATCGAGAAACTTGAGCTGATAGGGCGATAGCGTGGAATAGGATTTTTGTTCGGCCGCAGAAAGATCTTTAGGAAAACCCACCGTAGATACCTCCAGTCAGAATAGTCAGAGTATTATATTATTCTGGTATATTCCTCTGGTTACGCTTTCGGATGCGATGATAGTATAAGCGAGCAAGGCCGCCTAGCCCCGCGGCCGCGACGATCATGACGATACCGCACCCGCCCGCACCTGAATACCCACCGCGCTGGATCCGCACGATCGGCATTTTGGGTGGACTTGGCCCGTCGGCTCACATCGAGTTCGAACGCCGACTGCTCTGCGCCTTGGGCACTGTTGCGGGCGACCAGGATTATCCCGACTGGCTGTTGCTGTCGGTCGCCAGCACCCCAGATCGCACCCGCGCCCTCCTCCACCACGGGCCTTCGCCAGCCCCTGCCCTGGCGCGCGGTCTGCGCCAGCTCGCAGCCGGTGGAGCGGACTTCGCAGTGATCGCTTGTATCACCGCCCACGCTTTCTTGCCCGAGATCCAGCCCAACGTCGCTTTGCCGATCGTCGATTTGGTCGCCGCGACGCTGGACCAGATCGTCGAGCGCTGCGGCCCGCACGCGAGAGTGGGGCTTTTGGGCACGGATGGGACCTTGGCGACCGCGCTCTTTCAGCGCCGGGCCGCGCAGCTGGCCCCGGGGCTTCAGTGGCAGACCCCCCTCGACCTGCCCACGGGTAGCGCCGTGCAAGAGAACTGGGTGATGCGGCCGATTTATGGCATCAAGGCCGCCACCGAGCGCGACCCTCAAACTGGCCTCGTGCACCCAGAAGCGCTCACCCTCGCCGCCCAGCAGTTGATCGCTCTAGGTGCCGACGTGGTCCTCTGCGGATGTACTGAAATTTCCATGGCCTTGGGGTCCCAGCAAGACCCGTGCATCCC
Organism: uncultured Thermoanaerobaculia bacterium; assembly: GCA_964499975.1. Classification (GTDB taxonomy): domain Bacteria; phylum Acidobacteriota; class Thermoanaerobaculia; order Multivoradales; family J023; genus CAZCOV01. Next base: position 7,524 of record CAZCOV010000233.1, read on the forward strand.
CCTCGTCGATCCCCTCGCAGTGGCCGCCAAAGTCGCGCTCGCCATCGCCGCCGGACAGCTGCCGCTGCCTTGAAGCAACCCCCTGGCATGCGGGTCTCCTATCGATCAACTAACCCAACAGCGCGCGGAAGCGAGTGACAAAGGGCGCACGTCCCAGCTGACGGCGGGCCAACTCGGCACCCTGACGGCCCAGGACTTGCCGCTGCTCGGGGTCGGTCAGCTGCAGCACGGCCTGTTCTAGACCCGCAAGGTCTGCCACTGGCACGGTCAAGCCACCACCGTGGACGGTGATCAGCTGGGCCATGGGATCGGCGCAGACAATGACCGGACGCGCCCCCGCGAGCGCCGCAAGGAGCGTCAAGGGCCAAGGGTCTCTCTCCGCGGTCGAACACACGATGTCACTCGCGACCACGACTTCGTCCAGGTCGGCGGCTCTTATGTGGCGGAAATTGGGCAGACGGAAGTAGGCGGCGAGGTCACAAACCGTGCCTTCCAGCGGACCGCGTCCGAGCAGGAGGAAAAAAAGATCGGGCTGACCGGCAAGCCGGCGAGCGAGGGCAAGAAAGTCCTCGGGCCGCTGCTCCGGGACGAGGTCAGCGGCCAAGGTGACGAGCAAGGCGGTTGCCGGGACCCCCAACTCCTGACGCAGGCGAGCGAGCCGCTCTGGGGCAGCGGCCGGGGGCTCTGCCAGGCCAGGAGGCGCAGCGGCCGCCAGCACCAGGGCAGGCAGGTCGACCACCGACACCGCTGAGCGCGTTGGCCCCAGGGCTGCTTGGAGCTCATCAGCGGCACCTGCGCTCAAGGTCAAGACGGTGCGGACGCGCTCGCGGTCGATCAGCGCGAGAACCGTTGGGAGATGCAAAGACAGCGGGAAAAACGTCAGCGCATAAGTGGTGGCGCCCAACTTTTCGAGCTGGTTTTGCCGCTCGTCCGGGAACTCCTCGGCGCGGGTGACCACGAGAAAACGATGGGTCGCCGCAAACTCTCGCACCAAGTCCGCCGCAAGTCGGGCGCTACCGTTGCTCCAGCTGGCAGCGAGCAAAAGCACGGCCGGGCGGGTGTCCGCGGCAAGCGTGGGGGGGCTGGGGAGAGCGGGCGAGTGAATTCGGTGGACGAGCTGGCCATAAGGCCGATCGACGAGGACATACGGCCCGAGTTGCCGCAAGCCAGAGCTCTGCTGCGGACGGCTGAGCCAAGCGCGGTCCAGTCCCGGCGTGCGCGGCAACAGCTTGCCGACGAGCGGACGCCGAACTTTGGCCAGCACGCGCGGCAAGGCTTGGGGGTCGATCCCCAGTTCGCCATGAAAGAGCGCGCGGCGGACGAACAGCCAGGCCCCGGCTTCGCGCGGCAGTTCGAGCCAGAGCAATTCTTCCGCGGCAAGCGTCCACAGCGCCAGCTCGAACGTGGTCGTGGGCAGCTCGGGGAGCGGCGGGCTGACCGCGAGAAAATATGCGGCAGGCGAAATTTCCCGCAAGCCGGTGGCATCAACCTTCCCCTGTCCCAAGCTTTCACCCGCTGGGCGGACGCGCTCATAACGGCCCGAGTCGCGATCCCAGAAAATCCACTCTGCAGCCGCAACCGTCTGCTGCCGCAAGCGGGGCAAGATTTCCGCGGCAGTCGGCGGCAGGACGAGGGCGAGGTCGGGCAAGGCCGAGCTGCGCGTCGGCTCGACGGCAAAGGTCAAGGGGGGAAGAAAAGTCGGGTCGCTGGCCTGCCACAGCTGGCGGAAACGGCGCACCAGCTGTAGCCCGGCTTGCTTGAATTGACGTATTCTCGCCCACCGAGCACTGAGCTGCGGCTCGGCTGGCCTGGCCACCGCGGATTTCGCGGTTTGTGCCAGTTCTGGTGCGGGCAAAGCCTCGATCAGCCGGGTCAGCTCCAGGTGCAAACGCCGCTGGTCCTGCGCCAAATCCCGGACGGAGGCTTCCAGCTGTTCAAGCCGCGCCCACCAGGCCGGCGTGACGTCGGGGGCGTGCCGTGCGGATTTAGAGGTCATGACGTGATTTTAGGTGGGATCGGCAAGTTACTCGGCAAATACCTTTGAGCTTGGATGACTTTGGGCTTGAAATGAACTTGAAACGATAGCGTCTCAGCGCCAGTATATCGGTTGACCACGAGAGCGCAGATTTTGGAGTTTGTCTTGCTGACCCCCAGTCTCCGCCGCCAGCTCAAGAGGATCTTGTTGTGGGTCCTCCCCACCTACCGCAGTCGGGCGATTCCCGGGCTGGTGGGCCGGGTTCACCAGAACGATGCCATGCTTTTCGACACTTCCGAAAGCAGCATCATCAACTACCAGCGGGCCGCCGACTCGGCGATCGAGAATTTGACCTTGGCGCTCAGCGCGGCTGGACGCAGTTTTGCGGAGGTGCGTTCCTGCCTCGACTTTGGTTGTGGCCACGGCCGGGTCCTCCGCCGCCTGCAGCAGCTGATCTTGCCCCCGCGCATCACGGCGAGCGACGTGGACGAAGAAGCGGTGTGGTTTTGCGCGGCTGAATTTGGGGTCCAGCCGTTGGTTTCGAGCTGGCGTCTCGAAGACCTGCGCCTCGGCAGCTATGACTTGATCTGGAGCGGCTCCGTGCTCACCCACCTCGATGCTGCTGGGGGGCGGATTCTGCTCCGCCACCTGGGGCACAGTTTGCGTCCGGGCGGCATCCTGGTCTTTTCCGCGCATGGCCAGGCGAGCCTGGACGGTCTCGAACGACTCTATGGTGGTGCCCACGCCCGGGAAGCCACTGCGATCCGGCAAGAAGTCAGCGCGCACGGGATCAGCTTCCGGCAATACGGCAAGGAGTTCGGCGACTTCCCCGGCACCTATGGCATGACTTGGCACCGTCGGGACTACTTCGAGCAGCAAATCCGCGAGCTCTTTGCTGACCAGATCACCCTGCTCCTGCACCGTCCCCAGGGTTGGGACAACCACCACGATGTCTATGCGTTCAGCAAACGCTAACCCTGTCCTCAGTGCGGTCTGGGGACCAGGTTGACTTCGATCTTGAGACCCAGGTCGCACAAAAGCCCACGGTGATGCGCAAAAACCGCCACTC
>CAZCOV010000234.1:0-10500 GCA_964499975.1 uncultured Thermoanaerobaculia bacterium
ATTTGTGCCCGCAGCACGCGGTCGCTGGTACCAAACCGGAGACCTAGTGCGCTGGACCGCGTCCGGCGAACTCTCCTACCTCGGCCGGATCGACCAGCAGGTGAAGATCCGGGGTTTCCGCATCGAGCTGGGAGAGATCGAAACTGCGCTCGAACGGCACCCCCAAGTGGTCCGCGCCGCGGTCGTGGCGTGGGAACCCCAACCGCAAGATCTCCGGCTGGCGGCTTACTTGGCCGTCCAGGGCGAACCGCCCGCGATGGATGCTTTGCGCGAGCACTTGAAAGAAATCCTGCCGGACTACATGGTGCCAGCCACCTGGATGTTCCTCGCCGAGTTGCCTCTGACCGCCAACGGCAAGGTCGACCGGAAAGCTCTGCCGACGCCGACCGCCACGGCTGAGCAGCCCGCGACAACTCTGCCGCGCACCCGGGTCGAGCAGCTCCTGGCCGCGATCTGGTGCGAAGTGCTGGAGCGCGCGAACGTGGGAGCTCGCGACAACTTTTTCGACCTCGGGGGACACTCGCTGGGCGCGATCCGGGTGATCTACCGGCTGCAAGAGTTGCTGGGAGTGGACCTCGAAGTGCGGGCGCTGTTTGAGGCGCAGACCCTGGCCGAGCTGGCCGCGCGGGTTGAAGCCTTGCTCGCCGCTCAGCTGCTCGCCTTGACGGAAGAAGCCGTGGCCACCGAACTGGCAGGGCTGGGCGCGGACGTCCATTGGAGCGATCCGCTGGCGGATTCAGCCGAGACTGCTGGGCTGGGCGCAGAGCTTTCGCCGACCCAGCTCGAGTTGCGCGGCCGACGCTTGGCCCGGGCGCTCAACCGGAGTTCGGGCGAGCGGGCAATCCCCCGCCGGGCGGACCGCGAACGCGCACCCCTCGCATGGATGCAAGAGGCTTTCTGGTTGATCGAACAGCAAGAAAGCGGCGGCGGGGTCTACCGCTTGGGTCAGCTGCTCGAGTTGCGCGGCCCCCTGGACGTGCGGGCGTTGGCGCAGAGCTTTGCCCTGCTGGTAGCGCGTCATGAGAGCCTGCGCACCCGCTTCGACACCGACGCTTCTGGCCAGACCTTCCAAGAAGTGTTGCCCGCTCTGCCCATCCTGCTGCCGCAAGCGGACTTGCGCGGCTTGCCTTCTCCCGCGCGCGGACCGGCCGCCCGAGGGGCCCTTAAAGCGTGTGCCCGCCAGAGTTACGACCTGCGGACAGGGCCGCTGTGGCGGTTGTTGCTGGTCCGCCGAGAAAACGAACTGGCGACCTTGCTGGTGGCGTTCCACCACATCATCACCGATGCCTGGTCGCTCGACATCTTCTTCCATGAACTGACGGTGATTTACCGCGCCGCGGTGCAGGGCCAGTCACCCCAGCTGCCAGAGCTGTCGATCCAGTACGGGGACTATGCTCAGTGGGAGCGTGACCGCTTGCAAGACGAGGTCCTGGCCGGCCTGCTCAGCTACTGGGGCGAGAAGCTTGTGGACGGCATGCCGCAGCTCCACTTGCGCACCGACCGCCCGCGGCCAGCGCGCCCGAGCTACCGCGGTGATTCGGTACAATTTGTCCTGCCCGCGGAGCTGACCGCACGGCTGGAGGAGTGCAGCCGGCAGGCGGAGGTGAGCCTGTTCATGCTCACCTTGGCCGCGTTCAAGCTGCTGCTCGCGCAATATTCCGGTCAAGTCGACATCTTGGTCGGGAGCCCGAGCGCTAACCGTTTTCGCTTGCAGACTGAGCAGTTGCTCGGCTGCTTCACCAACATGCTGATGCTGCGCACCGACTTGTCCGGAGATCCCACGTTGCAAGAGGTCGTGGCCCGCACTCGCGAGACCGTGCTCAGCGCCATGAGCCACCAGGAAATGCCATTCATGTTGCTCTTGGCCAATTTCCCACCCGCGGGCTTTGCGTTCGATCGTTCCCCATTTCAAGCGATGTTCACCTTCCTCAACGCGCCCAAGCGTCCGCCAGAAGAGCGCAACCCCAGCGCCGGCTTGGTGTTTGCCCCGGGTCAGAGCGTCGGACGCGGCACCACCGATCAGGATCTTGCCTTGTGGCTCACCCATGGCGACCGTCTGGTGGGCAGCCTGATCTTTGACCTGGACCTGTTCGATCGTCCCACGGTCGAGCGGATCGTCGCCGATTACCAGCGCTGGATCGAAGCGATCTGTGCGCGGCCTCAGGCGCGGCTCGCAGAAGTCCTGAGCGAAGGGCGATGACCGCAAGCGCATGGGATCCGGCCTGGCTCCGGCGCGTTGAGGCCGCGCACTACCGGCTGCAGCGCGGACTGTACTGCCCAGGCCAAGCCCCCTTGCCCGGAGCCACGCTGTTTTTCAACCCGCAAATCGCCGACCCGGAGTGGAATCACGCGGCGCTCATCTCTGCGGCAGCGGACGGCGTCCCCGCGCTGCTCGCCGCGGTCCGCCAGGAGCTCAACGCGCAGGCTCGGGGTGCGCCAGCCGGGGGCGCCCCAGCCGGGGGCGCCCCAGCCCGGGCCGCAACCCTGGCCATCAGCCCTTTTTCGCGTCCGGAAAACCTCGCGGAGGCGCTGCGCCGCGTCGGCTGGACCCGCGCCTTCCTGCATCGCTGGCTGCTGTTTCCGGCCGCCCAGCCCACACCTCAAGTACCGTCCGGGGGAGAAATCGCCGTGGTCGAGACCCGCGCGCAGATGGAACGCTTCATCCAGCTGTTCACCGCAGCTTTCGCCGGTGTCCCCGGCGGGCTTTCCCCCGGCTACGCAGCAGCGCTGCGGGCTTCTTTTGCCGCGGCAAACCCAGCGGTCGCGGTGGTCCACTACCTGGCCAGCGTGGCAGGGGAGCCTGCGGCCGTGGCCACCCGCTTGCAAGCCGACGGCTTTGCTGGGTTTTACAACCTCGGGGTTTTGCCCAAGTTCCGCCGCCAGGGTCTCGGCGCGCGCTTGAACGCGCAGCGGATCCGCGATGCGCGTGCAGCCGGCGGGCAGTGGCTGTTCCTGCAAACCGAAGAGGATCAGGTGGCCGCCTGGCAGCTGAAGCAGGGCTTCGAGTTGGGTTTCACGGTCGCCGGCTGGAGCGAATCGTGCCCGCCGGGTTGACTGCGAGATCGCGGTTCGAGGCCGCGGTTCAAGGTCGTGGTTCGGACAGTCCGAACTCCTGCAGCAAACGGCGCGCCGCGAGGGTCGGGGTCAAAGTGCCCGCCATGACCGCTTGTTCGCACTGGGAGAGCAATGCGCTGACCCTTGGATGGTGACGGAACGCGGTCAGCAGCTGATCTTCGACCAGACTCCACATCCAGTCGCGTTGCTGTCGCTCGCGCCGCGCGCTGAATTCCCCGGCCGCGCTCAACACCCGGCGATGCTCTTCGATCGCCAGCCAGAGCTCCGCGATCCCGGTGCCTTCGGCCGCGCTGCAGGTCACGACCGGCGGGCGCCAGGGCGGGCTCGGGGGACGGATGAGGTGGAGCGCCAGCTCGTACTGGGCGCGGGAACGCTGGGCGGTCATCAGGTTCTTGCCGTCGGCTTTGTTGATCGCGAGCAGGTCGATCACTTCGAGGATGCCGCGCTTGATGCCTTGCAGTTCGTCGCCTGCACCGGGCAACATCAGCATCAGCACGAAGTCGACCATGGCCGCGACCATCACTTCGGATTGCCCGACCCCCACGGTTTCGACCAAGACCGCGTCAAACCCCGCAGCCTCGCAGAGCAGGATGGTCTCGCGGGTCTTGCGCGCCACCCCGCCGAGGGAACCGCTGCTCGGTGACGGACGAATGAAGGTCCGCGCGGCTGTTGCCAACTGGGGCATCCGGGTTTTGTCGCCGAGGATGCTGCCGCCGCTCGCGGTGCTCGAAGGATCGACCGCCAAAACCGCCACACTCAGCCCCAAGTCGAGCAGGTGCTGGCCGAGCCTTTCGATCAGGGTGCTCTTACCCACCCCGGGAACGCCGGTGATGCCCACTCGATAGGCTTGACCGGTCAGCGGCAGGAGGCGGAGGAGCAGCTCCTGAGCGAGGTCTTGATGATCTGGTCGACTGCTTTCGATCAGGGTGATGGCGCGTCCGAGGACCGCCCGATCCGCGGCCTTGACTCCCGCGGCGTAGTCCTCGAGGCGCAGCTCACGGCGGGGCTTGGCTGCAGGGATCGGCGCGCTCGGTTCCACGGAAGTGCCACTGTTCAAAGACGTTCTGCTGCGGCGGCCGGTGCTGCGGCGGCCGGTGCTGCGGCGGCCGGCTGCGGGTGGGCGAGCCGGCGGGCCAGCTCGTCGAGCAGGGTGGTGGCCGCTTGGGGGATCACCGTGCCCGGACCAAAAATCAAGGCCGCGCCCGCGGCAAAGAGCGCGGGGTAGTCCTGCGGCGGTACGACCCCACCGACCACGATCAAAATGTCATCGCGTCCCTGTTCAGCGAGGGCGCGGCGCAAGGCTGGCACCAGGGTCAAGTGACCGGCCGCGAGTGAACTCACACCCACGATGTGGACGTCGTTTTCCACGGCTTGACGCGCGGCTTCTTCGGGGGTTTGGAAAAGCGGCCCGATGTCGACGTCAAAGCCGAGGTCGACAAATGCGGTGGCCACCACCTTTTGACCGCGATCGTGCCCGTCTTGGCCTAGCTTGGCTACGAGAATGCGCGGACGGCGCCCTTCGTGCGCGGCAAACGCCGCAGTCTTGTCCCGCACCGCGCGGATGGCCGCGTCGTCTTCGCCGACCTCACGGCTATAAACTCCGGCAATGCTCGAGGGGGTGGCTTCATGGCGCCCCCAGACGTCCGCCAGAGCCTGGCTGATTTCGCCCACGGTGGCGCAGTGGCGCGCCGCGATGATCGCCAGTTCGAGGAGATTGCCGCTCCCGCTTTGCGCGGCTTGGCGCAGGTCAGCGAGCGCAGCTGCGACGCGGTCCGCCTGGCGTTCGCGCCGCAGCTGTTCGAGCCGGGCGATCTGGGCGCGGCGCACCGCCGCCGTATCGACTTGCAAGACCGCGATCGCTTCTTCGTCGCGCGGACGGTACTTGTTGACCCCGACGATCGTCTGCCGGCCGCTGTCGATCGCTGCCTGGGTGCGCGCTGCAGCTTCTTCGATCCGCAGTTTGGGCAAGCCCCGCTCGATGGCCGCGGCCATTCCGCCGAGGGTCTCGACCTCGTCGATGTGCTGGCGGGCGCGCGCCGCCAAGTCGTGGGTTAGCCGTTCGACAAAATAGCTGCCGCCCCACGGGTCGATCACCCGACAGCTGCCGGTTTCGTGCTGGATCAGCAGCTGGGTGTTGCGCGCGATCTGGGCGCTGGCGTCGCTGGGCAAGGCCAGGGCTTCGTCGAAAGAGTTGGTGTGCAGCGACTGAGTATGGCCATGGACCGCAGCCAGCGCTTCGATGCAGGTGCGCGTCACGTTGTTGTAGACGTCTTGCGCGGTCAAGCTCCAGCCCGAGGTCTGGCAGTGGGTGCGCAGCGCCAGGGATTTGGGGTTTTTGGCGCCGCAGCCCGCCATCAGCTGCGACCACAACCAGCGCGCCGCGCGCAGTTTGGCCACCTCCATGAAGTAGTTCATGCCGATCGCCCAAAAAAACGACAGGCGCGGCGCGAAGGCGTCGAGATCGAGCCCGGCGCGCAGCCCTGTGCGCACGTATTCGAGGCCGTTGGCCAGGGTGTAGGCGAGTTCGAGGTCAGCGGTCGCCCCCGCTTCTTGCATGTGGTAGCCGGAGATGCTGATGCTGTTGAAGCGCGGCATCTGCCGGGCGGTGTAAGCGAAGATGTCGGCGATGATGCGCATCGAAGGCTGGGGCGGATAAATGTAGGTGTTGCGCACCATGAACTCTTTGAGCACGTCGTTTTGGATGGTGCCGGTGAGCTGCTCCGGTCGCACCCCCTGCTCTTCACCCGCAACGATGAAAAGTGCGAGGATCGGCAGCACCGCGCCGTTCATGGTCATCGACACGCTCATTTGTTCGAGCGGGATCCCGGCGAAGAGGATCCGCATGTCCGCGATCGAGTCGATCGCCACGCCGGCCATGCCCACGTCGCCCGCGACCCGCGGATGGTCGGAGTCGTAACCGCGGTGGGTGGGCAAATCAAAAGCGATCGATAAGCCGCGCTGTCCTGCCGCCAGGTTGCGGCGGTAGAACGCGTTCGAAGCCTCGGCCGTCGAAAACCCCGCGTACTGGCGGATGGTCCACGGACGCTGGACGTACATGGTGGGATAGGGACCGCGGAGGAACGGCGCAAAACCGGGCATGCTGTCGAGGTAGGGCAAGCCCGCGAGGTCCGCCGCGGTGTAGCGGGAACGGATCGGAATTTGTTCTGGGGTCAACCAGCTGACAGCTGCCGGTTCCTCGGGTGCAGCCGGTTCAGCCGGAGGCTGAGAGACCGCGGGGTCATCGAACTCGAGCTGGGCAAAGTCCGGAACCGCGCGCATGGCTGGACCTCCGCTACTGCGCGCCGTCCGCCGGCGAGCTGAACATGCCCGGCTGGTACGCAGTGATGTATCCGGTGAAAGCGGACGCTGCCACGCTCAGGGGAGACGCCAAGTACAACCGTCCGGGGCCGGAGCGTCCCTTGTAATTGCGGTTGATCGCGCTCACCGTGACCTGTTCGCTGTTTTCTGACACCCCTGGACCGCACCCGATGCAAGCGCCGCAACCGGGCTTGATTAGCCGCACCCCAGCCTGCTCGAACGCGGCGACGAAACCGTGCTCCCGCGCGTAGCGTTCGACCGTTTCTGAACCGAATTGGATCAAGAACGCGACGCCGTCTTTGACCTTGCAGCCGGACTCGACGGCTTCGCGCACCACCCGATGGTAAAACTCGAGGTCCTCGACCTTGCCCGCCGTGCAACTGCCGCCATAAGCGATCTGGATCGGGACCCGGCCGAGTTCAGAAATCAAGGCGCCGTTGGTGGGGTCCGAGGGGATCCCGTGGTCCGGATCGCCGGGATGCGCGACCATCGGCGCGATCTTACCGAGGTCGATGACATGGATCCCCCCGGCATAAGCCGCCGCAGGATCTGGGCTGACTTGCCGCTGGCGCAGCGCGTCCACGTCCACGCCGGGACGGTGCGCCGCGAGCCAGGTGAACGTCTGCTCATCAGCGGCCACCACCGCACCGCGGGCCGAGCATTCCGTGGCCATGTTGGCGAGGGTACCGCGCTCGTCCATCGACAAGCCGGCTAGGCCCGGTCCGGTGAACTCCATGACCCGATTGAGGGTTTGTTGGGTGCGCGCGAAGTGGAGCAGGATGTAGAGCATCACGTCCTTGGCCGTGACATTGGGCGCCAGCTGGCCGACCAGCTCGAAGCGGATCGCTTCGGGCACTTCGACAAACGTGAAACCGTTGTAGATCAAATTGGCATAATCCGTGGCCCCCACGCCCCAGGCCAGGGCATTGTTGCAGCCGCCCATGCAGGTGTGGCTGTCGGTCGCCTGGATGAAATCCCCTGGGCTCACCAGCAGTTCCCGCGCGACCTCGTGGCAGATTCCCGGGGAAACCCCATTGCGGGTCAAGAAGTCGCCCACGCCCGCGTGCTGCTGGAACTCGCGCTGGAGGTCGCGCATGGTCTTGACCGCGCCGAGAAACGGCCGCAATTGCGGCACGTCATCGGCATACACCAGGTGGTCCTCGAACGCGGCAAAACGTCCGGGGTTGCGGATCTGGTAGTTCTCGCCATATTCGAGCTGCAAGAAGTGATGGACTTGCGCTGAAGTAAAGTCGTGAGAATAGCCGCCATCGACTTCGACGAGCACCGCGTCGCCGGGCTTGAGGAAGCGCAGGCCCTCGCCCAGGAGGTGCCGGGCAAGGATTTTTTCCGTCATGTTCATCGGCCGCTCAGCTGTCCCATGCGACGGGATCGCCACTTCACCCGCGGCAAGGGCCTTAGCGAAAGGAAAAAGTCCGCCATGGCGGATGATCAGCTGGGTGATCGGGTCATGGTCGCGGTAAAACTCGGCGAGCGGCACGCCTTCCCCCGCCATCAGCCGGCGGAGGACCGCGTGGTTGGCCATGAGCACGCCCTGATTGATGTTGTTGGCCGCGTGGATGGGGGCAAACGACGCCGCGATCGCGATTTTGATCCCGCTCCACTTCTCCGCTTGGACCGCGGTCTCGCGCGAGCTGCCCGTGCCCTTGCGCAAGCCGGAAACGATCACCTCGAAGTTGCCGTTCTTGAGCGCGTCGCGCGCAAACACCCGCTGTCCCCCGACCACCAGACCGGCGTAAGCCTCGCGCGCGATGTCTTCGGGCCGGTGCTGAAAACACACCCAGGCCGGGGTCATGATGTCGGTGTTGATGTCGTCGAGCAGGTCTTCGACGCGCACATCGTCGAGGGTCAAATCGAGTTCGCCGGCCAGCTGTCGGCAGATCAAATCCGGATCTTTGGTGAGGAAAAGAACGCGCTTGCCTGGTGTCAGCTTGACCACCTCAGGGGGTCTCATCAGCACTCCTCCGGCTGGGTTCGAAGTCATCCGCAGCACCGCTCCGGGGCGACCGCGGGCCGTAACCCGAACCCCCATTCTATCCAACTCGGTAGCGGGTGCGCTCCGGCGCGGGGAACTTCTGGAATTGCGGCGTCCCAGCTGCAGGACGCTGCTTGGCTAAGCCGCTTGCGGATCGTTCTGCATCATGCCGAAGAGATTGCCTTCGGTGTCCTTGCAGTAGGCCAGCCAGCCCACGCCGCGAATCGCCATCTTGGGCAAGGCCAAGCTGGCGCCAGCAGCGAGGGCCTGGGCCATGGACTCGTCGAGGGACGCAACCCCCAGGGTGCAGACATAGGCATTGACCGCCTGTCCATCGGCTGGCGCCGGGCCGCGGCGGAACAGAATTCCGCCGTTGATCCCGGGTTCTCCGGCCGGGCCGGTGTTGGCCAGCCAATAGCGGTTCTCTGGGGGCACTTCAACCCCGGGAACCACCCACTCGTGGATCTCCCAACCGAACACCGTGCGATAAAACTGCGCGGCGCGTTCGGGGTCAGCGGCGTGGATTTCAAAATGAATCACTCGGCTCATCTTTTCGCTCCTTGGTTGTTCCTGCAAACCCGCCGCGCATTTCCTAGCCCCAGCCTTACTATACAAGGATCCAGTTGAGGATCGAGCTCAGGGTCGACGCAGCAAAGCGCAAGTCGAGCAGAGAGAACTCGACATCAAGCGGCGGTTTGAAACTTTGGGCAGGGGCGGGGGAGATCAGCTGGGAGCCCTTCAGGCGGCAGTGGTTCCGGGAGCTTGAGCCGGTCCGCAAGGCGAGGGCACAGCCCGCCAGAGCTGGGGCGCGCTGGCGGGCCGAATCAGCTACCAGGACTTGCGGCGGGCGGGCGGACGATCTTGCCGGGGACGAGCTTCACTGACGTTGAGGCTGCGGCCACCGACTTCCTTCTGGTGCAACGCCTGGATCGCCTCGTTGGCACCACTTGCCATCTCCACGAAACCGAAGCCCCGGGGCCGTCCGGTCTCCCGATCCGTCACCAAGCTGACTGATTCGACGGTTCCGTACTCGCTGAACAGATCGCGGAGTTCGTCATCCGTGGTGGAGAAAGACAGGTTTCCAACATAGAGTTTCTTCGACATGGTTCACTTCTCCAGCCGCCTTGGCGGCATCTTGAAATTGAGTCTCCCTCCTGCCACCGAGCAGGAGACGAGTTCGGCGGGTGACCCAAGGGACGTTTCGATACTCGGGTGCGCTCAGGAAGGGACTGCAGTGTGATGTCGCTTCGGGCGGTAGAGCAGAAACGCGTTGGACAAACCCAACACCGCCAGGAAGCTTATCAGATCTCGCTTCCGAAAACAAGGTCCTTTCTGGAGGTTCTGGAGGTTCTGGAGGGCGGAATGAGGGGGGCGCCCTCGGTGGGGTGGCGGTCCGAGCGGTTCGACGGCCAAAAGCACCAACCTTAATCGCGCCCGCGCAAAGCATCGCTCACATCTGAAAAACGCAACATCGACATTTTTCAATAATACGAAATTTGTTCAATATGGCAATATGTTTATTGTTATCCGAAAAAATGTTGGGTAATATTTTGAAGAAACGTCAACATACTGCACCAAACAAAGCACAAACCAAAATTTCAACCGGAGGAGAAATAACCATGCCCCGCCCGCGATCGGTTCAAACGTTTCTTGTCTCGTGGCTAATGTTCGGCTGCGCAATTCCGTGGGCCAACGCCCAACCCGCTGAAGACTCTGACCCTGAGCGCGAGCTGATCATCCTCCTGGCTGGAACCAGCTCGGATTCGCACTCCCTAATCAGTCCAGACGAACTGGTAATTTCAATCAACAGCGGGCTGGGTGCCCCAGCCGGACTGGACGTAGGTAGCCCAACAGCCGCTCGGCTTGCGATCACCGAGCGCTCGACCGGACGTACTCGCGAGTGGGAGCTGGCGCATCCGGAGACGCCGCTCGCGCGACTGGCTCGCTACGTGATTTTGACCTACCCGCTGGTCACAGATATTTCCGCGGTCGAAGAGATTCTGCGCCAGAACTCAAACGTCGAAAACGTCGAGCGCAACTCCTACTTCCAGCTGGCCAGGACACCCAATGATCCGCTGTTGGGCTCTCCTGGGGGGGATCCTGGTGAGACCCAG
>CAZCOV010000235.1:0-10471 GCA_964499975.1 uncultured Thermoanaerobaculia bacterium
CGCAGGGCCGTCGCGGGTTCGCGCGCAGGGGGCTGCCCGCGGCGCAAAATGGCGCGGATCCGCGCCAGCAGCTCCCGCGGGTTGAAGGGTTTGGGCAAGTAGTCGTCAGCGCCCAGCTCGAGCCCGACAATGCGGTCGGTCTCGTCGCCGCGGGCGGTGAGCATAAGGATCGGGACCCGGCTCGACTGGCGGATGCGGCGACAGACTTCGAGGCCGTCGAGCCCGGGGAGCATCAAGTCGAGGATCACCAACGCGGGATCTAGGGCGCCGAGGGCCGTCAGCCCGCCGAGCCCGTCAGGAGCAGCAGCCACGGCAAAGCCTTGGGGTTCCAGGTACTCGCGGACCAGGGAAACCAGCTTTGAGTCATCGTCGATCATCAACAGCTGCATCAGCGCATCATGCCACTTCAGAGCGCCGCCTCGCCAGGCTGAGGGCCGTCCGCCCAGCGGCCAGGACAGACGGCAAGGCAACTTAAGACGGGGTCGGTGGGTAAGGCTCAGTGGTGGCCGTGACCCCTGAAATGGTGGTGGATAAACCCCTGCCGTTCATCCGCCGTCGCTTGGACCTGGCGCAGGTGCTCGCTGAGGGTGGCGCGTTGGGTCTCGTCGAGGCTGTTGACCAGCGTCACCAGTTCTGCGCTGACCCCATGCGCGAGGTTGCGCAGGGAGTCCAGGTGGGAATCCAGCACCTGATCGAATTCGGCGAGGTCCAAATCCCCCTGCTCCACGCGTTGGATCAACGCCTGCAGGTGCTCGTTGCGCGCGGCAGCTTGCCCGTCGACCTGTGCGATCAGCAGGTTGTGGATCGCAGCGACATGCTGCTGCTGTTCGCTGGTGAGTGCCAAATCGTCGATCAGCTGAGACACCGCGCAATGCGCGCCGAAACCGTGCCCGGCGATTCCGGCGAGCAAGGGGAAGTGACCACCACCGCCACCCGCAGCCCCGACCGTGAAGCCCATCAGCCCCACCAGCGCAGCGAGAGCGACCAAAGCCAGAATGCGTGAAATTTTCTTTGCCATGGGTTCATCTCCTGGTTGTTGAGTTGTCAGGTGCAGCGCGGTCGACGCGTTGTCGTCCCGCGCCGCAGCCGACAGCATGGCGCACGACGATTGCAGAGCCCTGCAGCGGAGATGACAGAACGTCACAGAATGTGAAGAAATGTTGCGGCGGACGGGTGGGTCTGCGTCGCGGGCGTGCGTCGCGCTTGCTCGGTTCACGGCTGGCGCAAGTCATTTCCACAAACGCACGATGAGTCGACTCTCCTCGGCGATGAACTCCGGTTCCGTGCCATTGTGGGCGCGCATACCAGGGATGATCTTGTTCTTCACCCCCATCCCGCGGAAGTCGACGTATCGGTAATCACGCATCACGTTGACCAGGGTCTGGTTCCGGGCATAACGCATGCCGGCCTTCATACCCTCGGTCGAGACGGTGTTTGGCAGTCTTCCGGGACTCACGACCTCGAGCCGATCAGCGTAGATCGTGAGCAAGACGTCAGTCCCCGCGATGCTGTAGTCGCGATGCACCAGCGCATTCACCACGGCTTCGCGAATCACCGCCTCAGGATAATCCCAGCGGTCGATCCGGCGCGCCCCTTCGAGATAGGCCGAGGGCGTGGTGTTGCGGCGCACGAAGTCCCACGCCTGCTCGACCAGCCCGGACTCGACGATCGAACCGTCCGCAGCGCAGAGCGGGAGGAGCGGGCCTTTGAGGTCTGAATCAGCGTTTGTGGCGTAGTCTTTCTCAGTGCCGGGGAAACACAGGGCGCGGATCCCGGATTGCGCGACAAAGCGCTTGGGATTGGTGCCGAAAAGCAGCATACCGTCGATGGTCACGACGGTCTGGTCACCCGCGGTCGTCATCAAATCGAGGTTCAAGAGCAGTTTATGCCACTCGGTGACGTCCTCTCTCGGGGGCACGATCCCTTTGAGCACGCGGCCGAAATAATCCGTCAAACGGCGGATGTCGAGCGCCGCGAAGTCAGCACCCGGTACTGGTTTCCGTCCGTAGCGAAGGTGGGCTGAGCGCTGAAACATCAGCTCCAGCTCGTCCCGGCTCGCTTCGCGGCAGGTGCTCCCGACCCGGATGAAATAGGTACGACGAGCGCTGTGGACCCGCGCATAGGGTTTGTCGGGGCCCATGGTCACCCGAACCGCCAGCACATGTTGACCTGGCCCACCAGCATCCATTACCCAAGACAGCGACGGGTTGATCGGCGGCTCGATCTGGGTCCGGCACAGCTCAGTCACCCATTCATCCAGTTTCTCGCGCTTGGTTCCCGAGATCTCGCCGCTGTCTTCCACCCCGAGCAAGACGGTGCCACCCTCATGATTCAATAGCGCCACCAGCTCTTTGGCCACGTCCTCGTTGAGGATGAGGTCGTGTTTGAACTCCAACCGGGAGTCCTCGCCGTTCTGGATCAACTCGAACAACTCGCTAGCGCGCATGTCTACCTCAAAAGCCGTATTTCCGCCGACGCCGTTCGAAAGCTTCCTTGCCTAGGGGATCTCCGCTCCGAGGTACCGTGCCTGATCGCGGCGTGCAGTCATCCGCTCGATGGTGCCGCCTACGAGCCAGAGCGAGCTACCAGACCGCTTCCGAGAAATGTTTCTGGATCTTCTGATCCCGCGTGATCAGAGGCGCCCTGTGGAGCATCGCTGTGGCGACCACCAAGCGATCGAAGGGGTCGCGCGTCCACGTCAGCGACATCGCACGGGCGATGACCGCGGCGATCGGATCGTCGGCGACCGCGACTCCCCAGCCGACGGTCAAGGCTTGCAGAATCTCGTCGGGACCGATCTCGACGCGGCCTATTTCGCGCAGCAATCCCAGCTCGAGCTGGACCACCGGCGAAAGAAACAGTGCCACCCGCTCGATCAAATCAATCGCTGCCGGACCAAAGACCCCCGGGTCACCCTGGTACAGGCCGATCGCGGCATGGGTATCGAGGAACGCTTTCATGTCTCAGGATTCCAGGCGTCTTCCCATGACGTCGCGACCAACTCGTCGAAGGAGCAACGCAAAATCTGACGCTTCGGAGCGCTGGCGAAACTGCGTTTTCCGGGTTCCGCGGAAATGATGAGCAGTTTTCGCCCCTGACGCAGGATTTCCTGGGGTTTGCCGGTGGCAAGGACTTCGTCCAGGACGTTGTAGACATTCCGGCGGAGCTCTGTAGCGGTCATGGCAGACATCTTCACCCTCTTTTGTTTCACCCATCTTCTCTTTGTTTCATCTTCGCTTTGTCTCTTCGTACCTCAGCTGCATGTACGCTTTTATCTTAGAGCGTACACGTTCAGGCGTCAACTGGTCAACTGCGAGTGCGCCGGCCCATGCGATCGGCCCGGATACCGCCCACGACGGCTGGCACGGTGTTGGGGACAAGGGCGGTGACGAAGAGGAAACCACCGCAGCGAGTGGGTTCACTTTAGCCCATCGAGTGTACGGATGCGCTCTTTGAGGTCTTCGGGCAAAGCAACGGACTTGTCCGCGGCGTAGTCGACCCAGACCACCACCGAGCTGCCATCGGCTACCAGTTCGTCGCTCTGCGCAGAGAAAATACCGTAATCCAAAGTGAAGCTGCTGCGGCCGACGTGGGTGGCGCGCACCCCGACTTCGAGCTGGCTCGGGTAGCGGACCTGTCGGCGAAAGTTGCAAGTGGCGGTGACCACGGCCGGGCCATGCGCGTTGTCGCGCCGGAAATCGTCGAGGACCAGCCGGTCAAAGTAGAGGATCCGCGCGGATTCGCAGTAGGTGAAGTAGTAGGCGTTGTTGACGTGACCAAAAGCGTCCATGTCGCCCCAACGGACGGCGATCGGCTGAAAGACCCGAAAAGCGCTGCGCTCGCTCATAGCTCGACGAAAAAGGACAGCTCGCCGCAGGCCACCACCCTGCCGCTCACGGTTTTGGCTTCTGCTGCGGTGAAAATCACCGAACGCCCGCGGCGCCGGATCTGGCCTTCGACGATCACGTCTTCTTGCCGCACCGCTTGTAAGTACTGGACATGGAAACTGATCGTCGCAATCCTTTTAGGGCGTTGGTCGAGCCCAGCCAGGATCGCGAGCGCAGCGGCGGAGTCGAGGACCGATGCCAAGGCTCCGCCGTGGACCACGCCTTCCGGCTGGTCGAGTTCCGGCCGGTAAGGCAGGCGCACCCGCGCATAGTCGCGCCGCAGCTCTTCCACCCGCGACCCCAACAGCAGACTGTAGGGAGCGTTGTCGAAGACCTGAGTCAAACGCTCGGCGTTCTCTGCCGGCAAGGGGGTACCATCCCTCATGACTGCTGGTCTGGATCCACCTGGCGATCCGGCTGGTCCGTGCTGATGAGCTCCGTGCTGCCCGAAACTTGCGGCCAGTGGATGCCGTCGGGAGTGGTGCCGAGTTCGGCCATGACCTCGGTCAGTCGACGGTGCAGGCGCTGGCGCTCAGCGGCCTCTGTGGCGGTGACCGATACATTAGGATGGGCCAGATTGCGCACTTCCTGCGGGTCACAGCGCCGATCGTACATCTCGTATTCCGGGCCACGGCCGGTGTAGATGTCGTAATAAACCGCATACTTCCAGTCCTTTTCCACCAGGCAGCGGATGTGGTTCGGCGCTGGCACATAAAAATACAGGTCGTCGTAGGTGAAGTGTACGAAATCCTGCACCGCCGTCCGGGGATGCTCCAAGATCGGGGACAAGTCGTGCCCTTTGAAAGTAAAACGATTGCGCTCTGGCACGCCAGCGATCGTCGCCAGGGTGGGCAGAATGTCGATCAGGCTGGCCAGCGAGTCGGTGGTTTCGGCTTGGGGGAAAAGCCGCGGGTTGGACACGACAAACGGGACATTCAAAGTTTCTTGATAGATGTTGAACATTTTTTGCCGCTGCCGCCCGTGGGCCATCGCCATGTCACCGTGGTCGCTGATGCGGAAAATGATGGTATCCGCCCGACCGCCCGGCCGCCGTTCGAGCGCGTCTAAAACCTTGCCCAACTGCTCGTCGACTTGCTGGCAAAGATAAGCGTAAAACTGACAATAACCTTTTTGCAGGGCGAAGTCGTCCTCGCCGATCACGCCGTTGCCCTGATTGCTGAGGACGCGGAACAAAGTTTGCGCCAGGGGCTTGGTGTCGAGGTTCTCATTGACCGTGGCTGGCGGCTCGATCGGGAGCTGATCGAAGTCGCGGTCGTGATAGCCCGCCGCCTGGTACAGGGGCAAAACATCGGTGACCGGGGGACCGGCGGTGCCCGGATAAGCGAGGACGTCATGCGGGTTGACCAGCGACACGATCAAGCAGAACGGCGCGTCTCCGTCATAGTTTTCCAGGAAGCGGACCGCGCTGTCGCGCCACAAACGCTCCTTGGGCAAGGTGTAGCCGTACTTGGCGGCTTGCCCTGAGCCGTCGACAAAACGGCCGTCGTTGTTGACCCGTCCGCCCCCCATGTTGGCGATCTTGAGGTTGTCCCCAGCGTCGGGCATGGTCCAGCCGAGAAAACCGTAGCGTTCCGCCAGATGGGCAACGTCGATGTCCGTCCAGTACTTCTGCCCCAAAGACGTGCTGTACTGGAGGGGTTTGGTGAGATGCCACTTGCCTTTGTATTCCACGTGGTAGCCGGCAGCGGCGAGGATCCGCGCCAGGTTTTGCAACTGCGACGACAAGCCGCGCTGACGCCTTTCTCTGACCAGCTGGGCAGCTGCCATCGCCGCTTGAGCAGCGGACGGCGGGGACGGATCCGCGCTCGGATCGAACTCGACCAGGTCGCCAACGCGTCCTGAATTGTCGAACTCGAGCACTTCGAGGGCACCGTGCTGGGCCGGATAGAGCCCGGTGAAGAGGGTCGTCCGACTGGGCGAACAGGTGCAGGAGTTGGTGTAACCCTGCGTGAAGGTGAGCCCGGTTTCGCGCAGACGCCGCTGGGTTTTGAGGTGCAAGTCAGCCCAATGCGTTGGCCAGTGCGGATTGCCGCTTTCTTGGTCGGTGATCCAAATCATAAGGTTGGGCTTCTTGGGGAAATCTGCAAATGGCATGGGGTTCCTTTCGTGAATCGCGCGTTTTGGCCATGGCAGTATATCCCAGCTGCCTATCCCAGCTGCGTCGACCCTTAGCTGGCTGCGGCAGCACGTCGGCGCTTGAACGACCAGGTAAAAGTGAAACGCGACACTTCGGTGCCGTCCGGCATGTGGCCGTGGGTTGTGACTTGCGCCGTGGCGGTTTCGCCGCTCGCGACCGCGGCAGCGACCGCAGCGAAAATCTGATCCCCCCCAGCACAAGTGAAAGTGACGACGTCGGTCGCTTTTTTCTTGAACTCAGCTTCGAGGCCGACGATCAAATAGGCCACCGGAGCTGGGGCGGATTCGACTGCGAGCATGGCCAAAGCGCCGGTTGAAAGCTCGGCAGCCATGCTCTGCGCGGCAAAGTAGGTCGACCGAAACGGGTTGGTGGTCCGCCAGCTGTAGGGGACCGTGGTGGTGCAACGCTCTGCGGTGAGGGTTGCGATCTTGACCCGCGCGATCCACGCGAGCGGCAACTTGACCAGCATGAACGAGCGCATCCAGAAAGGATTGAGCATGCGTCGGCGCAAAGTTTCCGCCGCCTGGACGGCAGCAGGACGGGTCGGGGCTACCGGAGAAGCGGGGGTTGCAGTGGTCATCAGGACACCTCGATTCGGCAGGATCCATTCGGCAGAATCAATTGGGCAGCTGCACCGGTGATGGCGCAGTGAAGACCTCGTCGGGCAGGTGGGTGAAGACGCCCAAATTGCCCAGTTCCGTCTCGCGCGGGTTGGCAGGGTCGGGGTTGATCCGCCGCGCAGCTAGCAGGATCTGCCCATGACGTTGCCAGTCCCGCCAAAACCAACGGGTTGGGGGTTGGTCGGGTTTGTAGTCTTCAAGCACATAGGCCCACAAGTCCATCAGCCCGGTCTCGCGGTTGAGGTAGGCCCAGTATTGATCCCCCGGGGTCAGGCCCACCCCGGCAAAAGCCAAATGCAGCTTGTCATAGGTGACCCCATCGATTTGCTCTTCGCCGTCATAGCGCAGGGTCACGCCAGGATCGCGCAGTTTGTACGGCATGATCAGCCAGTAGGTGTCGTTGATCCACATGCTGTAGGCGCGGTCGAGCCACTCTTTGGCTGGCTCGCCGCTCTGCAACTCGCCGTTCAGGAAAACCTGGCCTGCGTGGCTGTGGATGTTGTGCAGGACCAGATAGGAGACGCCATCGCGGGTTTTCCCCTCGACCCGGTGACGGCCGGTGTAGCGGTCCCAGTAGTGGAGGCGGAAGCCGAAGAAATTGAAGCGGAGAAAGCGGGTGGCTTCCCAGGCCGCAGCCCCGCCCATGGCCTCGAGGGTGCGTTCGGCAAGCGCCATGGCTGTGGCATCTTGGGCTGTGGCATTTTGAGCCTGGGCATTTTGGGCCTGCGGAGGTGCTGCAGCAGCTGACGAACTCGCGCTTTGGGCCAAAGCCGTCCAGGCACCTCCGAACAGCAAGGTCGCGACCCCCATACACCACCATGCTCTGACGATTGGGGGCCGGTTCAAGCCATGCGGTTTCGTTCGCGGTTCGGTGGTTGCGCATCCTGCGCTGTTCCAGAGCGTCCTCATGTTTTTCACTCCCACTGGGTTGGCTCGCGGTCAGTTGTTCTGGCGGATCGCCTGATTTTGCGTCAAGAAGAATTGATCAATTACTGTTTGACGTCCAAATGGCTACCAAATAGTTAAGTTGTCAAGGTCACATTCTGCACGCAGATTAGCGTTGCGCTCTGCTCGTTGCCATACAATGCTTGCGCTCCAAGGCGCCGGACCAGCATCCCGTTGGGGGAGGGCAACGCAACCCCACCCGCGCGGAGCGAGCGAAGAATACCTGATGAAACACCAGCCTCCACCGGGCATTGACTACGAGCGGCTTGTGCAGACGGCGCTGCTCGACGTGGTCCGCCGGGCCCTGGCCTTGGTCGCACGCGACGGCCTACCCGGAGCCCACCACTTCTATATCACCTTCCGCACCAATCATCCCGGAATCGTGCTGAGCGACAGCTTGAAGGCGCGCTATCCCGAGGAAATGTCCATTGTGCTCCAGCACCAGTTCCATAACCTCGAGGTGACGGCGGACAGCTTTTCGGTCGGTTTAAGTTTCAGCGGTGTCTCCCAGCGAATCACCGTGCCTTTTGCCGCGTTGATCGCCTTCTCCGACCCCCCAGCCCAGTTCAGTTTGGGTTTCGATTTTGCGCAGAGACCACAACCTACCGCCCAGGAAAGCACTCCCCCGCCGACCGACCTGGCGCGCCCGAAAGGAAAAGCCCGCAAGCCCGCGGCCGACAGCTCCCAGGGCGGGAAGGTGGTTTCGTTCGAAACTTTCCGCAAACCCAAATAGATAGAACCACAATCAACAAATCCTGATCCGCGGATTCGTTGCTAGTCCCAGGTGAGGGTGGCACCCATCTGGTACTCGGTGACCCGGGTCTCGAAGAAGTTCTTTTCTTTGAGCAAGTCGGTCGACTGCGACATCCAAGGGAAGGGATTTTCTTGGTGGAAACGTTTGGCCAGACCCAAACGTTCTAGCCGTCGATCTGCGATGTATTCGACATACTGCGCGAACTGCTCGGCGTTGATTCCTAAAAGCCCTTGCGGACAAGCATCGAATGCGTAACGCTGTTCGAGATCGACGGCTTGATCCACCAGCGATTCGATTTCGCGCTGGAAGTCGGCGGTCCAGACCTCAGGAAATTCGCTTTTGATGGTGTTGATCAAATCACAGCCGAAAGCGAGGTGGATGCTTTCGTCACGCATGATGTACTCGAACTGCTCACCGATCCCAACCATCTTGTTCTGCCGCTTCAAAGCCAACATCATGGCGAACCCGGCATAGAAGAAAATACCTTCCATGATCACGTAGAAACCGACTAGGTCGCGCAAGAAGAGTTGGACGTTTTCTGGACCTTCGGTGGTGAAGTGTGGGTCGAAAACCGACTTCGTGAGCTCGACGACAAAGTCGTCTTTCTCTTGAATCGAAGGGATCGTCCGATACATGTTGTAAATCGCTTCGGGGTCAAGGCCGAGGGTGTCGCAGCAGTAGATGAAAGCATCGGTGTGGACCGCTTCTTCGTATGCCTGGCGCAACAAATACTGCCGCGATTCAGGATTCGTGACGTGGTTGTAAACTGCAAGCACGATGTTGTTGGCGGTCAGGGATTCCGCGGTCGAAAAAAAACCGAGGTTCCACAAAATCAGCCGACGCTCGTTTTCGGAAATGACCCGGTCGGACTTCCACTGCTCGACGTCTTTTTGCATCGAGACCTCTTCCGGCGTCCAGTTGTTGTTGACCCCATTCTTGTAATGGTCGCGCGCCCAGAGGTAAGTCATCGGCAAAATTTTGTTAGGGTCGGTCTTGGGATTATTGATGATCGACATGAGGGTATCGTCCTAGCTGTTCTTTTTTAGCTGTTCTTTTATTGACACGCCTCGCAGTCGGGATCGCCCAGACGGCACAAGGCAGGCACCAATTCTGGGGTCAGGACCAGCTCTTCCCGCTCAGCTTGCGCTCCACTCGCTGCTGCGGTCACGGCGCGATCGGTGGGATTGGTTGGGCTGGTTGGGGCGGCGGCCACCGGGACGTATTCGCGCTTTTGGGTGAAACCGAATTTGGCGGCGTCGAGCGTCGATTTTTCGATTTGGGACGCGGCGAGCGTGCGCAAGTAGTAGGTCGTCTTGAGCCCCATCCGCCAAGCCGCGAGGTAAATCTCGGACAACAGCTTGCCGGAGGTCCCTTTCATGAACACATTGTGTGACTGGCTCTGGTCGATCCACTTGCCGCGAGCCGCGGTGAGCCGCAAGGCCCAGATCGGGTCGACATCGAAGGCTTCTTGGTACTTGCGTTTGAGCGCTTCAGGAATGCCGGCAATGCGGTTGATGTTGCCGTCGTGGTACTTGATCTGATCGAGCATTTCCGCATTCCACAAACCTAGTTGCGCCAGGTCTTCGATCAAGTAGTGGTTGACCACGGTGAACTCGCCCGAGATGTTGGCTTTGACGTAGATGTTCTTGTAAATCGGCTCAATGCAAGGAAAGCAACCCGCGATGTTGGAAATAGTCGCGGTCGGCGCGATCGCCATGGTGTTCGAGTTGCGCATCCCATGCTGCCGAATCTGTTGACGGACCCGCTGCCAGTCGAGGCGAGTTTTGGGCGAAACCTCGATTTCCATCCCGCGCTCGGCCGCCAGCAGGTCGAGGGTGTCATGGGGCAAGATGCCACGATCCCACTTCGAGCCGGCAAACGAGGCATAGGCCCCTCGCTCCTGGGCCAGTTCGGACGAGGCGAGCAGCGCATGGTAGCTGATCATTTCCTGGATGCTGTCCGCCAACTCGAGCGCGCCTTCTGACTCGAACGGCAAGTTCAACATGAATAGCGCGTCTTGGAAGCCCATGATCCCGAGCCCGATCGGACGATGGCGCAAGTTGGCGCGCTCGGCTTCCGGGGTGGGATAGAAGTTGATGTCGATCAC
>CAZCOV010000236.1:0-10391 GCA_964499975.1 uncultured Thermoanaerobaculia bacterium
GGGGTCGTCCTTGGTCACGAACTCGATGATCAGGTGGGATTTTAGGCTGGCGAGCCAAGCCACGAATTCGGGAAGGGGGATGTTAGCGGTAAGCACCAGGTGGTGAATCAACGCCAGGCACAGGGTCAGTTCGGGCGCGGGGCGTTCGGACAAGGACTTGCGCTCGCGGTGACGCCAGCCCAACGCCGGTGAGGCGTCAGCCAAGTTGCTGACTAGCGGCAAGATATTGGCCGGACCCTGCGCCTTGAGCTGTTGATACAGCTGTTCAACCGCCAGGTGGTCAGCGTCGAAAGCGACCACGTGGTCGGCGTGCGCTGCGGCGATGCGGCTGAAATTGCCGGTATTGGCGCCCAGGTCAAAGACCAAGCCCCACTGCCGAGTAGCGGCAGCCTTGGCCACGAACTGCTCTTTCTGTTCCCGGCTGGCCGCGTCGTAGGAGTTGTCGCTGGCGTAAGTAGCCCAGACCGAAGACGTGCGGCGCCAAGTGAGCTGGCGTACCAGCCGGGTGAGGCCGCGCAAGTTGTGCGCGATCAACTCGCGGCTGAAGCCCGCACGCTGCAAATCCGCCCGCACATTTTGTTTTTGGTGGGTGGTCTGGGCATGCAGTTTGGCCTGCAAGTAGACGTGGGTGAAGACCCCGGAACGGAAGCGGTCACGCCCGCTCAGGATCTGGTTGCACACTTCTGGGGTGATGCCGTCGATCGCGCCGCGCAAGAACGGGTGGAAGGGGATGTCGCGGTAAGCGGTGAGCAGCAGCGGATAGAGGAACAACTGGCAGAACTGGAGGTAGCCAACCCAGATGTCACCGGGCGCGAGCGGAATAAAGGACGCGACGTCGATGAAAGTCGGCTTAAAGCCGCGCCACTGCAAGTTGTAAGCGGATGCGTCTTTGAGGATCATGCCCTCCGCAAGGGCGCGCTCCAGGATTTCGAGCTGGAGCAAGGCGGCGTCGCGCAGCATGCCAAAGGTCCACTCGTAAGGGTAGGAAATGAACGGAATGCGCTCGTGTTCGAGCGCCGCGACAAAAGGCGCGCCGCCGCTTTCCCCGGCCAGGACCGCGAGTTCGGCCGCGGTGAGCGCGCTGGGGCGGGTCTTGACCACTTTGCCTTCGTCTTGCAGCCGAGCGAAAAATTGGGTTGCCGCCAGCTGTTGCCAGGCGGTCCACGCCCCGCTGCGGAGCGCCCGCAAGACCTGGCCCTGGTGATAAAAGACCCGGCCTTCGCGATCGCGGAAGGAGCCCGCTTCAAGCTGCAGGTTCGTCATGTTCCTGCTTCTTGCGGAAAATTCCCAGCAACTTCTGCCAGTAGAGCTTGACCGCAAGGGCCACGCCCGCAATGCCGCCGAGCAGGAGTTGCAAGATCATGCTGCCCGAGGCCGGGTCGAGGTAAGCGAGTGCGGGCAAGGCCGGCAGGAGGAAGCTGAGCAGGGCCAAGATTTGGAGTGAAGATTTGCGCATGGCGTGGAGGCTCCTGAGGGTGGGTGCAGGCCAGCTAACGGCTCATCGTTGGTTGGGTTCCAGCAGTGGTGCGTCAGTGGTGCGTCGGTTGGACAACCTGCGATCGCGGTGCTGTGATCAGTACTAGTGTGGTCAGTGCTAGTGTGGTCAGTGCTAGTGTGGTCAGTGCTAGTGTGGTCAGTGCTAGTGTGGTCAGTGCTATCGTATCAGCGATATAGCAGTGATATGGTTTAACAACATACCAAGCGCTCAACAACATAATCGCAAAGCAGGATGTTGTCAAACGGTAAGGTTTGAAACAGCGGCAGCTGACCCCAAGTTGCAGATTGGGCACCGCAATTTTGTTGGAGGATTGTTGGATCACGGGTTGCTCTCGGTGCGTTCCAGCGCCTATGATCCGCGCCATGAAGGCTGCGATCCTCGCCGTCGGCACAGAACTGTTGGGTACCGAGCGTCTGGACACGAACTCGCTGCGCTTGACCGCGGTTTTCGAGCAGTTTGGGGTCGAACTGGTGCTCAAAGCCGTGGTCGGCGACGACCTCGTCGCGCTGGCCGCGGAAGTCGAAAAACGCCTGGATGAGGTCGAGCTGCTGGTCCTTTGCGGCGGGCTCGGTCCGACCGCCGACGACATCACCCGCCCGGCAGTGGCGCAGGCTTTGGGCCGTGAGATCCACATCGACGAAGGCGTGGTCGAAGGGTTGCGCCAGCGGTTCGCCAGCTTCGGTCGCAAGATGGCCGAGAGCAATCGCCAGCAAGCAGAAGTGATCGCTGGTGCCACCCTGCTCGCCAATGAGCAAGGCACGGCCCCGGGCCTTTGCCTCACCCAGGGCAAGACCACGATCTTTCTGTTCCCCGGGGTGCCGCGGGAGCTTATGGCCATGGTCTCCCGTCACCTCGAACCTTGGCTTGAACAGCAAGCCGTCGCAGGACGCACCGGGCAAGGCATTGCGCGGGCAGTGGTCAAGGTTGCGTGCGTGCCCGAGTCCGAGGTCGAGGATCGCTTGCTCCCGATTTATCAGCGCTTTGGCCGGGAAGACATCACGGTCTTGGCGTCGCCCGGCGAAGTCAGGGTCCACTTGCGGGCGGTGGGCGAAAACCGCGACACCCAATTGGCGACGCTGCACCAAACGGTCGTGGCCGCCCTCGGGTCTGCGGTCTTCAGCGAGCGCGCCGAGCTGACCCTCGAAGCGGTGGTCGGCGAGTTGCTGCTCCGCAAGGGCAAGACATTGGTCACCGCCGAATCGTGTACGGGGGGGCTTTTGGCCGAGCGCCTCACCCGGGTGCCGGGCAGCAGCAGCTACTTTCTCGGCGGTGCGGTGGTCTACTCCAACGCGCTCAAGACCGCTTTGATCGGGGTTCCTGCCGAGTTGATCGCGGCGCACGGAGCGGTCAGCGCCGCAGTCGGGGCGGCGCTCGCCCAAGGAGCGCGAACGCGCTTTGGCAGCGACTATGCGCTGGGGATCACGGGCGTTGCCGGGCCCAGCGGTGGCAGTGCTGACAAGCCGGTGGGTACGGTCCACCTCGCGCTGGCCGGCCCCGGCGACCACGACCTCGAGCAACGTCAGGTGCGCTTCCCCGGTGACCGCGAAGGGATCCGCCAGCAGACCGCACAACTGGCGCTCGATCTGCTTCGCCGCGATCTTTTGCGGCAGGACCTGCAACCATGAAAGGAGCGCAAGGCATGCGGCTCTTCGTGGCTTTCGAGCTTCCCCTCGCCCATCGACGCGCGCTCGAACGGTTGGCGCAAGCCGGACGAGCGGGTTTACCCCGAGCGCGCTGGGTGCGGGCGGAGTCGCTCCACCTCAGTCTGCTTTTTCTCGGCGAAGTCGCGGCGGAACGCGTCGCGGACCTCGATCGCGAGCTCACCCCGGTTTTTGCCGACTGCCCGCCCTTCACTTTTCGCTGGACCGCGCCAGGGTCTTTTCCCACCCAAGGCGCGGCTCGGGTACTGTGGGCGGGGCTCGAGACCGATGGCGAACTCGGCGGGTTGCAGACCGGAGTGACCGCAGCTGCGGTGCGCGCGCTCCGCGGTCAAGGTAGTGCGGACAACCGACCCTACCATCCCCACGTGACTCTCGCCCGCTGTGACCCGCCTTGGCCGGGATCGGTGGTCGCCGGTTGGCGGTCAACTTTCGCCTTGAGCGGGGTCTTGCACGAGCCTTTCATCATCAAAGCTGGCACCTTGTTCGCCAGCGAGCTGCGGCCCGACGGCGCCCACTACCAGGTGGTGTCGACTTATCCCTTGCGAGGCGATGGATGCGTTGGGCCGGACTGATTCTCGGCTCTTACTTGCTGGGCGCGGTTTCTTTCAGCTACCTCCTGGTGTGGTTCCTCCGCGCGGGCGTCGACATCCGCCGTCTGGGCAGTGGCAATGCCGGCGCCACCAACGTGTTGCGCACCACCGGAGCCTGGCCAGCGCTCCTGGTGCTGGTGCTCGATCTGGGCAAGGGTGTAGCAGCGGTGGTCGCTGCTCGGCTACTCAATGCTCCGCCCTCTTGCGCGAGCGCAGCGGCTCTGGCGGCGGTCATCGGCCATATTTTCCCGATTTACACCGGCTTTCGCGGCGGCAAAGGCGTGGCCACTGCAGCAGGCGCCATGGGCGTACTGACGCCGCTGCCCACGCTGCTGGCACTGCTTTGTTTTGGCGTGGTGGTGGTCGCTTCCCGATATGTTTCTGCGGGATCGATCGTGGGCTGTGGTCTTTTTCCCTTGCTGGTCTGGGTTTGTGGTCG
This sequence comes from uncultured Thermoanaerobaculia bacterium, assembly GCA_964499975.1. GTDB lineage: Bacteria > Acidobacteriota > Thermoanaerobaculia > Multivoradales > J023 > CAZCOV01. Next base: position 4,189 of record CAZCOV010000236.1, read on the forward strand.
CGTGGGCTGGATCCGCGAACCCACGCCGGGACTGCTGCTCGTCGCCACCTTGATCGCTGGGCTCATCGTGAGCAAGCATTGGGACAACGTGATCGCCATCCGCGCAGGGAGAGAGTGGAAGCTGGGCGACCCGCGGGATGGGTGGGCTGAGGAGAGGTGATGCGACTAGGAGTCTTGGGATCCGGATCTTGGGGCACTGCGCTCGCAGTCCACTTGGCCGAAAGCGGCCACCAGGTGCTGCTGTGGGCTCGCCGTCAGGAGTTGGTGGACGAACTGCGGCGCACCCGCAGCAATCGGCAGTACCTGGCCGGCATCGACCTGCCGCCGCAACTGCAGCTGACGGCCGACTTGCACGAGCTGGTCGACTGTGAGGTCGTTTTGGTCGTGGTGCCGTCCCACGGCTTTCGGCAAGTCGTGCGGCAATTTCTCACGTTGTTGCCCGCAGGGCGCACACCCACGCTGGTGTCAGCGACCAAGGGGATCGAAGGGGAAACCCTGGCGCGGATGAGCGAAGTGACCTTTGAAGAAGCGGTGGCTGCGGACCGCGAGGTCCGTTTTGCGGTGCTCGCCGGCCCCAGCTTCGCCGCTGAATTGGCGGCTGGCACCCCGACGTTGGCGGTGCTCGCTGCAGCGGACGGCGAGCTCGCCTCGGAGCTCCGGGAGTCGCTCGCGAGCCGCAGTTTCCGTCTCTACTCGACGACCGACGTGGTCGGCGTGGAGTTGGGTGGCACCACCAAGAACGTGATCGCGATTGCGGCGGGCATTGTCACCGGTCTGGGTTTGGGCCACAACACCTTGGCGGCGCTCTTGACCCGCGGCTTGCACGAAATCACCCGGCTGGGGATCGCTTGCGGCGGACGTTCGCGCACCTTTTCGGGTTTGGCGGGCATGGGCGACTTGGTCTTGACTTGCACCGGCGGCTGGTCGCGCAATCGCCATTTGGGCATGGAACTCGCGGCGGGCAAGAGCTTGGAAGACATCTTGGCCGCCTCCCCCATGGTGGCCGAGGGCGTGCGCAATTCCCTGGCCATCGCCCGCTTGGCCGAGCGCCGCGGGGTCGAGATGCCGATCACCGAGCAAATGGTGCAGGTGCTCTATCACGGTAAATCGCCGCAGCAGACCGTCCACGAGCTGATGACCCGTCAACTCAAGTCTGAATCCGAGCTGTGAAACAGACCGAGCTGTGCAACAGACTGAGCTGTGAAACAGAAAATACTGATCCTCGACTTTGGCAGTCAGTTTACCCAGCTGATCGCGCGCCGGGTGCGCGAGCAGCACGTCTATTGCGAAGTCCACCCCTTTGACTTGCCGCTCGCGGTGATCGCGCGGGAAGCGCCGATCGGGGTGATTCTCTCCGGTGGACCCGACAGCGTCTTCGACCCCCAAGCGCCGCGCTGTGATCCCCAAATCTTCGCGCTGGGAATTCCTCTGCTCGGCATTTGCTACGGCATGCAGCTGATCGCGTTTGCTTTGGGTGGGGAAGTCCAGCCGGGTCACGCGGGCGAGTACGGCCGGATGGAAATCCAGATCGGCCATCCCGGACAGATTTTCGCGGGTCTGCCCGCGAGCACCACGGTGTGGATGAGCCACGGCGACCGCATCGTGCAGGCGCCGCAGGGCTTTCAAGTCACGGCCAGCTCCCCAAGCGTGCCGATCGTCGGTTTCGAGGACGTGTCGCGTCGCTGCTATGGGATCCAGTTTCACCCCGAGGTCTCGCACACGGTGGCCGGGCAGGCCATGCTGCGCAATTTTCTGTTCGCCGTGTGCCAGGCGCGCGGGGACTGGCGGATGGACGCTTTCCTCGAACATGCGGTGGCGCAAATACGGGCGCAAGTGGGGACGGGCAAGGTCTTGTGCGGCTTGTCCGGGGGGGTGGATTCCTCGGTGGTGGCCGCGCTCGTCGAGCGGGCGTTGGGGCGCGAGCACCTGGCCGCGATTTTCGTCGACAACGGCCTGTTGCGCCAGCAAGAGGCGGCAGAGGTCCAACTCAGTCTGGGTCAAGGGTTGGGCCTGCCCATCCATACCGTCGACGCCAGCGCGGATTTTCTCGGCGCGCTCGCCGGGGTGACCGATCCTGAAGCCAAACGCAAGATCATCGGCCGCACCTTCATCGAGGTGTTTGAGCGGGCTGCGGCTGCCCATGGAGATGCGGCCTTTCTCGCGCAAGGCACGCTTTACCCAGATGTCATCGAGTCGGTTTCGGTCAAGGGACCCTCGGCCGTGATCAAAACCCACCACAATGTCGGAGGGCTGCCGGAGAAGCTCGGGTTCCAGCTGGTCGAGCCACTGCGTTTCTTGTTCAAAGACGAAGTACGGCAGCTCGGCCGTGAGCTGGGCTTGCCTGCGTCGCTGTTGGATCGTCACCCGTTTCCCGGGCCGGGCCTCGCGGTGCGGGTACTCGGCGAGGTCACGGCCGAACGCCTGACGATCTTGCGCCAGGCCGACGCCATTTTCCTCGCCGAGTTGCGTCAGAGCGGTTTTTATGGGCAGGTGAGCCAGGCTTTTGCCGTCTTGCTGCCGGTCAAAAGCGTGGGTGTCATGGGCGATTTCCGGACCTATGCGCACGTGATCGCCCTGCGTTCGGTCACCACTGAAGATTTCATGACCGCCGACTGGAGCCACTTACCCCATGAGTTCTTGGGGCGGGTCGCCAGCCGCATCGTCAACGAAGTCAAAGGGGTCAACCGCGTGGTCTACGACATCACCAGCAAACCCCCAGGTACGATCGAGTGGGAGTGAGATCTGCTGAACCGAGTGCCATGAGCGGACAACCACGTTTTCAAAGGAGATTCCAAGTGCGCCGGATGCCACGACGACTCTACCCGCTGTTCCTGTTGACCTTGCTGGCAGCCCCGACCCTCGCCGCCAAACCCAAACCTGTCCCAGAGGAGAAGAAGCCCGTGGATGTGCTGACGGCCAAGACGTTCGCCGGACTCAAACTGCGCCCACTCGGCCCTGCGCTGACTTCCGGCCGGATCGTGGACCTTGCCGTCCACCCGCAAGACCCCCACACGTTCTATGTGGCAGCCGCGGCAGGCGGAGTGTGGAAGACGGTCAACCACGGCACCACCTGGGAACCGATTTTTGACGGCGAAGGCTCCTCCTCGATCGGCTGTGTAGTCGTCGACCCGCACAACCCCCAAGTGGTCTGGGTGGGCACCGGAGAAAACAACAGTCAACGCAGCGTGGGCTATGGGGACGGGGTCTACAAGTCCCTCGATGGCGGCAAGTCGTGGCAGCGGATGGGCCTCGAAAATTCCGAACACATCGGCAAGATCGTCCTCGATCCGCGCAACTCCGACACGGTCTATGTGGCCGCGCAAGGTCCGCTGTGGTCCGCCGGGGGCGACCGTGGGCTCTACAAATCCGCGGACGGCGGCAAATCCTGGCAGCAAGTGCTGGCGATCAGCGAACACACCGGAGTGAGTGACCTGGTGCTCGATCCTCGCCATCCCGACACGCTCTATGCCGCGGCTTATCAACGGAGGCGCCATGTTTTCACCCTGATCGGAGGCGGTCCCGAGTCCGCGATCTACAAGTCCACCGATGGCGGCAAATCGTGGCGGAAGCTGCAAAATGGCTTGCCCAAAGTCGAGCTAGGCCGGATCGGTCTCGCGCTCTCACCGGTCGATCCGGACGTGGTCTTCGCCCTGGTCGAAGCGGCCAAGGATGCCGAGGGCAAGTCGCAGAGCGGGTTTTACCGTTCGCGCGATCGCGGTGAGAACTGGACGGAACGCAGCAGCTACAACAGCAGTAGCCCGCAGTATTATCAGGAGCTGTTTCCCGACCCGCAAAATATCGATCGCATTTATTCGGTCGACGTCTGGTTGCAAGTCAGCGAAGATGGGGGCAAAACTTTTCGCAAAGTGCCGGAAACTTGGAAACACGTCGACAACCACGTGGTGTGGATCGACCCCACGAACAGCGAGCATCTTTTGGTGGGTTGTGACGGCGGGCTTTACGAAACTTACGACCGCGGCGCAACCTGGCACTTTTTCGCGAACCTACCGATCACTCAATTTTATAAAGTGGCGGTCGACAACGCCCTGCCGTTTTACCACGTTTATGGAGGAACACAAGACAATTTCAGCCTCGGTGGACCGGTGCGCACCGCGAGCCACCACGGGATCACCAACGCCGACTGGGAAGTGACGCTCGGCGGGGACGGCTTCCAAGCGCGGGTCGACCCGCAAAACCCTGACATCGTCTACACCCAGCTGCAATATGGTGCGCTCCATCGCTACGACCGCAGAAGCGGTGAACGGCTCGAAATTCAGCCGCAGCTCGGCGCGAGCGGCGAAACGCGTCCGAGCGACGGCTCGGTCCTGCCTCCCTTGCGCTTTAACTGGGATGCCCCGCTGATTTTGAGCCCGCACTCGCCGACTCGGCTGTACTTTGCGGCCAACCGTTTGTTCCGCAGCGATGATCGGGGCGATACCTGGCAAGTGATCAGTCCGGACCTGACCCGGCAGCTCGACCGCAACCAGCTGCCGGTGATGGGTAAGATATGGAGCATGGACGCGGTGGTCAAAAACCGCGCCACCTCGTTTTACGGCAACATTGTCGCGCTCAGCGAGTCCCCCAAAGTTCCGGGATTGCTCTATGTCGGGACCGACGATGGGCTGATCCAGGTGAGCGCGGACAGCGGCGCCAGCTGGCGTCGTGAAGAGCACTTCCCCGGGGTGCCGGAACAAACCTATGTGCAGCGTCTCGAGGCTTCGCAGCACCAGGCCGAAGTGGTCTATGCCGCGTTCAACAACCACAAACGCGGTGACTTCAAACCTTATCTTCTCAGGAGCGCTGACCGCGGGCAGACCTGGCAGTCGATCAGCGGGGATTTGCCGCCGCGCGGCTCGGTTTATGCTCTGGTCGAAGATTCCGAACGGCAAGACCTGCTGTTTGTGGGCACGGAATTCGGCGTCTTTTTCACCCTCGACAGCGGCCAGCACTGGATTCGTCTCGAAGGGGACATGCCCACGGTGGCGGTCCGCGACCTGGCGATCCAGGCGCGCGAGAACGACCTGGTGGTAGCAACGTTTGGGCGCGGCTTTTACGTCCTCGACGACTGCACCCCGTTGCGCCAGGCGAGCGCTGATTTGCTCGCCCAAGAAGCCACCCTCTTTCCGGTCAAGCCGGCCTGGACCTACATCGAAAGCCAAGCCCTGGGTTTGCGCGGCAAATCGTTCATGGGGGACAGCTTTTATGCGGCGCCCAATCCACCCTTTGGCGCGATTTTCACCTACTACCTGCAAAGTGAGCTCAAGACCCGGCGGGCCCAGCGTCTCGCTGCCGAAAAAGAGGCCGACCAGCAAGGTCAGCCGATCCGCATCCCCCCGTGGGAAGAGTTGCGGCGCGAAAGCCGGGAAGAGGCGCCGACGATGGTGCTCACCGTCACCGACGAAAACGGGCAGGTGGTACGGCGTCTGAGCGGTCCAACCAAAGAGGGTTTCCACCGCGTGGCCTGGGATCTGCGCTTCCCCCCGCCCAATCCCATTGCGCTGCAGGCTCCTGAGGAGGACCCCTTTGAGAATTTGATTCAGGGTCCGCTGGTAGTTCCAGGGACCTACCGGGTTGCCTTGACCCGGTGGCTCGAGGGTGAAGAGACCGCCCTGGGTTCCCCCCAGACCTTCACGGTCAAGCCGCTCGGCACCGCGACTTTGCCCGCGCAAGACCGCGCCGCTCTGCTCGCTTTTCAACAAAAGACCGCAGCCCTCCAAAGAGCCGTACTGGCGGCGGTCGAAGTGGTGGCCGAAGCCCACCGCCGCCTGGACCACATCGACAAAGCGATCCGAGAAACGCCCGCCGTCGATCAAGCCCTGGTGCGGGTGGCGCGGGCGTCCCGCGAACGGTTGCGCGGGATCGAGACCCTGCTCTCGGGCGACGACGTGGTCAAGGCTTACAACGAGCCCGTGGCCCCGTCGATCAGCGAGCGGGTGGAGCAGATCATCGATGGACATTGGTGGACGACAGCTGCCGCGACCACCACGTTCCTGCGCTTGTACGACCTGACTGCCCAGGACTTTGCGCCGGTGCTCGCGCAGTTGCGTCAGTTGATCGAAGTCGACTTGCGCGAGCTCGAGACCCAGCTTGAAAACGCGCAGGCGCCGTGGACCCCGGGCCGTCTGCCGCAGTGGCAGCCCTGAGTGGGTGCGCGCTGCGCCCGCAGCGCGCCCGACCCATCCGCGTCCCCGCACTTCTGCTGC
>CAZCOV010000237.1:0-10379 GCA_964499975.1 uncultured Thermoanaerobaculia bacterium
CAGCGCCACTGCTTCCAGTAGCACATCCGGGGCAACGCCGCAGCCACGCGTCGATCTCTGGGATGAGGGTGGTCGTCGTCCGAGATGCCAAAGTCATTCATTCATTCATTTTGACATTTCGGTTGCGAATACACCATTTGGCAAAACTTCCCTATTGGTGTGTGCAGACGCTTATACGTATCCCCCAGCCCACGTTTTGGAAGTGCTTAAACCAATGAAGCCGGATTTTGTTATTGTGCCGTGGGGAATTACTGCTGGGTCAATTAGCCAATGTGGTACGGATGGCTTTAATGCAACTGGGTATGCCGCCCAAGCTGCCGCATACTTAAATAGCGCCTTTGTTGTGGGTGCAAATGCAGTTGGAGGTAGGGAGTACGGCAAATACTTACCGTCTGTGTATTGCGGCACAAGCGGTTATGCCAACCCGACAGGTCAGGGCACAGAGGCAATACAGCCGACCGCTGAACTAGTTATCTTCAAAATAAGCAACACCTTCGATGCCCAAGCAGGCCCCATATGGGATAACACAGATGCGCAGTCAAAATGCCCACAAGTGTGCCCCAATTACAGTTCGAAATGGAACGGTCAGTGGAGAACTACTGTTCCCGGTCAAATGTCAGTCTGTGGGTGCAGCAAGTAGGTAATTAGAAATTTGGTTATTGGTTGATGCCCAATCGGGTAGCCGGGGCGGGGGTCACCCCCTGCGCCAACATCTCCGCGTAGATGGCCAGCTTGGCAGACTCCAGCACGCTCGGCCGAACTACCGGCTGGCCGCGCTTGGCCTTGCTGGGTACAGGCAGGGGGCGTCTGTCATCCACATAGAACGAGAGCGCCGCTTCCAGGGCGTCCACGGCGTACAGCAACGCCTCCTCACGGTCCTCGCCCTGGGTGATCGCCTCCGGAACATCCGGGAACGTGACTACGAATCCGCCTTCGGGTTGCGCCGCTAGAACCACCGGGTAATCAAACATGGCTTACTTTTCCTTCAGACCAAGCTGTTTCTTGATGCCCTCAACGGTGCCAGTCTTCAACTCCGTGGCGTGCATTGGCAGTACTGACTGCCGGCCGTTGAGGATCACCTTGAGGTGAGAGCCTTTACCCTGAACGAATGCCGCGCCTTGCTTGGCGAGCCAGCGCTTGAATTCGTTCGAGTTCAAGCGCAGAGCCTAAACAATTCTGTTGTGCTTGTCAATCTGTTGTGCTTGTCAAGCCTGATGCGTCGCGAGTGTTTTTGCCCCCGCCAAGCCTCCACCGCCCTGCCTTCTAAGTAACTTCTTAAGCCTCGGGAGTAATCTCGTATGCTCTTCGCGCAAAGTTTAGGTCGAATTGGCGCTTCTGGGGAGTGTTGATGAAATCAGTCAGGCCGCCATGGCTATGCGAGCGCCTCGCCTAATCGGGTAGCCGGGGGTGTCTAGCCCTGACACAGGGGGCTAGTGCCGACAGTGATCTTTTCAGCCGACGGCGGGTTGCTCAGCCCAGTAGATCTCCAAGTGCTCGCCAGCAGCTTGCAGCACGGCGCGGATCGGCAGCGCGGTGGCCAAGCCAGGTTGGAGCGCTTGCTCCAGCACCGCCCACTTCAAAGCGCCGGTGAAGTGGAGGATGACCTGACGGCTGGCAGCGAGAGCGGACAAGGTCAAGCTGAGGCGGGGATGCGCGGCGGCTGGGGGGCGGACAGCAACGCATGCGGCGCGATTTTGCGGGTCGAGCGCGGCTGCGATGCCCGGCGCTTGGGGAAAGAGCGATGCCGTATGGCCGTCCTCGCCCAGGCCGAGGATCACGGCAGTGAAGGGGCGTGGGATCAGGGACAGGGCTTGCTCTGCCGCGGCTTGCCCCTCCTCAGGCGTGGGTGCGCGGTTCTTGAGGCCGACGAAACGCGCCCTGGCAGCTCCCCCTTGGAGCAAGTGCTGGCGCACCAGGGCCTCGTTGCTCGCGGGATCGGTGACGTCGACCCAGCGCTCGTCTGCCAGGGTGATCCACACCCGCTCCCAAGCGAGATCCTGTGCCGCCAAGCGGCTGAAGAGCGGCACGGGCGTTTGTCCCCCGGAAACCACCAGGCTGGCTTGCCCCTCAGCGCGGCTGGCCGCGCGCAAATCGTCGGCCAGCCGGCGCGCGAGATCTGCGGCGAGGGAGACGGGGTCGAAGTAACGGTGGATCTTCACCGGTCGACCAGGTGTTCGTACCAGGAACGCTCATCGTGCGCCATCAGCTGGGTTGCGGCGCCCGGTCCCCAGGTGCCCGCGGGATAGAGCCGCGGGCGGTCGCTGTGATCTTCCCAGGCCGCGAGGATTGATCCGACCCAACCCCAGGCCAGCTCGACTTCGTCGCGGTGAATGAACAAAGTCGCGAACCCGCGAATCGCGTCGAGGAGCAAGCGCTCATAGGCTTGCGGCGCGCGCGGATCGACCAAGTTCAAGTCGAGCGGCCGGGAGCGCAGCTTGAGGCCCGGCCCAGGCTCTTTCATCATCAGCGCGAGCTGGATGCTCTCGTCGGGTTGCAAGCGGATGACCAGTCGGTTTTGCTCGATCGGCCCGTGCTCGGTAAACAGCAGGTGGGGCACCCGCTTGAACTGAAGCACGATCTCGGAGACTTGCCAGCCCATGCGCTTGCCCGTGCGCAAGTAAAACGGCACGCCGGCCCAACGCCAGTTGCCGACTTCGGCTTTGAGCGCGACAAAAGTTTCGGTGGTCGAGTCGTGTTCGGCCTGGGTTTCTTTCAGCAAGTCTTCGCGATAACTCGCGACGCTTTTGCCCGCGATCATGCCTTCGCGGTATTGCCCGCGCACGACTTTGGCCGCCACTTCTGCCGGGAGAATCGGACGAAGCGAGCGCAGTACTTTGATTTTTTCCTCGCGGATCACTTCGGGTTCGAGCCGGCTGGGCGGTTCCATGGCGACCAGGCAGAGCAGCTGCAGCAAGTGGTTTTGCAGCATGTCGCGCAGCGCCCCAATGCGATCGTAGGTGAGCGCCCGCTGTTCAACGCCGAGGGTTTCCGCCACGGTGATCTGCACATGGTCGATCATTTCAGCGCGCCACAGCGGCTCAAACAGCAAGTTGCCAAAGCGCAGCGCGATCAGGTTTTGCACGGTCTCTTTGCCGAGGTAGTGGTCGATGCGATAGATCTGGTTTTCGGCAAAGACTTTGCCCACGCTCTGATTGATCAAAGTCGCCGAAGCCAAGTCGCTGCCGATCGGCTTTTCAAGGACGATCCGTGAGGACGGGGTGACGAGTCCGGCTTGCGCGATCGCGTGGCTGATCTCGCCGTAAAGCGTAGGCGGGGTTGCGAGGTAGAAAATGCGGGCGCGCTCAACCGCATTGCCACCCTGCACCGGGACCTGGGTGAGCAGGGCCAAAAGCGGCGCGTAGCTCGCTGGGACGACGGCATCGAGCGGCAGATACTGCACCCGGGCAGCAAACTCGCGCCACGGGTCAGGAGCAAAGCGGTCGCCCAGGTGCTCGCGCGTGGTGGCCGCGATCGCGTCCAGATAATCAGCTGAGCTCAACTCACTGCGCGCCGCGGCGAAGATCCGTCCATCCGGTGCGAGGTGGCCGTTTTTGTGCAGCAAATAGAGGGCGGGTAGGAGCTTGCGGCGTGCCAGATCGCCGGTCGCGCCGATCACCACCATGTCAAAGGGATAGTCCTGGCTCGGTTTCATCGTCCGTTTCCCCATCCGGCTGCTGCCCGCGCCAAGTCCGTGATCCGCTCCCAGTCACCCGCCGCGACGGTGTCCTTGGGGGCGACCCAAGAGCCCCCGACCGCGAGCACGTTGGGTAAGGCGAGGTAGTCGGGAAAAGTTTGCGCGTCGATGCCGCCGGTGGGGCAGAACTGCAGATCGGGCAAGGGTCCGGCCAGGGCGTGCACCAGGGCTGGCCCCCCGAGAAAGCGGGCGGGGAACAGCTTGAGCACGGACCAGCCAGCGTCGCGGGCGACCAACGCTTCAGACACCGTCATCACTCCGGGCAACCACGGCAAGTCCTGGTCGCGCACCGCTTGCGCGAGGGTGTTAGTAAACCCCGGGCTCACCACGAACCGAGCGCCGGCCGCGCGCACGGCTGCGAGCTCCTGCGGTCGGGTGACCGTGCCCGCGCCGACCGTGACTTCGGGCACGGCCGCGGCAATGGCGCGGATCGCGGCGAGTGCGTCGGCTGTCCGCAACGTGACTTCGAGCACCAGGAGTCCGCCGCGGGCGAGCGCGCGGGCGAGCGGCACGGCGTCTTCCCGCCGCTCGATTTCGAGGACTGGCACAACCCGCGTCGCGCTGAGGATTTTCCGCATTCGATGACCCAATCTATGAAGTAATCTATGAAGTAATCTATGAAGTAATCTATGAAGTATTTTTAGTTAGGTGTTTTTATTTTGTTTTTTGTTTTGTAGACTCACCGGAGACAAGGCGATGGTTTGCGTATGGTTTGCGTATAATGTCGAAAATAGGTTGATTCCATGAGCTTACACTCAGTCCTCAGCAAAGTGACCGCCCGCATCGTAGAACGCAGCCAGCAGGGACGGCAAGCTTACCTCGACCACCTCCACCGTGCCCGCGACCGCGGACCGCGGCGGCACCAGCTCTCATGCTCCAACTTGGCGCATGGTTTTGCCGCTTGCGGGGCAGCCGACAAGGCCGCGCTGATCGACCCCGCGCCGCTCAACCTGGCGATTGTATCCGCTTACAACGACCTGCTGTCGGCGCATCAGCCCTTGGGCAGCTATCCAGAACAGATCAAGGCGGCGGCGCGCGAGAAGGGGGCCGTGGCCCAGTTCGCGGGTGGCGTTCCCGCGATGTGCGATGGCGTGACCCAGGGGCAAGCTGGTATGGAGCTGTCGCTGTTCAGCCGCGACACGATCGCGCTCGCGACCGCGATCGCCCTCTCCCACGACCTCTTCGACGGCGCGCTCTGCCTCGGGGTGTGCGACAAGATCGTGCCCGGACTGCTGATCGGCGCGCTGTCGTTCGGTCATTTGCCGGTGATCTTCATCCCTGCGGGCCCCATGCCCTCGGGCTTGCCCAACGCGGAAAAAGCGCGCATCCGCCAGCTCCACGCCGAAGGCAAGGCCGACCGCCGCGCGCTGCTCGAAGCCGAAGCTGCGTCCTACCACGCGCCCGGGACTTGCACGTTCTTTGGCACGGCCAACAGCAACCAGATGTTCATGGAGGTGATGGGCCTGCACCTGCCCGGCGCTTCCTTCGTCAACCCCGGGACCGCGCTGCGCACGGCTTTGACCCGGGCGGCGGTCCATCAGCTCACCGAGCTCGTGGCTGAGGGGGAGCGCTACACCCCGCTGGGGGAAGTGGTCGACGAGCGGGCGATCGTCAATGCGATCGTCGGTTTGCTGGCCACCGGCGGTTCGACTAACCACACTCTCCACTTGGTCGCGATCGCGCGTGCCGCCGGGATTTTGATCGACTGGCAGGACTTCGCCGACCTGGCATCTGCCGTCCCGCTGATCGCCCGTATTTATCCCAATGGCAGTGCGGACGTGAATCACTTCCACCAAGCCGGCGGCCTCGCCTTCCTGATCGGCGCCTTGCTCGATGCCGGGCTACTCCATCAAGATGTGCGCACGATCGCTGGCGGTCCCACCGAGGGGCTGGCACCCTATCGCGCGCAAGCCGCGCTCGACGGCGACACCTTGGTTTGGGAGCCAGCCCCCGCAGAGAGCCGCAACCCGGACGTTTTGCGTCCGGTCGCGGATCCTTTTCAGCCGCACGGCGGTTTGCGCCTCTTGACCGGCAACCTCGGGCGGGCAGTGATCAAGACCTCGGCTGTGGCGCCGTCCCGCTGGCGGTTGACCGCACCGGCCTGGGTCTACGACAGCCAGGAAGCCTTCCTGACCGCCTTCCAGCAGGGTCAAACCGATCGCGACGGGGTCGTGGTCGTGCGCTACCAAGGCCCCCGCGCTAACGGCATGCCCGAACTCCACCAGCTGATGCCGCCGTTGGGCGTGCTGCAAGACCGCGGTTTCAAGGTCGCGCTGCTCACCGACGGACGCCTTTCCGGCGCGTCCGGCAAGGTGCCAGCCGCCATCCACCTTCACCCGGAAGCTGCGGTCGGTGGTCCACTGGCAAAATTGCAGAGCGGGGATCAGATCGTGCTCGATGCCGAGCAAGGCGTGCTCGCAGCGCAAGTCGAGCCTGCGGTGTGGGCAGCCCGCACGCCGACGATTCCCGACTTGAGCGCCCATCACCGCGGCCTGGGCCGTGAGCTCTTCGCCCACTTCCGGGCACAGGTGACGAGCGCCGAAACCGGCGCTGTGAGTTTAAGTTTCTGAATGAGTGCGATAAACCTTGGGGAACGCGATTTCCATGTAAGTCGGTCCCGCAGGGGTTAGCGAATTGAAACCGAAGCGGGCGTAGAGCTCTTGGGCACCGCTGGTGAGGAGTGAGATGCGGCGCAGCCCCTGGAGTTCGGGATGGGCGAGGATGCACTCGACCAGCCAGTACCCCAATCCGCGCCCACGGTAGGCTTCGTCGATCACGATGTCGGTCAAGTAGGCATAGGTCGCGAGATCGCTGACCACGCGTCCGAACCCGACCAGCCGATCCCGGTGGTAGACGCCAAAGCAGATTGAATTGGCGATCGCCCGTTCCAGCACTTCGCGTGGCATGCCCGCTGCCCAGTAAGTGCGGTGCAGCGCTGCGAGCACGGCGTCGAGATCGAGGCGCTGGCGATCGGTCGAGATCATGAAGTCGTCGCGTTCAAAATTTTGGGATTGGTCTTGCATGCGTTGATCCAGCCTTGGGCTGAGTGATGAACTGAGTGATGAACTGACGAGGTGATCGGGGTCGGTGTGCGACCACGGCTTTGCGGTCGAAGTCTATCACCGGTGTCGGCGCGCGATCATTGGCTAGGAGAACACCAGAATCAGTCCGCCGAAAAGCGCGCCGAGGAGCGCCGCGCCGAGCAGAATCCAAGCCCACGTTCGTCGTCGGGGAGCGCGTGGCACTACCTGATCGCTGGCCAGCCAGGTGGTGTGGTTGTGCCAAACCGGGGCAGCCCTGCTAGTGGCCACAGCAGCGGCCCAAGAGGCGGCTGGCACCTCGGCTGGCACCTGCGCCGCGATCTGTTCCAGCCGCGCGACCACTAGAGCGGCGTTTTGCGGTCGGGCTGCAACCTCTTTGGCGAGGAGTTGGTCGATCAACTCCAGCAGCAGGGGCGGCACCGCGGGATTCCAGCGGCTGGCCGGCGGATGGGGATCGTGGATGATCTGGTGCAGGATCGCCAAAGGGGTGGCACCCGTAAACGGCGGACGGCCAGTGACCAGCTCATAGAGCAAGGTGCCGAACGAGAACAGGTCCGAACGGTGGTCCAGGGGCTGGCCGCTCGCTTGTTCTGGGGACATGGCAGTGCAGGTCCCGATCAGCCCGCCTTCGACGGAAATGCGTTCTTCCTTGGTTTCGCCCGCGTTCGCAGTCTCGTCTTTGGGCGCGTCCGCCCTGCGGTGGACGTCCCACAACTGCTTGGCCAGACCGAAATCGAGAATCTTGGCTTGAACGCCGGCCGTGACCAGAATGTTGTCGGCCTTGAGGTCGCGGTGGATGATGCCCTTGCTGTGGGCTTCGCCCAATCCTTGAGCAATCTGGATCGCAAGCGCCAAGGCTTGGGGCAGCGGCAGCGGACCGTCCGCGAAATGGCGCGTCAAAGGGATACCGTCGATGTACTCCATCACCACGTGGTCGACGTTGTCTAAGGTCACGATGTCATAGACGTGGACGATCGACGGGTGGTTGAGCAGCGCCACGGCTTGGGCTTCGCGCAGCAAGCGGACCCGCCGTTCAGCGGTCAGCTGGGCGTCAGCGTGCAGCTGCTTGATCGCGACTTTGCGGAACAAGCGCTCGTCGTAGGCGAGGAAAACTTCCCCCATGCCTCCGGAACCGAGCTTGGCTTCAATGCGGTAAGGACCAATCCGAGATGCTGCCTGCACGCAAGGATTATAGTCCGACAAGTCCGACAAGTCCGACAAGTCCGACAAGTCCGGGGTGAGGTTAGAATAGACCTGGCCATGCTGGCCGCGACCCAACTTCGAGGTAGCCATGACCCAGGACCTTCATCAAACCCAACACCCGGTGCGCATCGTGACCGCGACGTCGTTGTTCGATGGCCACGATGCGTCGATCAATATCATGCGTCGTCTGCTCCAGGCATCCGGCGCTGAAGTCATTCATCTCGGCCACAACCGTAGCGTCGAGGAAATCGTGGACGCAGCTATTCAGGAGGATGCCCAAGGGGTGGCCGTGACCAGCTATCAAGGCGGCCACATGGAGTTCTTCCGCTACTTGCGTCAACGCTTGGACGAGCGGGGTGCAGGCCATGTGCGGATCTATGGCGGCGGCGGTGGCACCATCGTGCCCCGCGAGATCGCGGCGCTGCACCAGAGCGGTATTGACCGCATCTTCTCCCCCGAAGACGGGCGTGCTATGGGGCTCCAGGGGATGATCAACGCGGTCGTGGCCGGCTGCGATTTTGACGTCGCGGGTTTGCCTCTGACCGTCAACGGTAATGGCGCGGCCAGCAATGGCGCGGCCAGCAATGGCGCGGCCAGCAATGGCGCGGTTGCTACCCTCGGGCTGGCCCGACGGATCACCCAAGCTGAACTTGGCCAGATCGCTGCCGGGAACGGCCATCGAACGAGAGCGTCGGCGGTGCCAGCCGCGGCCCCGACCCCAACGGACGCGCCAGCGCGCATGGTGCCGGTCGTGGGCATCACCGGTACGGGCGGCGCCGGCAAGAGCAGCCTGACCGACGAATTGGTGCGCCGCTTCCTCGACGATTTTCCCGGCAAGAAAGTCGCGGTCTTGTGCGTCGACCCCACCCGGCGGCGGACCGGCGGCGCCCTCCTCGGAGACCGCATCCGCTTCAACACCTTGAAGGATTCCCGGGTGTTTCTCCGCTCACTCGCCACTCGCGGAGCCAAAGGCGAGCTGACCCAAGCGATCGCGGATGTGCTCGCAGCCGTGCGCCCGGAGTTCGACCTAGTGCTGATCGAAACCGCGGGCATTGGTCAAGGTGACAGCGCGATCACCGAGATCTGCGACCTAGCGCTCTACGTGATGACCAGCGAGTATGGCGCGCCGAGTCAGCTCGAAAAGATCGACATGCTCGACTACGCGGACTTTGTGGTGATCAACAAATTCAGCCGCCGCGGCAGCGCAGACGCGTTGCGCGATGTGCGCAAGCAGCTCCAGCGCAATCAAAAGCGGTTCGACGAGCCGCTCGAAAGCTTGCCGGTGTTCGGGACGAGCGCTGCCCATTTCAACGACAGCGGGGTCAACTCGCTTTACGGTCACTTGATCGCGCGGCTCAATCAACGCTTCGACCTCGGTTGGACCAGCCGCTACCCGGAGGGACCGCGCCGCACCACGGACACGGCCACCGGGATCATCCCCAAAGGTCGCGAGCGGTATTTGAGCGAGGTGGCGGACGCCTGTCGCGCTTACCGGCAGTGGGCGGAAGAACAAGCCGAGGTTGCAAGCGAGTTGTGGGCGCTGCGCACGGCCTTGGGGCTGCTCGGGGCGCCGGTTAAAGCCACCTGGGGCCCGCTCCCAGAGTCCGCCAAACCGGAGTGGCAAACCCTGGTGGCAGCGCACAATCAGGGGCTCACTCGGCTGGCACCGCAATGTGCGCAGATCCTCAGCCAGTGGCACGACTGGGATCAGGCGTACTGCGGCGAGCGCTTCACTTACGAAGTGCGGGGCAAGGCCGTGGCCGTCGACAACTACCGCGCAACCCTGGCGGGAACCGCAGTGCCGAAAGTCGTGCGTCCGCGCTGGCAGAACGCGGGCGACCGGCTGCGCTGGCGGCTGCTCGAAAACGTTCCCGGCGAGTTCCCCTACACCAGCGGGGTGTTCCCCTTCAAACGCCAGGCCGAGGACCCGACGCGGATGTTTGCCGGCGAAGGCTCGTCCGCGCGGACCAACAAGCGCTTCCACTACCTGGCGGACGCGCAACCTGCCAAGCGACTGTCGACCGCGTTTGATTCGCTCACCCTTTATGGCGAAGACCCCGGACCGCGTCCGGACATCTACGGCAAGATCGGCGAAAGCGGCGTGGCGGTTTTCACGGTCGAGGAAGCTGAGCGGCTGTACGCCGGCTTTGACCTTTGCGACCCCACGACTTCGGTCTCGATGACGATCAATGGTCCGGCGCCGACCCTGCTCGCTTTCTTCTTCAACACCGCGGTGCGTCAGCAGTGCCGTCGCTTTTTGCGCCAGCAAGGACGGCTGGCGATCCGTCCGGAGCAGGAGCTTTCGCCCGACGTCGACCGCGACAGCAGCTGGGAAGCGGTGCGCGTGCTGCTCAGCGATGCGGAGTACGACCAGGTCTTCGCCGACACCCTGGGACGCGTGCGCGGCACGGTCCAGGCCGACATTTTGAAAGAAGATCAAG
>CAZCOV010000238.1:0-5654 GCA_964499975.1 uncultured Thermoanaerobaculia bacterium
CCGTTTCTCGATAAATTCTACAAGGACCGGCCAGGTTCAGCGTTTCAAACCCAGCTCTACTTCTTGCTGTCGCGCTTCAAGCAACAGCAGGAAACCATCCAGCGCGAGTTATTCCATCGGCTAGTGGTCGCGGACTATCCTTTCCAGAAGGATCGCATCTTCGCTTACCTCAACTTGTCGGACGACGAGCTCCTGATCTACGACAAGCTGTACTCTCTGCTCGAAGCGCAAGTACCACCTCCGGACCTGCTGATCTACTTGGTGGCTGACGTGGATACCTGCTTGACGCGGATTCGCAAAAGGCAACGCCCGTTCGAGCGCAACATTTCCCCGGATTACCTGGCCGAGTTGATCGACGCTTACAACCACTACTACCACTACTATCGACAGTCCCCGGTGTTGGTGGTCGACACCCGCCATGTCAACTTTCCCCAACGTCCGAGCGACTTCGAAGAGTTGCTCGACCAGCTGCGCAAACCGATCCACGGAACGCAGTACTTCGCACCCGGGGGGTCCCGTTGAATTTTTATGCGTGATATGCGTGAAACCTTGACCGAATTGTCTTTGCCTGAAACTGCAGTGCGTCCGCTGCAAATCGCCGACCGGACGCTCCATTCCCGCTTGATCCTGGGATCCGGCAAATACCCTGATGCACCGACCATGGTGCGCGCGCTCGCGGCCTCGGGCACCGAAATGGTGACGGTGGCGCTGCGCCGGGTCGATCTCAAAGACCCCGACCCGGACGCGTTCATCCACCACATCGACCGAGAAAAATACCTCTTCTTACCCAACACCGCGGGGTGTTACAGCGCGGACGAGGCAGTGCGCACCGCTTGCCTGGCGCGCGAGCTGGGCGGCTGGAACTGGGTCAAGTTGGAGGTGATCGGTGACCGCGACACCCTGTTCCCTGACAACATCGAGTTGCTCAAGGCGACCAAGACCCTGGTCGACCTCGGGTTTGTCGTCCTCCCTTACACCAACGACGATCCGGTGATGTGCCGCAAGCTCGCGGCTCTCGGGGCGGCTGCGGTCATGCCTCTCGGCGCGCCCATCGGTTCGGGAATGGGGATTCGCAATCCCGCCAACTTGCGGATCATCATCGAACAGGCCACCGTCCCAGTAATCGTCGACGCGGGGGTGGGGACCGCGAGCGATGCGACCATCGCGATGGAGCTTGGCGCGGATGGGGTGTTGATGAACACCGGAATTGCTGGCGCCAAAGACCCGGTGCGCATGGCCCGCGCGATGAAGCTCGCAGTCGAAGCCGGCTGGCTCGCTGCCCACGCTGGCCGCATCCCCAAAAAGCTCTACGCCACCGCGTCTTCACCGCTTGACGGCTTGCTCGACTGAGCGCGAAGAGCACGAATAGCGCGAATAGGGCGAATAGGGGTCCCAGTTGCGGTCGGGTTCAAGATCGTCTACAATGCGCCCTCCGCACGAGTTTTCGTGCAGCCATAGCTCAACTGGATAGAGCGCCTGACTACGGATCAGGAGGTTGGGGGTTCAAGTCCTCCTGGCTGCACCATCTTTTGTTCCCGCCTCTTCGCTCCCTCTCCGGCTTTCGCAGAAATTTTTTAAATTTGATAAGACAATTGATAAGACACTTTTTTAAAGCATTTTTTGAAAAAAAGAAGCCTTCTGGCCATGCTAAGATAAGGCTCAAGGGTTGGGTTCGGGAATGAGTCACCTTCACCAGGAAGCCAGCGCGCAGCACTATCTCTCAACCGCTGATCGCTCAGCGGGCAGTCCCCCAGCAGGTAATTTGCCTCGGGACCGGTCACCGTCGATCGACCGTGCCGACCCCGTGAGGATTCGCTGCTGGGAGCTCCCAGCCGATCTCGACCCCGGGCTCCAGGCACTGGCCGATCGCGTGGACTTGCCCCTCAGCGTGGTGCTGCTGACCGCCTGGGCTGTGCTGCTGAGCCGCTACAGCAGCGCGCACGACTTGGTTCTCGGGGTTCTCGGTCTGAGTCACACCCTGCGCACCCCAGAGGGTGACCCCGTCAACCCCACTGTCGTGGTCGACCGCGACCGCGCCACCGGCGAATCGCTGCAGGTCCAGTACACCCTTCACCCAGGTGCGACCGCCCTCCAGTTGCTGCACGGCGTCCGCCATGGCTGGCACCTCCGTCTAGCCCCCGCTGCGGAGCTGGAACAGCTGCCGCACCCGCGCCCCTACTGGCGCTTTGACGCCACAGCCCTGGCACTTCCGAGCACTGAGACGGACCCACCCCTAAACCCCCCAGAGGAAGACGTTTGCCTGAGGCTCGTTTCGCCGGAGAAAAACTCGCAGTGCAGTGGCTGGCTCCAAGCGCGCGGCGACCTTTTTAACGAAACCGCCCTGCGCCGCTTGGGGGTCCATTTCCTGACGCTGCTCCGAGCTTTTGCTCAATCTTGCGATCAGCCGCTCCAGCAGCTCGCGCTGCTCACCCCCGCTGAACAACAGCAGGTCCTGGTCGAATGGAATGCCACAGAAGTCGTGGTCCCGGCCTGGCGCCTCGACCAGCTCCTGCTGGCACAAGCTCAGCGCACGCCGGAAGCCGTGGCAGTGATCGCCGCTACCGGGGAAGCCGCCGCAGAGGTTCGGCTAAGTTATCTGGAGCTGAGCTTGCAAGCTGGATCCCTGGCGCAGGAGCTGCAGACCCAGGGAGTGAGAGTCGAAGCGCGGGTCGGGGTCTCGGTCGGCCGCTCAGCGGACATGGTTTGGGCATTGTGGGGAGTGCTGGCCGCCGGGGCAGCTTATGTGGCCCTCGACCCTACCTACCCGCAGGAACGTCTGGAGGCCATCCTGGAAGATGCTCACACCGGGCTGGCCTCGCCGGTGGTGGTGAGTGAGCCGCGCTGGCTGGCGCAGCTGCCAGCGCGCGCGACCCAACTGGCCGAACTGGTCGCGCTGACCCGGAGACGGCAGACCCCAAAGGCCATGCCAGAGTGTCGGGCCAGCGCCCAGAACTTGGCCTATGTGCTCTACACCTCGGGTTCGACCGGACGCCCCAAAGGGGTTGCGATCACTCACCGGAGCGCCGTGGTGCTCGCGCACTGGGCACGTCAGGTGTGGAGCGACCGTGAACTGGCCGGGGTTCTGGCGGCGACTTCGATGAACTTCGACCTTTCCGTTTTCGAGCTGTTCGTGCCGCTCGCTTGGGGCGGGACCGCGGTCGTGGCGGAAAATGCCCTCGCTTTGGCCGAGCCACGTGCCGCCTGGACGGCGCTGCGCTTGATCAACACGGTGCCGTCGGCGATCGCAGAACTGTTGCGCCTCGAGGCGTTGCCCCCGACCGTCTCAACCATCAACCTGGCGGGCGAGCCCTTGCGGCAAGCGCTCGTGGCCGAGCTCTACGCGCAGCCCGGAATCGCCCGGGTGCTGGACCTTTACGGCCCATCCGAAGACACCACGTATTCCACCTGGACGGTACGACGTCCGCGCGGGGTGGCCACGATCGGCCGCCCGATTGCCGCCACCCAGACCCTGGTGGTCCACCGCGATTTCCAGCTGGTGCCACCCGGAGTTGCGGGTGAGCTGTGCTTGGGGGGTGCTGGTTTGGCCCGCGGTTACCTGCACCGTCCTGGGCTGACCGCCGTTAAGTTCGTTCCCAATGGCTGGCAAGGCAGCGGCGACCGGCTGTACCGAACCGGCGACCTAGTGCGCCACCTGGCCGACGGCACGCTCGAGTTTTTCGGCCGTCTCGACCACCAAGTGAAAGTGCGCGGCTTTCGCATCGAGCTGGGCGAGATCGAAGCGCGATTGCTGCAGCACCCTGGGGTGCAAGAAACCGTGGTGGTGGCGCGCCAGAGCGGCCAGGATACCGAGCTGGTCGCCTACGTTGCGGGTCATGAGCTGACGGCGGGGCGGCTGCAGCAATATCTCGAACGCTGGCTCCCCGCTTACATGGTGCCCCAAAGCATCGTGCTGCTCAGCGCGTTGCCGCGGTTACCCAACGGTAAAGTGGACCGCCGGGCCTTGCCCGAACCCGAGCGCCAACGGCCGGAGACAAAAACCCCCATAAAACCACCGCGGACCGCGCTCGAAGAGCAACTGGCCCAGCTCTGGCGTGAGCTTTTAGGGCTGGAGCAGGTGAGCATCGACGATGACTTCCTCGAACTTGGAGGCCATTCGTTGCTGCTCGGACGCCTGGCCGCCCGACTGCGCACCCAGTTCCAGGTATCGTTGGGGCTGCGCGACTTGTTCTCGCAACGAACGATCGCGGGCATGGCCGCGCGGGTCCAGGCCGCGCTGAGCGAACGCGCTCCGGCCGCGCTCCAGATCCCGAAAGCGCCGCGGGAGATGGATTTGCCCCTCTCGTTCCCGCAGGAACGGATCTGGTTCATCGCGCAGCTGGCACCGGACAACATCGCTTACAACACCCAAGCGACCATCCGTTTCCGCGGGCCATTCCGGGTGGCGGTGCTGCAGCGCGTGCTGGACGAAATCGTCGAGCGGCATGAGATCTTCCGCACCAGCTTTCCCGCGATCGCTGGCCGACCGGTCCAGGTGGTACGCAGCGCTCCCCCCATCCCCCTGCCGGTGATCGATCTGCGCGGCCTCGCGCTGCCGGCCCGTGACTGCGCCGTCGAGCGGCTGATGCGGGTGTGGTTTTGCCGCCCCTTTGTCTTGGAACAAATCCCCCTCGCGCGCTGGGCAGTGCTGCACCTCGCGTCCGACGATCACCTCCTACTCCAAGGCGAGCACCACTTTGTGCATGACGGCTGGTCGCTGGCCTTGCTCTTGACCGAGATGCAAGAGCTCTACCCAGCTTTTGCCCAGGGTCATCGCTCGCCGCTGCCACCGCCGCCGATCCAGTTCGTCGATTATGCCTGCTGGCAGCGGCAGTGGATGCAAGGCGACGTGCTTGAAGAGTACCTCGGCTACTGGACCCAGCAGCTCGCGGGCTGCGCTTACAGCCTGGAATTGCCGACCGACCGGCCGCGACCGAAACGGCACAGCTTTCGCGGCAGCATGGTCCGCTTCTTCCTCGCGCCCGAGCTTTGCGCCAGCCTGCGCGAATTCAACCGCAGCCAGCAAGTGACCCTGTTTGCCACCATGATGGCCGGCTTCAAGTCCCTCCTCTACCGGTATACCGACGAAGCAGACGTGGTGGTCGGGACTGCGGTTGCCAACCGCAACCAGCGGCAGCTCGAAGGCATGATCGGGATGGTGGTCAATACCCTGGTCCTGCGCACGAGTGCGGCCGGCAGGCCGAGTTTCCGCGAACTGGTGGTGCGGGTGCAGCAGAGCAGCTGGGCGGCCCTGGCGTATCCCGAGATGCCGCTCGACAAGCTGGTCGAGCGGATCGACCCGGAACGCGATCTGGCCCGCAATCCCCTATTTCAGACCATGTTCAGCTTCCACGACTCGCCGGTCCCCGACCGCGAATTCGCTGGCCTTCTGGCCGAGCCGGTGATCCGCCACAATGGTTCGGCCAAGATGGATTTGAACATCATCGTGATCCCACGCACCGAGCAGCGGGTAGGACGCCAGCGCAAGGCGTCGGAAGAAACCATCGAGATGCTGTGGGAGTTCAGCACCGATCTTTTCGACCGGGCCACGATCGAGCGTCTCGCGGACCACTATTTGACCTTGTTGCGCGGTGCGGTGGCGGACCCAGAACAGCGGTTGCACCAGCTGCCGCTGCTCAGTGCGGATGAACGCGCAG
>CAZCOV010000238.1:5664-10363 GCA_964499975.1 uncultured Thermoanaerobaculia bacterium
TCCATGGCTTCCAGCGTGGCCTGGTTGTAGAACGAGCGGATGAACGCGCAGCGATTTTAAGTTGCTCACGGCCAGCATCCCGGACTTACCCCCGCAAGCTGCGCGCGGCAGCAGCGGTTGTGGCCCAGACCGCGATCCGCCCGGCAGCCGTGGCCCTGATTCAGGGAGATAACTTCTGGACTTACCGTCAGCTGGAGCAGCGCTCAGCGCAGCTGGCCCAGGCGCTCGACGCGTTGGGGGTCGGGCCTGAGGTGCGGGTCGCGGTCCACCTCGAACGCAGCCCCGAACTGATCGCAGCTTTGCTCGCGGTCCTGCGCGCCCGCGGGTGCTACTTGCCCATGGACCCGACGTGGCCACAAGCGCGCAAGCAAGGTCTGCTCAGCGACGCGCAAGCTGCGGTCCTGCTCACAACCGAAGCGTTGCAACTCGAACTGCCAGTCGGCACCCAGCAGCTCCTGCTCAGGGCTGGCTGCTCCTCCCCGACGCCGCCGCCACCGATTGAGCAACCCAGCGCCGAAGCAGCCGATGAGCTGGCCTACGTGATCTACACTTCGGGCTCGACGGGAACCCCCAAAGGAGTGGCCGTCAGCCATGGCAGCCTGGCCAACCTGATCGGCTGGCACCAAGCGGTTTATGGGGTCACGGCTGACGATCGCACCGCGGTGGTTGCGGGGCTGGGCTTTGACGCGGTGGTGTGGGAGATCTGGCCCTACCTGGTGGCTGGCGCGAGCTTGAGCCTGCCCCACGAGGAAGAGCGGATCACTGCCACAGCGCTCGCCGCGTTGTGGACGCGCGAACGCGTGACCTTGGCTTTTGCGCCCACCCCACTGGCCGAACAGCTGCTGCGGCTGCCCTGGCCAGCGACCCTCGCGCTGCGCGCGCTCTTGACCGGCGGCGACCAGTTGCACGACTACCCTGACGCGAACTTGCCCTTTATCCTGGTCAATCACTACGGCCCGACGGAAAACACGGTGGTGGCCACAGCCGCGTTGGTGCCAGCCGCGTTGGTGCCAGCCATTCCAGCAGCCGCAGCTCAGTTGGAACCAGGGACGGGACCAGGGACGAGTTTGCCCGCAATCGGCAGGCCGGTCGACAACGTCCAGGCTTACGTGGGGGATGCGCAACAAAACCTGGTGCCGATCGGCGTCCCCGGTGAGCTGTTCTTGGGGGGTGACAGTCTGGCGCGGGGCTATCTCGAGCGGCCGAGCTGGACCGCGGAGCGCTTTGTCCCAGCGCTGTGGGGTGAGCGGGCGGGCGAACGGGTCTACTGGACCGGAGATCGAGTGCGCTTTCTCCCCACCGGATTGCTGGAGTTCCTGGGCCGCCGCGATGCCCAAGTCAAGATCCGGGGATTTCGCATCGAACTGGGGGAAATCGAAGCGAGCTTACGCGCCGTGCCCGGCGTGACAGAAGCCGCAGTCGTGGTCCATGATGATCCAGCCGGACTCCGGCATCTTCTGGGCTTCTTCTGCTCGAGTCCAGGACAGACCTTGCGTGAGGCGGAGGTGCGTCGGCAGCTGGCAGCGCGGTTGCCGAACTACATGGTGCCGACCCGACTGTTCGCGCGGGACGTCTTGCCGCTCACCCCCAACGGCAAAGTCGATCGCAAAGCCCTCGGTCAGCAGGCGCTCGCCCTCACTCCCGAAATCGCGCTCGAGCCGCCCCAAGATCCGCTCGAAAACTGGATCGCCGAGCTATTTGCCGATCTGCTCGGCCGGGAACGCGTTGGCGTCAACGAGAGTTTTTTTGCTTTGGGCGGACATTCCCTGCTCGCAGCCCAGCTGGTAGCGCGCTTGCGCGCGCAGTTTGGCGCTGAAGTGGAACTCGCCCAGTTCTTCGCCCAGCCCTCGGTGCGCGACTGTGCCGCGAGCGTCCGAGCAGCCTTGCGCAGCGCTCCCGGATTGCGCCTGCCACCGCTGCTGCCCCAGCCGCAAGACGCACCTCGGCAGTTGTCGTTTGCCCAAGAGCGGCTGTGGTTCCTCGACCAGCTGCTGACCCACCGCGCAGCCTACAACGTGACCACCTTGTTGCGCCTGCGCGGACCGCTCGCACCGCGCGCCCTGGCGCAAGCGTTGCGCGAACTGCAACGCCGCCACCAGGTGCTGCGGACCACGATCCCAGCTGCTGCCGGCCAACCCCGGCCACAAGTCCGGGCCGTGCCCGCATCCCCCTTGCTCACTGTCGACCTCAGCGCCCTGCGGCCAGCTGCTCCGCAGCAGATCAGCGCCGCACTGACCGCGGCCTTGGCCCAACAGCCCTTCGACCTTGCCCGCGACCTGCTGCTGCGCGCGGTGTTGTGGCGCGAGCACGAGTCGGCGCACGATCTGACCCTGGTCCTCCACCACATCGTCACCGACGGCTGGTCGCAGCAAATTCTGCTGCGCGAGCTGTGGACGCTGTATCGCGCCATGGCTGCAGGCGAGCCCTCACCCCTGCGCGAGCCCGAGCTCCAGTACAGCGATTTTGCCGCCTGGCAGCGACAGTGGCTCCACGGTCAATGCCTGGCCGACCAGTTGAGTTTCTGGCGCACCCAGCTGCAGGGCGCTCCTTCAGTGCTCGAGTTGCCCACCGACCGACCCCGACCGCTGGTGTCCAGCTATCGCGGCGCCCGGATCAGCCAGCACTTGCCGCCGGAACGCCTGGTTGCGCTCCAGCGTCTCGGACGTCACCAAGGTGCCACCCTCTTCATGGTGTTGCTGGCCGGCTGGCAAACCTTGCTGGCACGCCTAGCCGGGCAGCAAGACTTTTGCATCGGCACGCCGGTGGCGGGGCGACAGCCGTTGGCGATCGAAGAACTGATCGGCCTCTTCGTCAATACCCTGGTCCTGGCGAGCGACTTCGTTCCTGGACTCACGTTTGCCGAGCTCTTGAAGCGCGTGCGCTTGCGGGTGCTTGCGGCGTTTGTCCACCAGGACGCACCGTTTGAAAAACTGGTCGAAGAGCTCGCGCCCGAACGCAGTCTCAGCCACGCGCCGCTGTTTCAAGTGATGTTGGTGCTGCAAAACCTGCCGCTGCGCCCGCTCAACCCGGATGGCACTGGGTTGCAAGTCGTGGCCGTCCCGGTCACCGTGAGCACCGCTAAATTCGATTTGACCTTGACCTGCCAAGAAACGGCTGACGGCTTGATCTGGGCTTGGGACTACAGCCGCGACCTCTTCGATCGGAGCACGATCCAGCGCTGCTCCGGCCAACTGGCACGACTGCTCAGCGCCGTGACCGACGATCCGGACCGCGACTTGCTAGCGCTCGACTTGCTAGCGCCCGCCGAACGCCAGCAGCTCGCTTGCGAGTGGAACGACGGGGAACACGCCCGCGATCCCGGCGCAGAAACCCTCCTCCACCAAGCTTTCTCCCGCCAGGCCGCCAGCGCTCCCGACGCCATCGCGGTCGTCTGCGAGCTCAGCGCTTGCTCTTATGCCGAACTCGACCGCGCCTCCAGCCGCCTCGCCGCAACGCTGCTGCACCTGGGAGTCGAGCCCGAACACCGCGTCGCGCTCTTGCTCGAACGCGGTCTCGAACTACCCCGCGCCATCCTCGCCATCCTCAAAGCCGGCGCCGCTTACCTCCCCCTCGATCCGCTCTACCCACCAGCCAGGATGGCCAACATGATCCAAGACGCTGCCGCGCCTTGGGTGATCACTCAGAACGCTCTCGCACCCGCCCTCAAACAGGTCAACCAACAGGTCAACGCGCAACTCCTCGACCTCGATTTGGACCTGCACGACGCGGCCCAAGACGCGCCCCCGCTTGCCAACGTTTTCCTCCACCCGGAAAACCTCGCTTACGTCATCTACACTTCCGGTTCGACCGGACGGCCCAAAGGAACCCTGATCAGCCACGCCAACGCCCGCCGCCTCTTCACCCACACCCAAGCCTGGTTCCAATTCAACGCCGCCGACGTCTGGACCCTCTTCCATTCCATCGCTTTTGATTTCTCCGTCTGGGAACTCTGGGGGCCCCTCGCCCATGGCGGACGCCTGATCATCGTCCCTTACTGGGTCAGCCGAGCGCCCGCTGACTTCGCCGCGCTACTCCGCGAGCAGCGCGTCACGGTCCTCAACTTGACCCCTTCCGCTTTCCTGCAGCTCGACCGCGCTCTGGACACCGACTCCCCTACCCTCACCGCTCTCCGCGCGGTGATCTTCGGCGGAGAAGCCCTCCAGCTCGAAGCCCTCCGCTCTTGGTTCTTGCGCTACGGTGATCGCTCCCCTCGGCTGGTCAACATGTATGGCATCACCGAAACCACCGTCCACGTCACCTACCGGCCGCTCAAACTCGCTGACCTCCAACACGGCTCGGCCAATCCCATCGGACGCCCTATCCCAGACCTCTCTTTGCAGGTCCTCGACCGCCGCGGGCAACTCCAGCCCCTCGCTGTGCCCGGAGAGCTCTACGTCGGTGGCCAGGGTGTGGGCCGCGGATATCTCGCGCAACCCGCGCTCACCGCTTTCCGCTTCGTCCCCGCTGCCGGCAGCCGACTCCCGGGATCCCGCTGCTACAAATCCGGAGACCGCGCCCGCTTTCGTCCGGACGGCGAACTCGAATACCTCGGACGCATCGACCACCAGGTCAAGATCCGCGGCTTTCGTCTTGAATTGGGCGAGATCAGCGCCGCCTTGAGCGAGCACCCCGCAGTCGCTCAAGCGGTGGTCTTGCTCCATGCCGTGGCGCAAAACCCGAGCGAAGCGGATCGCCGATT
>CAZCOV010000239.1:0-10352 GCA_964499975.1 uncultured Thermoanaerobaculia bacterium
GGCGGGAGGTGCCTGTGGACAGCAAGACGTTTGTGGCGGGACTGGTCGCGGAAATGCAAGCGCTGTTCGCCCAGTTGAGCGAACATGCCACGCTCGCAGCCATGGCCGAGGGAAGAGTCGAAGTGGTGGAACTGCTCAAGCTGGCTTTGACCAGCGAGCTCGAAGCGAGTGAAATCGCAGCCCAGTGGCTGCCCACCACGCCGGAAATCGATGCGCGCACGGTTTTTGCCGAGCAGTGCGCGGATGAAATGCGACACTACAACTTGATTTGCCAGCGCCTCACCGCGTTGGGCGAGGATCTCAGCGATTTCGATCCGCTGGCGGGCGGTTACAGCCCGCTCTACTCCTACCTGAGCGGCTTGCGCACCACCCTCGAACGGATGGCAGCGGGTCCGTTCGTGTGCGAAGCCGTGGCCGAAGTGAGAAATGACCAGTTCATCCGGCTCTGCCACGCGGTCGGCGACCACGAAACCGCACGGCTTTACGAGGAGATCATCCAGCCCGAAGAGGTCCACCACCATCAGCGGGGGCGGGAGATTCTCGAAAAATATGCGGTCACCCCCGAAGCGCAGCAGCGGGTTGCCACGGCCGCGCGCAGTTCGCTGGCGATCGCTGACGAGCTCAAGAGCCTAGCGGAAAAAACCACGGGGCTGCAGAGCATTCCGGTGTCTTGAGCTGCCTTTGAGCCAATTTTTGAGCTAACCCAGACTACCGGCCAGATCCGGCCGCGATGTATCGTTTTCAGGAGTCCACCGGTGGCACCACCCGCTGACCGCACCGCACTTGGTCCCTTAGAACCGCAGCTTGAGATCGCTTTGCGCCAGCTGCAAGATGCCCAGGCCGTGCCCCGTTTGTGGGCTAAAGATTTCACCCTGTGGTCGCCCGACCCGAGGGAGATCAGCGATCGCCTGGGCTGGCTCGACCTGGTGACCACCGCGCCCGCACCCGACCCCGGCTTGGCCGAGCTCCTGGTCGGAATCCGCCGCACCGGATGGCGCGACGCCGTCTTGCTCGGGATGGGAGGGTCGAGCCTGGGCGCTTTAGCCCTGCGCACCAGCTTTGCGCAGGTGGTGAAACCAGACCAGGGTTTGCGTCTGCAGGTCCTCGACTCGACCCACCCCCGCTGGGTCCAGCGCGTCCGCCAAGCGATCGATCCCACGCGCTGCCTGTTCATCGTCGCCAGCAAGTCAGGGACCACGACCGAAGTCACGGCGCTGTTCCACTACTTCTGGGCAGAAGTCGAACGAGCGCTCGGGCCGGGGACGCACCCGGGCCAGCACTTCGTGGCGATCACCGACCCAGGCACCCCGCTCACAGAGCTCGCGGAGCAACGCCGGTTCCGGCAAACGCTGCGCAGTCCGGCCGACGTCGGCGGACGTTTCAGCGTGCTCTCGCGTTTTGGCACAGTGCCTGCGGCGCTTTTGGGGATCGACCCTGAACGCCTGCTCACCCGCGGGCATCAGCTGGCTCGACAATGCCGTCCGAGCCAGCCCCTGGAGCAAAACCCCGGCGCGGTTTTGGCTGCGGTTTTGGCTGCGGCAGTGCGCCTGGGCCGCCCGTTTTTGACCCTGCTCACCACGCCGCAAATCGCTGACTTTGGCTTGTGGGTCGAACAGCTGATCGCCGAGAGCACGGGGAAGCAGGGCACGGGGATCGTGCCGGTGACCGGCGAGCTGCCACGCGCGCCCTACGCCCAGGACCGTTTGTTCGTGGCACTCTCGCTCGCGGGCGATGCCCCGCTGACGGAACCACTCGCTGAGTTGGTGCGGGCGGGTCAGCCGGTGCTCGAACTGGTGCTCCAGGACCCTTACGATCTGGGCGCTGAGTTTTTCCGCTGGGAGTTTGCGACCGCGATCGTGGGCCACCTCTTGGGCGTCCAGCCCTTTGATCAGCCTGATGTGCAGTCAACCAAAACCGAAACCCAACGCGTGCTCGAACGCTTTGCCGCGGTCGGCGAATCCGCGGTCGGCGAACCCGCGGTCGGCGAACCCGCGCTCGGCGAATCCGCGGTCGGCGAACCCGCGCTCGGCGAAGACCCCCGGACAGCCGCCGCTACCGACCTCAAAGCCGCGCTGCGCGAACCGCCGACCTACGTGGCCTTGCTCGCTTATGTCGACGCCAGCGACGCTTTTGCGGCCCAGGTCCAAGTGCTGCGCCAGCTGCTCCACGACCGCTACGGGCTGATCACCACGTTCGGCTACGGTCCGCGCTACCTGCACTCGACCGGCCAGCTGCACAAGGGCGGTCCGCCCGGTGGGCTGTACGTCCAGCTGCTCGGCGCGACCAGCGAGCGGATCGCCGAGAAACACAATACCCCAGAGCAGCCCATGGGCTTTGACCGGTTGATCCAAGCCCAGGCTGCGGGTGACCTCGCTGCCCTGCGCGCCAAAGGACGACGCACCCTGCGCCTCGACCTTGGTGCCCAGGATCCAGCGGCAGCCTTGGCCCAGCTCATCGCGTCATGGTAGCGCATCGATTTGCATCGACGATTTGTATGGATTTGTCATGATGATCTAAAGGTTTGCCTGTAATCTTTGTCACATACAGTGTCGCATGCAGTGTCGCATGCAGCAGAAGACGCGCCCAGGAGAGCGCGCGCGGCCCCACCAGGAGGATAGTGGACGATGGGCAGGATTGCCGTGATTGATGATGCCAAAGCCGACCTCGATTTGATCGCCGAGATCCTGAAAACCGCGCGGCACGAGGTCCGCACGTTCCAGGACGTTGGGCAGATCGAAGAGCGCTTGACCGAACTGGTTCCCGACTTGATCCTGCTCGACATCGTCCTGCCCGAACGCAGCGGCTACGAGATCCTGCGCAACTTGAAGCGCAACAGCGCGACGCAAGCCATTCCAGTCGTCCTGGTCAGTTCCAAAAAAGAGCCGCACGACATAGCCTGGGGCAAGCGGCAAGGTGCGGAGGGCTACTTGCCAAAGCCTTTCACGGCCGAGCAGTTGCTCGCCGAAGTCTCGCGGTGGCTCAACCGATGAACGATCCGCTCCCCTCCCCTCCCCCACTGGCGTCCCGCAGCGAGCGCTGGGCGGTCTTGCGGGTCCAAGATCAGCTCTATGCGATCGACGGACGCTCCAGCAAGGGCATCGTCCAGATCACCAGCTGGACTCGCCTGCCCTTGGCGCCGACCTATTTGCTCGGGGCGATTAACTTGCGCGGGGTGGTCGTGCCGTTGCTCGACCTCGCGCTGGTGCTGCGCAAAGCCGCCTCCCCCCGCCGTCCGACCGCACAGCAACCGCTGCTCGGCTTTGTGGTCGAAGCCGCCCAGATGCGGGTGGCCCTCGCGGTCGACGAGGTGGTGGCCTTTGCCCCCATAGACCCCGCGGCGAAGACCGAGCAAAGCGCTCAAAGCGCCGTGGGCGAGCCTTATGGCAGCGCGACTTGGGTCTTCCGCGATCAAACCGTGGTGCTGCTCGACAGCGTCCGCCTCCTGTACGGCCTCAAGCTCCCCACGGCAACCAATAACCCGTTCCCGGCAGCCGCCGGAACTTCGCTCAGGAGTTGATGATGGAACGAAGGGAATTTCTCAAACTCTGCGCCACCAGCGCGGGCGGTCTGGCGCTCTTCGGGCCGGAACTCTTGGCCGAGTCCCCGGGGGTTTCAGCCGAAACGATCAAGATCGGGATGAGCGCAGCTTTCCGCGGGGCTTCTGCTGGTCTGGGCAGCGAGTACTACCGCGGTAGTCTGGCTTTCTACGAGAAAATCAATGCAGCAGGCGGCATCTTTGGTCGGAAGATCCAGGTGATCGCCAAAGATGACGGCTACGAACCTGCGCCCGCGATCCAGAACACCATCGACTTGATCGAAAAGGAGCAAGTGTTCATCCTGTCGAACTACGTGGGGACTCCGACCCTGACCCGCGCCTTGCCGGTGATCCAGCGCTACCGCGACCAAGGGCTGCTTTTGGTCGGCAATTTCACCGGAGCTCAGCCGCAGCGCGAACCGCCTTACCGCGATCAAGTGTTCAACATCCGCGCTTCGTATCGCCAGGAAATGGCCGCGCTGGTCGAGCGTTTCCATGCAGCCGGGGTCCGCCAATTCGGGGTGTTCTACCAGATCGACGCCTATGGACGGAGTGGCACCGACGGCGTCTTGTTGCAGCTCGAAGCGCTAGAAGCCCGGGGAAGCGACGCCCGCTTGGTGGCCGAGGCCACCTACCGCCGCGGAGCCCGCTTCGACGAAGACATGACCCCGGCGGTCGAACACTTGCGCGCTGCCGGGGCCGAAGCCGTGCTCTGCACCGGGGCTTACCAGGGCTGCGCAGCGTTCATCCGGACGGCACGCGCGCGTGGCTTTGCGGCCCTGATCTCCAATGTTTCGTTTGTCGGCTGCGATCCCATGCTCCGGCTGCTGGTCGATCAAGGAATTCCTACGGACGGACTGATCAACTCGCAAGTCGTCCCCAGCTATGACGCGGCCGATCTCGCCACCGTGGCCGACTACCGCCAGCAGATGAAGAACCAACCGCCGTCAGTTCCCGCGGAACTCCAGGACCCTAACTACCATCCGGAAGAATTCAGCTTCATCAGTCTCGAAGGCTTCATCAACGCCAAGGTGATCTGCGAAGCCCTGACCCGGGCAGGCCGAGACCTCACCCGGCCGGGTTTCCGCGCCGCGCTCGAAAGCCTGCGCGACTACGACCTTGGCATTGGCGCGCCGCTCAACTTCGGCCCGGACCAGCATCAAGGCTTGAATCAGGTCTACTTCACAGTGGCTGAGAAGCAACGGTGGATTCCGGTGAACGATCTCGAACTGGAGACCCGAGTGCGCCAGCTGCGGGCCGCCAGGTGAAACTGAGTTTTGTGCCAGGCAAAGACGCGAACGCTTGCGGAAAATTGTGATGGAAAACATGGAAACCACTCCCGCCGCCTCACCCCTTGTGCCTCCGACAACACCGTCTGCTGGGCCTCCACCCGCCGATCCTGGCCTTGCCCAGCAACGCGGCTTGAGCTTGCAGACCAAGATCACGTTGCTGCTCATTTTGGTCCTGGTGCTCTTCGCGCTCACCACCGCGGTCTTCACTGCCTTGAGCTTGCGCACCACCTTGCGCGCGCAGTACCAGTCGACCGGCCTGGTGATCGCCAAAGGGCTCGCGGCCGCGGCCGTGGACTTGATCTTGAACCGCGACGCTTCAACCCTCCAGGCCCGGGTCGACGAACTCGCGAACACCCCGGGGGTGGCCTACGTGCTGCTCACCAGCGCGGACCAGGAAGTCCTCGCCCACACTTTTGCTCCATTCATCCCCACCGATTTGCCCCCCAACCGGGTGGCGGCCATGGACCCTTCGCGGATCGTCGAGGATTTGCGGTTCATCGATCCGGCGAACCAGCGCACGCGCCGGATCATCGACGTTGCGGTCCCGATCCTCGCCAACCAGCTGGGCGCGGTCCGCGTCGGCATGGACCTCGACTTGATCAACGCCACGATCCAGGCGGCCCTGTTGCGTTTGGGCCTGATCTTGCTCTTTGCGGTGGCGGTCGCGATCCTGGTCGGCTACCTGGCTGCGCGGCAGACCATCCGGCCGATTGCCGCCCTGGTCAAAGTGGCCCAACGGGTCGGCCGCGGCGACTTAACCGAACTCGCAGCCGTGACCTCGCGCGACGAAATCGGGGTGCTCGCCGCGACCTTCAACGACTCGATCCGCCGCTTGCGCGAGCAAGTGCAGACCGTGGAAGAGCGCGATTCTGAACGGCGGCAGCGCGAAACCTTGCAACAAAACATCGCGCAGTTTCTCGACGTCGCCACCGAAATCGCGGGTGGAAACCTGACCCGCCGCGGCCGGGTCACCGCAGACATCCTCGGGGCGGTGGTCGACTCGATCAACCTGGTGGTCGAAGAAATCGGCGGCACCCTGCGCGAGGTCAAGGTCGCGGCAACCACGGTCAACACCGGCGCGCAGGAAATGATCCTGGCCACCGACGAAATGGTGCGCGGAGCCCAGGCCCAAGCCCGCGACGCGGATCAGGTGAACAGCCAAGTAGCGGCAACCGCCCAGGCCATGCGCACGGTGTCGACCATTGCGGTGTCTTCGGCTGAGGCCGCACGCACCACCCGCACGGCAGCTGAAAGGGGGCAGCAGTCGGTGGTCGATACCTTGAGCGGAATGCAAGGGATCCGCCGCGAAGTCCAGGGCATTGCCCGGCGGATCAAGAGCTTGGGCGACCGCTCGCTCGAAATCTCGGAAGTCGTGGCCACCATCTCGAGCATTGCCGCGCAAACCAACTTGCTGGCTTTAAACGCAGCGATTGAAGCTTCGGGCGCGGGTCAAGAAGGCGCGCGTTTTGCCGTGGTCGCCGACGAAGTGCGCAAACTGGCGGAAGATTCGGCCAAATCTGCGAAAAGTATCGGTGCGCTGATCAAGAGCGTGCAGGCCGAAATCCAAGAGGCGGTGATCGCCATGGAAGAAGGCACGCGCGAAGTCGAAAAAGGCTTCCAAGTCGCCAACCAGGCGGGTGACCGGCTGCAAGAGATCGCCCAGATTTCGGCCCAGTCCGCGGGCCTAGCCGAGCAAATCTCGACGGCGGCCGCCGAGCAAGTGCAAGGCGTCGAGCGGGTGGCCAACGCGGTCCAATCGATCGCGCAGATCGCTACCCGGACCGAGCAGTCCGTGCTCGACGGCCGCCGCGCCGCCGAACAGCTGCTCAAGCTGGCCGACGATCTCAACCACGCGCTGGCCCGCTTCAAGCTGTCCGCCTGAGGCTGCTGATGGACGAGCAGGTGCGCGCGCGGCTGATCTCGGGCTTCCTGCGTGAAGCCTGGGAAGGCCTGGCAGGGCTCGAAACCAGCCTGACCGGTCTCGCGACCGCGCAAGGCGAGGCAGCGCGTGAAGCCCTGGTCCTGCTCGGGCACCGGCTCAAGGGCTCGGCTGGTCTCTACGGTTTTCCCCAGCTGGCGGGCTTGGCTGGTCAAGTCGAACGGCTGGCGCAGCGCCTAGCCAGCGGCGCAGCCGGAGGAGGAGTCGGCACCGCGGCGGAACGCAGCATCCTGGCGAGAACGCTCGAATTGTTGCCCGAGCTGCTGGAGCGGATTGCGCGGGACGGCCAAGAGGACCACCCCGCGCTGGCCGCGCTCCATCGCGGTTTTGCCGAGCTGTTGGCCCAACCAACGGCAGCCGCACCGCAAGATCTGCTGGATCCGCCAAGCGCTGCGCAGGTCGATCGCCAGTTGCGCGACTTTCGCAGCGCGCAAGCCGAAGTCTTGTCCTATTTCGGGCCCGAAGCCGAAGAGCACCTCGAAGGCATGGGGCAGAGCCTCGCCCAGCTCGCGACCCAACCGGACCACCGCGGCGCGCTCACCGACTTGTTCCGTCAAGCCCACACCTTGAAAGGCGCAGCCTTTACCGTGGGCTGTACCCCCATGGGCGAACTTGCCCACCGGATGGAAGACCTGATCGTCGCGGTCAGAGAGCAGGGGCGCGCGCTCGCCGGGCCAGCGCGCCAAGCCCTGCTGCGGGCCACCGAAACCTTGCGTTTGGCCCTGGCGGTGCTGCGCGGTGCCGAAATCAGCGTGGCAGACGATACCGCGGCAGCACACAGCGCGCTCGCCGCTTGCGCCGAGTCCCTTGCCCTGCCGGAAGCGTCCACCGCGCCGGCAGCTGGACACGAGCCCGGGCTGACCCTGGCAGCAGATGTCACCCCAAAAACGGCCGCGCCCATACCGCCCCTGCTGCCCGACGAGCCGACCGCCGAAGCCGTCGAGACCATGACCGGGGGTGCGGACCCGTTCCCGGCTGGGGTCGGCGGCTTTCGTTCCACCATTCGGGTCAACCTCGAACGCATGGACCAACTGCTCAACTTGGTCGGGGAGTTGGTCATTGCGCGCCGCCGTTTTGAGCTCGACCTCGAGCAGCTGAACGAGACCCAAGCGCAACTCACCGCGAGCCATGCGCGCATGCAACATACCCTGCAGGAATTCGTCCGCTTGAACCCAGGCCGCGATTCCCCCTCCCCGCGGCCGCTCGCGCCCCGTCCTGAGCTCCCCGCAGAGCTTTTGCCGCTGGGCGATATTTTCGCTGAGCTCGAATTCGACCGCTACGACGACGTGGGCGTCTTGGCCCACCGCTTGGGTGAGATCTCGGCGGACGTGGCCACCGTGCAAGCCGACGCCAGCGCCTCGATCGGCCGCTTGCGCCAAGACGCCAGCCAGTTACGCCAGCTCACCCAAGGTCTGCGCGACGGCATCAGCCGGGCCCGCATGGTGCCGATCGGGCAACTCTTCACCCGCTTCACGCGGCTGGTCGAGAAGCTGGCGGCAGAAAACAGCAAGGAAGTCGTGATCACCGTGGTCGGCGAAAACGTCGAAATCGACAATGCGATCGTCGAGCGGATCGTCGACCCCCTGATGCACTTGGTGCAAAACGCCGTGATCCATGGCCTCGAACTTCCGGCTAACCGGGTCCACGCGAACAAACCGGCAGCCGGCAACTTGTTCCTCGGCGCTTATCCCCGCGGCAACTTCGTCCACCTCGAAGTGGAAGACGACGGCCGCGGCATCGACCTCGAACAGCTCAAAGAGTCAGCCGTGGCGCAAGGATTGAAACGCCGCGACGAAGTCGAGATGCTGAGCGACGAAGAGGCTCTGGAGCTGATCTACTTGCCCGGTTTGAGCACCAGCCCAGAAGTCACGACCGCAGCTGGCCGGGGCATCGGCATGAATGTGGTGTGGCACAACGTGCTCCGCTTGAACGGCGAAGTGGCGATCGAAACCGAGGTGGGCGTGGGCACTCGCTTCACCCTCAAGCTGCCCCTGACGTTGATCGTGTCCGAAGCCTTGATGGTGCGAGTGGGGGAAGAAATCTTCGCGGTCCCGGCGCCAGCGATCAAGCGCCTGTTGCAGCTCCCGGCGGGGTCGACGCTAGCCCACGTCGGCACAGTCGAAACCCCCCTGACCTGGCTCCACCGCCTGTTCCACCTGCCGCGCGCGCGGACCACCCCCGAGTTGCCCGTGGTCTTGCTGCAAAGCGGCGGACGGCTCATCGCCCTGGCAGTGGACGAACTCCTGGGGCTGGAAGAAATCGTGATCAAGCCCTTGGGGCTCTTTCTTGAAGGCTTGCAATTCTTTGCTGGAGCGACCATTTCGGCGGACGGTCGGGTCATCCCCTTGCTCGACCCCATGGCTTTCGCAGCCCTTGCGCCCGGCGCCGAGCACGCCGAAGATCCTGAGCCACCCAGGGCGGAGCCAGAGGAGATCGCCGCGACCAGCACGGCGGAACAACCCACGATCTTGCTGGTCGACGACTCGCTCAGCGTGCGCCGGATCCTGGGCGAGACCTTGCGTCAGGCGGGTTTTGCGGTCAAAACCGCGAGCGATGGCGTCGAAGCCCTCGAAGCCATACGCGAGACATCGCTCGTTGCCGTGATCACCGATCTCGAGATGCCGCGGCTCAACGGCTACGAATTGATCGAGCACGTCCGTCGGCTGCCGCAAACGCGGGCACTCCCGATCATGGTCATCACCACCCGCGCAGGCGCCAAGCACGCGCAGCTGGCCGCGCGCCTGGGGGCCACGCGTTACTTGAGCAAGCCGATTGAACAAGCCGTGCTGATCGCTGAGCTCCGCGCCATGCTGACGCCGTCATCGCAGTCCTCGACCTCCGCGGCGAGTAACCACTAAAATGAAGCCGGAGGACCTCCTACCGAGGGAAAAAGTAGTGGAGACGCCAACCCTAGCCAGTCCCGATCGTGAAACTCGGGGGCGCTATCTCGTGGTCGAAGTGGCCGGAGTCCTCTATGCGCTGGCTGAGTCTTGGGTCCGCGCGACCCTGCCCGCGGTTGCTGGGATTCACGGCGACGTGCCTTTTCATGGCAAACTCTACCCCGTGCTGGAATTGCGACGGCTCTTTGGTTTTCCCACGCCGCAAGGTGAAGTTCAAGTCGTCTTGCTGGAAGTGGCCCAGCGGCTGGCGGACCAGCGGCTGGCGGACCAGCGGCTGGCGGACCAGCGGCTGGCGGTGGTGGTCGACCATGAGCTCGGGTGGACGGTGCTTGAGGAGCAGCGGATGGCATTGCCC
Source organism: uncultured Thermoanaerobaculia bacterium (assembly GCA_964499975.1). Lineage (GTDB taxonomy): Bacteria > Acidobacteriota > Thermoanaerobaculia > Multivoradales > J023 > CAZCOV01. The sequence goes on from CAZCOV010000239.1 coordinate 10,022, forward strand.
TGGAACTTCAAAGGACGCGAACGCAACTGGTTCCCGACCCTGGCGCTGGATGGTGAAGGCCGCCTCCTGGCCCTACTCGACGCGGGCGGACTGTTGTCGGGCGGTCCCGCAGCGGAGGCGGCCCACGGCGCGCCAGGGGAGAAGCTGCCATGCTGACCCGGCGCTCGTACCGCGGTCCTGAGCTTCGCCGTCGCTACCTGGTCGCCTTCCAGCTGGCCGGGCGGAACCTCGCCATGCCCGCCGAACAGCTCTTTGCCGTGGCCGAGCTGAGCCACTTCGTCCCCTTGCCGAATGCCTCCGTCCAGCCCCGATCGCCGCTGTCCGCCGCCAG
>CAZCOV010000240.1:0-10333 GCA_964499975.1 uncultured Thermoanaerobaculia bacterium
TCGGTGGGGCTTGCTGCTGCCGGCCTATCGGGGCACCTCTTCGACCCCGATCGCTCCGTTCTCCCCCGGTTTGAGGCGCACGGCCAGGGCACCGATGTCGTAAGAAGCCGAGAGCACCAAAACGTCGGGCGGGACGAAAATTGGGGCTGCGGGTTTGATCCCGTTGCCTTTGGCAAAGGGATGAGTGAACAGGACCTGGCCGTCGAGACTCAAGCCGACCAAGTTGTCACTGTTGAGAAAAATCAGACGCTTTTGGCCACCGAATTCGAGCAACTGCGGCGAGTTGTAAGCAGCTGCCGAGCTTTCGCGGGACCACAAGAGCGTGCCGGTCTCTTTATGGAGCGCCACGATCGACTTGTCATTGGAGGCGCCCGTTTCGAGCAGCAAGCGTTCGCCCACAACCAACGGCGCGGAAGCAAAGCCCCATTGGGGGAGTTCGCTACCCCAAGCGGTTTTGAGGTCGAGGCGGAACCGGACTTCGCCGCTTTGGGCGTTGAGGGCGACCAAATTCCCTTCGCCACTCAGCGCATAAAGCCACCCAGCATCGAGCGTCGGGGTCGCAGTCGGACCATTGCCAAAGCTGTTCGCAAAGACATTGCCGATGCGGGTTCGCCACAACTCCTTGCCGGTGGCCGCTGCCAGGCAGACCGCGTACTCGCCGTCCGCTTGGGCGTCGAGGGTGTAAACCCGCTCGCCCACGACCGCGACTCCGGAGAAACCCGAGCCGATCGGCACGCGCCACAGCTCGCGCGGGCCTGTGGCCGGCCAGTTCGTGGCAATCGCGGTTTCCGCCGAGATGCCATTGCGCGCGGGTCCGCGAAATTGTGGCCAGTCAGCGGCCAGCAGGGGGGTAGCCACCAGCCAAGGCGCCCAAAAGGACGCCCAGCACGGAGCGACCGCAGCAAGCCAGGTCAAAATGGGTCGTGAGCGACGTCCAAGCATGGGCAATCTCCTGGCAATCCGTGCCAACCGGGCGCGTCGATCCGCTGCTCAGCGGAGGCGATACCGCACCATGCCGCGGAGGTTGAGCAGCGGGTCGTTCTGGCTCGCAGTGCGCGGTGGGCGGACCACGTCGAGCGGAGTGTAAAACGCTTCTCCCACCAGGCTGAAACGGTCCGACAGGGTCAGGCTGGTGCCGGCGGTGAGGGAATAGGTGACGCCATCCGTGAGCTCCAGGGTGTGATCGATGAAGCCTTGCCACCGGGCATTGACCTGGAACTCGAGATCCAGGTGGTTGATCGCCAGCGCGACATAAGGCTCGAAACGACGGTTTGGGAGCTTGAATGCGGACGCCAGTTCAAAGCCGATGTAGCGCGGGGTCAGTTCGTCCTTGGACGGCTCCAGGCAAGAGTAGGGGTTCTTGCGCGGATCATTGCCCGCAGCCACGGTGCGAGCGCTGCAAGTGAAGTCGCCTTCGATTTTCCCGGCCTGGGCAAAGAGGCGCACGCCTAGCCGGATTTTTTCGGTCTCGTAAACCGGACGCCCCAGCGCCAACGCGAACAAGGTGGGTTTGGCCCCGTCGAGTTCGAGCGGTGGGACCACCCCGAAGGTCAGCGAAAACTTGTGGGGTAGCCCGACCGTGAGGCGCAAGCGGCCAAAAACCGGGCTGCGGTTCAAATCCTCTTCTTTGGTCCCGTTGAACCCGACAGTGCGTTCAGCGCGATCGAGGTGCGGCACCAGGCCACCTTCGAAACCGAGTTCGAGTTCGCCGACGCGCATTTCCTGCGGCACCCCCAGCGGGCTCAGGAGGGAGAGCGAAGTGAAGAACTTGTTCGCCCAAGCTTCCGGTCGATCAAAGTCGAGGTGGTCGGTGAAGAAGATCTCCCGCTGCGCTGCCAGGGGTGCGGTCAGCCACAAAAGGACCAACCCGCCGAGCCCAAAGCAGCGATTTCTGCCGCGATTTTGTGGGATTTTTTCCAGCATATGGCTAGGTCTCCTCGCAATGAATGGTCCGCGGTCGAACTCCCCCGAAACTCGTTTCCACGAGCAATTTTATCCGGCCCAAGAGGCGGTGGGAGGAAATCTTTGGGGCAATCGCCGGATCACCGCATGCGGATCACCGCATGCGGATCACCGCATGCGGATCACCGCATGCGGATCACCGCGTGCGGTCGGCCAACCCGCTGCTGCGCGGGGTCGCCCCAGGACGGCGGGAGACTTCAATCACCCCGACGATCCCGCTGATCGCTTGCTGCAGCCGGTCGAGGTGACGGCTATTGCGCACTTCGAGCACCATGCCGATCAGTCCCTTGCCGCTTTCGATGGTTTCTGCTTCGAATTGACGGATATTGCTCGCTTCCTTGGCAATCACTTCGGTGAGCCGCGCCAGCATGCCCGGCTGGTCTTCGGTCTCGATCAAAAGTGAGACCGGGTAAGTGGCTTCCTGAGCTTGGCGCGACCAGTCGACTTCGATCAGCCGTTCGGGATCGTAGAGCAGGTTGCTGATGTTAGAGCAGTCACGCGAATGGACGGCAATGCCCTTGCCGCGAGTGACGTAGCCCACGATGTCTTCGCCGGGGACCGGATGGCAGCACTTGGCAAGGTAGGTCAAAAGATCGCCTTCCCCTTTGACGGTGACCGGCCCGCGTGCGAGCGGCCCGCGTGCGAGTGGCCCGCGTGCGAGCGGGGTGAGCCAGCGATCGACCGCGCGGCGCAGCACGCCCGGCGGTTCAGACGTGTTGCTCAGTTGTTCGGGCGGGAAGATCCGCGGCAACACCACGTTGAGCTGGAGCTTGCCGTAACCCAGGCGCTGGAATAGCTCTTCATTGCGGCTCAAGCCTTCGTCCAGTAAAAACTGCTTTAGCTCTGGACTGTCGAGCGCCTTCTTGAGGTTGATCCGCAAGCGTTTGAGTTCGCGTTCAAACAGCCGGCGGCCGACTGCTTCGGCCTGGCGTTTCTGTTCGGTATTGAGCCATTGTCGGATCTTGCTCCGCGCCCGGGTGGTCACCACCATGCTCAGCCAGTCGCGGCTGGGCTGGCGGGTCGGGTTGGTCATGATCTCCACTTGATCGCCGTTCTGCAGCTCGGTGCGCAAGGGAACCAGCTTGCCGTTGACCCGGGCGCCAGCACAGCGATGCCCCAAATCCGTGTGGATGCGGTAAGCGAAGTCGAGCGGGGTCGCGCCACGGGGAAAGGAATGCACGTCACCTTTGGGGCTGAACACGTACACTTCGTCAGGATAAAGATCGATCTTGAGCGCGCTGAGGAATTCCCGCGGATCCTCCACCTCTTTTTGCCATTCGAGGAGCTGGCGTAACCAGACGATATTGGGGTCGTTGGAGAGCCCCTGGCGCCCTTCCTTGTACTGCCAATGCGCGGCAATGCCTTCCTCGGCCACGAGATCCATTTCGCGGGTGCGGATTTGGACCTCAAACGGCTGGCCGTCGCTGCCGACCACGGTGGTGTGGAGGGATTGATAAAGGTTGGGCTTGGGCATCGCGATGTAGTCCTTGAACCGGCCGGGGACCGGACGCCAGTTCTGGTGGACCGTGCCAAAAGCCACGTAGGTGTCTTTGAGGGTGGTGGTGATCACCCGAAAGGCGAGGTAGTCGTAAAGCTGAGAAATGTCGATTTCACGCCGTTTCAGCTTGCGATAAATCGAATAATAGCGCTTGACCCGATAGCTGATATCTGCGTCGACGCCAGCTGTCTTGAGACTGCTTTCGAGCGTCTGATGAATTTTCGAGATCGAGTCCTTGCCGACCCGCATTTTCTCGCGGATGGTGGCCGCCAACTCGGCAAACTGCAAGGGATAGCGGTGGTAAAAGGCGAGGTCTTCGAGGTCGCCCTGGACTTTAGACATGCCTAAACGCATCGCGATCGGAGCATAAATTTCCAAAGTTTCTGCTGCGATCCGCCGCTTTTTCTCCGCGGGCAAGTGGTCGAGGGTGAGCATGTTGTGCAGACGATCCGCGAGTTTGACCAGGATCACCCGCAAATCACGCGCCGAGGCCAAAATCATCTTGCGAAAAGTTTCCGCTTGGGCATCATCTCGCCGGACATACTCTTGCCGTCCGATCTTGGTCACCGCATCGACCAAATCTGCGATGTCACCTCCGAATTTTTCGACCAGCACGGATTTGGTGGTCAGCGTATCTTCGAGGACATCGTGGAGCAAACCCACGGCCACGCAGGTTTGATCAAATTTGAGGTCGGCCAAAACATAAGCGACGTAAACCGGGTGAGAAACATAAGGTTCGCCAGATTGCCGTCGCTGATCCTTGTGCATCTCCTCGGTGAAAGCGAAAACTTCCTGGAGAAAATTGCGATCATACGGCCGGCTGTGCTCTTCCAAACGGGCCAGAACATCAGCAAAACCGACGCTCTTTTTGGGTTCGAGCGGGGGTTTTTGCCGACGAAAACTGTGCATTGCTGACCGCCTCCCACGGCGCTTTGCCCATTGGGTGCTGGGCTTTTGAAAAACCTTCAGCGCGATTTGAAGAGCCGAGCGCCAGGGCTACTGGCGGCGGGGGTCCCGCCTGCGGGGGTACCGCCTGCGGGGGTACCGCCTGCGGGGGTACCGCCAGCGGGGGTACCGCCTGCGGGGGTCCCGCCTGCGGGGGGGGCATTTTTTGCCGCGTCGCCGCCTTTGGACTCATCGGGCTTGAAATTGCGGTAAAACTCGACGAAACGCGAGTAGTTGTGCTTCAAATCCTTATTGGTGGGATCCACCTTGATCGCATCTTGATAAGCGTCAAGCGCTTTTTCGAACAGACCCAGGGCTTCATAAGCCACGGCAATGTTGTTGAGGATCCGTGGGTTGCCGGGTTCAGCCTGGGCGGCCCGCTTGAAACGGAAGAGCGCTTCACTCCACAGTCCGCGCTCGGCCATGTCAACGCCAAAGGCGAGCTGCGATTTGGTCTGTTCCGGCGCCTTGTCCTTGGCCGGGAGCGGCAGCGCAAGCAGGCACAACAGAAGCGGAGTGCTCCAGTACAGCGTCTTTTTCCTCATCGGTGGTCTCCCAGCGCAGATCTTCCAGCGGTCACAGTTACTGCCGGCGCCCTGCGCTCCGGCACGTTCGATCAGCCTTGGGAGTATAGCGAAATCCAGGACGGCTGCAACCTCGTCGAGCAGGCGCATTTGCCAGGCCGATGCGGCGAGTTTTGCAAAAACCACCTCTGCTACCCCCGCTCAACCCGCAAACTTTAGCGAGCCAGCGGCGCGCGGTTTCCATGCTATGATGTCGGGTCAGTCACCGAGAGAAGGCAGTGGCGGGGAACGTCTTCTTGGATTTCGCGATCCAACTCCAGGAGGGCCAGAGCAAAATGGCCAAAGCAAACCGGAGGTCTTCACGTGCAAACGGTTCCAAGGTCGAAAGCGCGCCATGACAAGGCGACGGTATGGCCGTCGATGCGCACCACGAGCTGGTTTTTGTCAGTGCTCGGTGCGAGCCTGATGGGCTGTGCCCAGCCGCCATCTGCGTCTGAGCCCGTGGGCGAATGGCGTCGCTGGCGTGGTCCCAATGGGCAGGGAATTTCGCAAGAGGCCAACTTGCCAACGACCTGGAGTGAGGGTAGCCGCAACATTCGCTGGAAAACCTGGACTCCTGGAGGCGGTAACTCGTCACCGATCGCCAGCCGCGGACGCGTTTTTTTGACCACGACTTATGGTATCCCCAAAGACGACTGGGATACCGCCTGGTACGCCGAGGATTTGCAGCGCGTGGTTCTGGCCATCGACTCGAAGTCGGGGGCCTTGCTCTGGCAAACCACGATTTTCTCTGGCCCCAAAGGCAAGATCCACCACGGCAACAGCCGCGCTGCCCCCACCCCCGTCACCGACGGTCGGCATGTCTTTGTTGCCTTTGATCACACGCTGGCAGCCTTGGACTTCGAGGGTAAGATGGTCTGGCAGAAGAACATCGATCCCGACTACTACCAGTATGCGCACTACGGGGTCTCAACCTCGCCGGTCGTGGTCGGTGATCTCGTGGTGGTGCAGCAGGATCGCGAGGAAAGCACCGACCAGGATGTGGGGTGGATTGCGGCGTTTGATAAGAAAACAGGAGAACGGGTCTGGCGTGACGAATGGACGTACACTTGTTGCTCCTACACCACGCCCATTCTCTTGGATCGCGGCGAAGGGGCCCTGGAACTCGCCATGTCGACTTCCAAAGAAATCGTCGTCTACGAACCTGAGACGGGCGAACGGTTGTGGGTTGCGTCGCATACCAACAATCAACCCGTGCCGAGCCTGCTCGTCGCGGGGGACTTGCTGGTAGCTCCGGGCGGCGTCCACGAGACTAGTCTGGTCGTTCATCGACTGTCGGGCCGGGGCAAAACGTCCACTTCAACCCAGCTCTGGCAAACCAAGCGCTCGATCCCCCAGATCCCGACCTCACTGCTTTACGCCGGCAGGCTCTTTGTGCTGAAAGACAACGGAGTGCTCACGGCGTACCGTCCGGAGACCGGGGAAAGGATCTGGCAAGGGAGGGCATCGCCGGGAAACTACTGGCCTTCGTTGGTTGCGGGTGACGGCAAGTTGTACGCGACCAATCAGTACGGCGTGGTCTCGGTGATCGACGCGCAAGCCGATGGCTTCACCCTCCTGGCAGAAAATGCCGTCGGCGACGGAACCCATGGCGCCACGCCAGCCATCGCCAGCGGGTGCTTGCTCTTGCGCACCAAAAATCACCTCTACTGCATCGAGAATGCGGATCCAGCATCCCGCGGCTCCGGGACCGCGGGATAGGGGTCTAGGGGTTCGCGCTTCGAGACCGTCACTCCCCGCACGCGTCGAACGCGTGCAGGTCCTGGATCGGAGCGAACGGCGTTTGTTGCGGGTTGTGGTACTCCCTGCGCTCGCCGGTCAGGGTGTCTTTGACTTCGAGGATCACTTCCACGTTGGTCAAACCCGCAGCGAACACCCAGAAGTGGTGGAACGGCGGGAGTTCGCAGGCGTTTAAGACTTTGATCACGACCTCGATGTTGTTGCGGTTGAAGAACCAGAAGTAGCCAGTATTCGCGGTGAGTGGCACGGCTTGGGCTTGCCCCGCGTTGCCGTCCGCCAGACGCCAACGCGCTTGCACGGCGAAGCGTCCGCCGGCCAAGCACAGCGAGGTGGCGTTCGGGACGCAGGGGCCAGCATTTCGCTCAGGTTCGAGCGCTGCTGGTAGGCCCTGTGCTTCAGCTGGGGTAGCGAGCAGCTGGCGCAGCCGTTCCTGGTGGCGCTCTTTGCGAATGCCGAGAGCTGGCCGTGCGTCGCAGGTGGCAAACGCCCGAGTGTCGAGAATCGGCGCAAACGCGACCCGCGACTCCTTGCGGTATTGCTGGCGAGCCCCGGTCCAGGTATCGGTCACGGTGAGCGTGGTCCCCACGTTGGTCAAGCCACCGGCGAACAGCCAAAAGTGGTGCGAGGGCAAAGCGCAAGCGTCGAGCACCTTGACCACCACTTCCACGTTGGCGGGATCGAAGAACCAGAAGTAGCCAGCCTCGTCGGTGAGCGGAACGCTTTGCCCCGCACCCACCTGCGCGGCAAAATCTTCCCAGCCGACGGCGACGCGAAAACGTCCATTTTGGAGGCAAAGGGTAGTCGGACCCGGGGTGCAAGGGATTTGCGTGACCCCGGTCAGGACAAAGTCAATCCCTGAAGTCAGCTCACCCTCGACCACTTCGATCCGCGTCCCTTGGGTGGGATCGCAAAGTCCCTCAAACGCAGGTCCGTCAGGGCACGCGAGGTCATCATAGACCTCGTCGATCCCGCCCAGGCCGTTGTCCGTGGCAGCGAAATAGCTGCCTGCCGGTAGGGTCACGCGGTAAAAGCCTCCCAGCCCAGTGATCGCGCTCGCGACCCAAACGCCCGCCGGGGTCATGAAGTCGACGATCACACCAGGCAGAGGAGGACCCTCGTCTGCGTTCACCCGTCCGCTCACTCCGCGGCTGATCCGCAGGGCCAAATCGATGTTCTCGGTGGCTTGCGCGCGCTGGACCTCGACCCGGGTTGCCTGATCCAAGTCGCAGAGCGTCAGATTTCCATTGCAAGGAACATCCTCATAAAGCTCCCCGCGGTAAGGGTTGCCCACTGCGCTGAGCCAATACTGCCCGGGTTGCAGCCCGAGGAACCGATAGTGACCGGCGGGATCGGTGGAGACCACCTGGACCAAGCTGCCGTCGAGTTGGAACAGGTTCACGGTCAACGCTGGTAGGGGAATCCCAGTGCCCTCCTCGGTCACGTGGCCGCTGATTTGCCCCAGCAAGTCGAGCGCGAAGTCAATGCCCGACGTGGTCTGGCCGCTGGTGACCGGAACTTGCGTCCCGAGAGAAAGGTTACAGCCAAGGTAGCCGCCGCCCGGGCACGGAACGTTGCGATAGAGTTCGTCTTCATAGCCCAAACTATTGCTGGCCGCGACGAAATAGTTGCCCGGAGGAAGGCCATTGATTTCGTATTTGCCTTGCTCATCGGAGCTGCCAAAGCCGAGCAGGTGGTGTTGGGCATCCAAGGCTGCCAAGCCGACTTCGGACAAAGGCTGACCTCCACTGGCGGTGACCCGACCCGCAATCGCGCCCAGACGAGCGAGCGCGAAATCAATGTGCCGCACCGTGTCTCCCTGGCCTACGACCACGGGCGTGCCTTGACTCGGGCCACACGCGAAAAAGCCTTGGGGGCAGGGGACGTTGTCGTAGATCTCGTTGACGTACTCATAGATCCGCGTCACCACGAAATAGGTGCCGGGCTCAAGCCCCCTCACCCGATAAATCCCGTCATTGCCAGAATATGCCATGCCGACTTGAGCGCCGGCCGCGTTCCACACTTCGACGGTTCCTGCGAGCGGCAAGCCGGTCTGCGCGTCAGTCACGATGCCGGTGATCACGCTGGTGGGGTCGAGGGTGAAGTCAATTCCCGAACTGATGCCTTCGCGGGTCACGGTGACGGGCATACCCCGCTCAATTGGATCACACAACTCGCCCGGGCAGGGCAGTTCGCGGTAGAGCTCTGCCTGGTGTTCCGGATAACCTCTGGCGATAACAAAATAATCGCCATTGAACAGGCCCTCGATGCGGTATCGTCCGAACGCATCGGTCGACGCTGCGGTTTGGGTTCCAGCACTTCCCCCGACCTCGATTTGGATCTGCCAAAGCGGCTGCCCGGTTTGAGCGTCCTTCACGCTGCCGGTGATCACTCCCAGCTGCTCCAGAGAGAAGTCAACGCCAGAGGTGTTGGCCGTGCCATGGACCGCGATCGGGGTCCCCGACTGGACCGGGTTGCAAAGATCCCTTGAGCAAATCTTGCTGTCATAAACCTCGGACTGGTAGACGGGACCGCCATAGGCTTGCGCAAAATAATTCCCCTCCGGCAAGCCTGTGGCCTGGAACTCTCCGGTGAAGTCGGTCACCGCCGAAGCCGCCAACTGCCCTGAGCTGTCAACGAGGTAGATGGAGACCAGGGCCACGGGTTTGCCGGTTGCTTGGGCCGTGACCTTGCCGGAGATCGCGCCGCCGCGATCCAATGCAAAGTCGATGTCCTCGATCTGCGCATTGAGCTCGACTTGCACCGGGGTGCCCACGGTTTTATCGCAGAAGCCGGACGTGCAGGGTCGGTCTCGGAACAGCTCATCGACAAAACCCTGCTGGTTTTGCGTGGAGACGAAGAAGGTACTCGCGTACAATCCGGTAATGACGTAGCTTCCAGCGGAATCGGTGAACGCGGAGTTGAACTGGCTGGTGGCCAACCCATAAGCCGTGACCATCACTCCGGTGAGACCCTGACCCTGCGCATCGGTGACCCTGCCGCTGATCGTTCCCAGGCGGTCGAGCGTGAAGTCGATGGCGGAAACCTCCGCATTTTCCTCGACCGTGATCAAATCTCCGTGTTGGGGGTTGCAGAACCCGGAGAGGTCGTCGCAGGGGATCGCGGGGTAGACTTGATCGAAAAAGTCGTTACTGAAAGTTCTGACCCGATAGCTGCCCGGTTCGAGGCCGCCGATCTGATAGGTGCCATCCGCCTGAGTGCTGGCCGATCCTGAAGCGTTGCCGGACTCATCCAAGACATCCACCTGCACACTGGTGATCCCCGTGCCGGTGGTCGCTTCGGTCACGGTTCCGCGGAGCGTCCCGCGGCGGGCGAGGGCAAAATCGATGTTCGGCGTGACCTGGGGCAAGGTGACCGGGACCGGGGTGCCCAGGATCGCGACTTGACAGTTTCCCACCGGGCAGGGCTGCCCCGGATAGACTTCGTCGGCAAAAGCGGGCGAATCCGCCGTGACGAAATAAGCTTCAGTGATCAGACCCCGTAGTTGGTAGTGACCTGAAGCGTCGCTTTGCGTGGTGATCAACTCCTGGCCCGAGTTGCTCCAGGCTCGGAGTCTGACGTCCGGGATCGGCGCGCCCGTGGTCTG
>CAZCOV010000241.1:0-10313 GCA_964499975.1 uncultured Thermoanaerobaculia bacterium
CGTGAGCGCTTCCAGGTTGTGCGCTTGCGTCTCTATGCCGCGCTCGCTACCGTTTCGCTCCTGTTCGCCGTCTACTCCTGGTTGACCACGCGGGCGGAGCGCAATCGGGCGCAAGAACTCCATCTGGTGTCCCAGGCGCGCAGTGCGCTCACCGATCAGGCCGATCTGGCGCTGCTGCTGGGGGCCGAACTGGCGACGCGGAACTCGATCGTCGGACGGCAAGTGTTGACCGAGGCACTGGCCGCACGTCCGGAGCTGCGCGCCTTGTTGCGTGGCCACCGGAGTGAGGTGCTGGCTCTGGCCTTCAGTCCCGATGGGCAGCGCCTGGCCACGGCCAGCGCTGACGGCACGCTGCTGCTGTGGGACGCTGACTCGCAGTTGACGATCGCTCCACCCCTGGTTGCCCATCGTGGCCTGGCCGATCGTGGCCCGGTGTACCGGCTGGCCTGGGCGCCGGGAGGCGATCTGCTCGCCTCTGCCGGGGACGACGGGATCTGGCTGTGGGACCTTACCTCAGCGCTGCCCGTCGGCCGCCCTGGGCCGGCCCGGACCGAACGCGAGGCGGTGTATGCCCTCTGTTTCAGTCCCGACGGGCGGGTGCTGGCAGCGGCTGGCGCCAAAACGGTCCAGCTGTGGGACACCGCCACGTGGCAGCCCCGTGGACGGCCGCTGATCGGCCCGACTGACCTCTTGACCAGCCTGGCCTTGAGCGGCAAGGTCCTGGCTGCCGGGAGCATGGACCGCAAGATCTGGCGCTGGAACCTGGTCACTGGCAAGGCGCTGCCGCCCTTGCGCGGCCACCGTGAAGGCATCACGGATCTTGCCGTCAGCCCGGACGGGAAACTGTTGGCGTCATCCAGCCTCGATCACAGCGTGCGGTTCTGGGATGCCGTCCAGGGAACGCCCGAGGGTTCGCTGCCGGAACCGCTGGGGGAGCCCCTGGCCGCGCTTGCCTTCAGCACCGATGGTGGCTTGCTGGCGTTGGGGAGTGCGTCGGGCACCGTGCTGTTTTGGGATCGCCAGGCGGGGCGTCCCGCGCTGCCGCCGCTCACCAGTCAGCGGGCGCGGTTGCGCACGCTGGCGTTTCGCCCCCATGACCTGCTGCTCGCCTCAGCCCAAGGTGCGGCGGTGGCGCTGTGGCAGCCGAGTGCGACCAGCCACCCCGGGAAAGCACAGCAGCTACCGCTCGACGAGGTCACCGCCCTCGGGGTGGACCCGCACTACCAGACCCTGGTCTTTGCCGGCCGTGACCCGGTGAGCCGGGCGTTCGTGGTCTTGCCGTTCGCCGTGGCGACGGGGCGTCCGGGGCAACCCCTGCCCGCACCGCCAGGCCGTCTGTTTAACCTGTCGCTTGCTGCCGGCGACCTGATCGCGGCAGACCTCGAACGCGGTCTTTACCGCTGGCCACGCGCCGCCGCAGCCCAGGTGGATCCGCCAGTCGCCTGGCCAGCCGGCACTGGGCGCTGGACGACCCTCACCTTGTCACCCGACGGCACCCGGCTGGCAGCCGCTGACGCGCAGGGCGTCGAGCTGTGGGACCTGACTGCCCGCGTCCAGCTGGCCCGCCGCCGCGCGACCCCAAGGCCGATCACCAGCCTTGGCTGGTCCCCACACGGCAGCCAGCTGGCCATGGGCGGAGACGACGGCGAGGTCCGGGTGTGGGACGTCGCGTCGGACGAGGTCCGCGGCCCGTTCGCCCCGCCGCTTGCGGGTCGAGTTTCGCGGCTGGCGTGGCGCCGTGATGGGGAGAGCCTGGCTGCAGCTGGCGAGGGTCGGGTGATCCACCTCTATGACCCGGAGCAGCAAGAGCTGCAGGGCAGCTGGTTGAACGCTCCCGAATTGCCCCGCACTCTGGCCTTCAGCACGGACGGCGGGATCCTTGCAGCCGCCGGCGCGGACCGTCAGATCTGGCTGTTCGACGTCGCGAGCAACCAGCCCTTCAAGGCGCCGCTCAGCGGTCATGCGGAGGCCATCACCGGCCTGATCTTTCTCGACCGCGGCGCTCGCCTGGTCTCGGTCAGCCTGGACGGCACCGCCATCTTTTGGGATCTCGACGCGCAATCGCTACGCGAACAGGCCTGCGCCATCGCTGGCCGCAACTTGACTTCCATGGAATGGCAGGAAAGCCTGCCCTGGACCCACCCCACGCTCACTTGCCCGAACCTGCCCGCAGGCGATGCCTTGCCGCAGATTAGCAGTCGGCAAAAACCGGCACAAAACCCTGAAATTTATTGAAATTTATGAGGTGAAACATGAACAAAACACAATCGAAACTCTGCTTATCTTGGCTCCTGCTCGCGCTCGGCAGGGTCGATCTTGCCGCCGGTGCGTGTGATCATTGCAAGTTTACCCCCCGCGGTAATCGCCACGAGGGCGTTGCCACCCGGCAAATCTCCGGCGGCAGCTTCGATCTGGTTGCCGTCGAGTATCGAGCTGCGCCTCCTACCGGTGACGGCGACGAGGTCAAGCTCTATTTCTGGTTACCCCAAGCCAGCAATCCCTACATTGAAGTTTACGAACCGCGGTCGAACTACTTGATGTTGCCCATCCGCAAGCAGCGCGAACCCGGACTGGTCAGCTTTGCTTGGCCGCGCGCTGAAGTCATCACCCCGCTCGGGCTTGCGGTGGAGGGGCTCTTCCTCAAGGTGTGGGACGACGACGACGTCTTCTATCCGGGCTACCTCACGGCTGGCCCGGCACCGTCGTCTGGGGGCACCTATGCCTTTGTGTTCCAAAGCGGTGCCGGCATTGACGTCCAGGGCCTGGTCAGCCGCGCGCAAGGCAACGAGCTGATCGAAGTGCGCAAGCTATCGTTCCAAGACGAGTTGGGTGGCACCTTGCGCATCTCCTGGGACGGTCGCGACGAGCAAGGACAGCTGGCGCCGCCAGGGGTCTACACCCTGCGGCTTAAGGGTTACATGCTGGCTGAAGTCTTGCGCCCGATCAACGAAAAGATCGCCTTCCAACACTATGGCCAGCTCGAGTAAGGTCCGTCGGACATCTCCGCTGATCGCGCTGGCCGCGGTTGCGTGCCTGGCACTTGCCGCCATCGGGGCGCTGGTTTTTAGCACCCGGACCACCGTGGTCGAGCTGCAGCTGCAGACCGCGGAGGCCGTCTTCACGGTGCTTCCCAGCGCCAGCTTGACGGCAGCAACGGCAGACCTGGTGCCGCTCGCGGCAACGCCGCTGCTGCGCAACCTTGAAGTCTTGTCGTTGTCGCTGCAGGGCGACGCTTCCGCCCACCTCACCACCGCCGAGCAGGGGCAGCTGGCCGTGCGGGGACGCACGACAATGACGACAATTTCAGCCGCAACCGTTTTCCCTGAGCTGGCCGTCTATGGCCCTACCCGAGTGCGAGTCGCGGTCGCGGGCATCGACCGCAGTGGTGCGACCCGCATGGTCCTCGAACTTTTACCGCGGCAAGGTGCAGCGGCATGGCGCGGGCAAGTCCTCGCCGCGGGTCAGCTGGTGGTCCAGCTGCAAGACGGTGAAATCACTCCGCTCGAGGGCGGCGCCGCGCGCCGCGTCGAGCGCGCCCGTTTTGTGATTCCGGACTTGGGTGATGCGGTGATGTTGCGCGGCGGTGCGCAGGCAAGCCGGGTGGATCTCGCTCTCGCTCCGCCACCAGGTCCCGGCACTTGGATGCAGGTGCTCGACCCCAAAACCGGCAGCTTGAGCGTTCCCATGCGGCTGACCGTGGGGGCAACCGAGGCCCGCGTCGTCCCCTGGCAAGCGCAGCTGGTGCTGCTCACCCCGGACCCTGCAAACCACCCGGCGCCGCTGCTGCTCAGCCCCAACCTCAAGGTCAGCGATCTCGAGTTTTTTCATGCCGTCAAGCTGGAGGAGGAGAGCTTCCTGGAGGGCGGGGAAATCCGCTTTCCCGGCGGCGAACGCTCCAGCGTCCAGGTCATGCCCCGCGAGCTGCTGTCGCTCACCCCCGACCGCCCCTTGACCCTGCGTTCCCTGGCCCTGCGAGGTCAGCACCTTGAGTTAGCCCTGGGGGGCAAGGTTCAAAGCCTGCGCCTGGGCCCGACCTACGAGCTGCAGCACGAATTGCTGCCCAGCTTGCTGCTCTTTCTCTACACCCACCAGCTGGCCACCTTGATCTACACCATCTTGACCACGGTGGTGGGCGCCGTCCTGGCCTTTTTCAAGTGGTTCGGTCTGTTCGATGCGAAACCTCCGTCAGGCTGAAACTCCAAACCAAGAAAGAAGGAAACCGATGAAAATTCCCAAAACCCTTCTGCTCAGACTGTTGCTGTTTTTGTTGCTGTTAACGTTGCGGTCTCCGTTCGCCCGCGCGGCGGACGTCAATCTCGACTGGCTGCGCCAGCAGACGGTAAAAATCGAGCTGACGCGCCAGGGTAAGGCCGAATTCGGTTCGGGTGTCGTCCTCTGTCAGGTCGACCAGCAGACGTATGTGCTGACGGCTCACCACGTGCTGTTCGGCAAGAGTCCGACCGGCAAGCTGGTCAGCCTGTTCGACGCCGACGCGGTGATCAAAGTGCATTTTTTCCGCGATATGGTACCGCCGCTGGTCGAGCGCCACGACGGTGTTGAGTTGCAGGAGCTGATCACCAAAATTCCGCTTCCGGGAAAAGATCTGCTGCTGCTTGCTTTTCAAATGCCGGCTGAATTTACTGCTTTTGCCACCCCGGGAACGCCGCCCACGGCAGCCCAGCTCGACGTTCGATCGTTCGGCGAGGAGCGGGAAGTCACGGCGGTGGGTTATGCGCAAGAAGAGGCCGCGAGCTGGCTCGTTCCCCAGGGCTTGCTGCTGCGCCGGACCGACGAGTTCCTCGACTTTGCAGCCCCGCTTGGCCCTGGCTTTTCGGGCGGACCGCTGTTTAACCAGGCCGGCGCTCTGATTGGCATCAACGTCCAGGTGTCCGAACTCACGGAGCAAATGGACCCCGACCATCCACAGCCCTACGATCTCGTGCTCGCCGCCATCGACCGCCGTGAGGACCGGCATAAGATCCGCAAAGGTCACGCTTTACCCATCGACTCTGTCCTTGCCGCCGCCGAAAAGTGGTTGCCGGCAACCTGCCTTCCCCGTGAGGACGACGCGCTCAAAGGGCAGATGACCGAAGCCTACCGGGCGGCCATGCGCTGGGTCAGCCTGGGGCGCTGGGAAGAGGCCCGGACGGAGCTCGAGAAAGCCGTGGCCGCGCGTCCGATCGAAGGCGGTCGTATCCACCTGCAGGGCATGCGCTACACGGAATATCTGCCGCACTTCCATTTAGGTCGGGTGTTTTATCATCAGGAGAAATATGGTGCTGCCCTGCGCGAGTTCGCGTTCTCTGAAACCCAAGGCGTGATTCAGAAAAACAAGCGCTGGGGAGATCTCAAACGCTTGCGGGAAAAGTGCAAGAACCAGCTCAAAGAAGGACCCGCAGACGCGATCCGCAGTGGCCGCTGACCGGATCGTCCCCAGCCGCTGGCCTGGGGGCTTGCCGCTTTGATGAAGAGTGCGCCGCTTGCAAGGAGCGAGCACAAATTCCGCACGATGGAGAAGATCGCGGGCGCCGAGCTCGACGATTTCGGGCGCTTTCTCTTGCTTAACTGCGTCGAAACCTACTTACAATTGTCGAGTGAGGAGGAGCAGGAGTATCAGCGCCTGCTCGCTCGTGAAACCGCACAGGAGGTAGTGCATATGCAGATGACCTGGGCTGACAAGCTAGAGGCCAAAGGACGCCAAGAAGGACGCCAAGAAGGACGCCAACGCGGCTTGCAAGAGGCGTTACTGCGTTTGAGTGAGCAACGTTTTGGCGCGTTGCCGGCGGCCTTTCGGCAGCGGGTCGAGACCATTGACTCCGATGAAAAACTCACCCACCTGCTCGACTTGATCTTGCTCGTCAAGAGTCGCCAGGAACTCGATCTCGGCTGACCCGGAGAGGACAGGTGCCGACTCACGCAGGGTGTCCCCAATCAACGTCGATCTTGGCATGCCGGGAATAGCTTTCGAGGTGCCGCCTGGCTTGACGAGCTGGACGGCTCGAACCCGAGCCGTCCTTTTTGTGTTTCAGAAGAACTTGACCAGAGCGAGCGAGACGGTGTTCACCCGATCGGAGAAATCCGCGGCGAGGTCGACCTGGAAATCTTCCTTGATCACCAGACCCAGGCCCCCTGACCAGTGAACCTGGTCGTCACCGTCGGGAGGGACCATACCGCGCAGGGCTGCTGCAAACAACCGAACCCCATCATCCTCACTCCGCTCGAGCTTCTCGACTTCACCTGCGACCAACTGCAACTCATGGAAAGGCTCAAACCACGCTCCGACGCGCAGCGTGGCGACGAATCCGGAGTCAGCGCTCAAGAAAACGTGCTCCAGGCCCAGGTGGAGTTCGTTGGCGTCCGCCAAGGTCAGCGCCTGACGTTGTCGGAAATCCTTTGGCACCAGATCGTCGAAGCGCTGGGAATAGCGCACGCGGTTGTAGTCCAGCGTGAGCTTGGTCTTGCTGTTGGCGGCGCTGTAGGCAAGGCCCAGGCCATAAACGTCGGGAATGCGCAGTGATTGACTCTCCTCGGCGGGAGGAGGAAAAGGCAGCGGGTGAAGTGGCTGCGGATTGACCGTCACTCGATTGGCATAGCGGAAGCTGGGTCCCATGCGATAGACCCCACCCAGGCTCCAGCGCCGCTTGGGGTCAAATTTCCAGAGAAACCCAAAATTGAAGCCCAGCGCAGCATCGCGAGCATCGACCTCATCGGTCCAGGCAATATTGTCGTCGCCAAAGTCAGCAGGACCAAACAGGCCCCCCGGCAAGCGATCTTTGATTGGCTCAGACGGCACGTCGTAAAGAAACGAGGTTCGGGCGCCTTCAAAGCGCAACTGGTAGGTTGAAATTCCTAGACCCACCGCTAGCGAGTCCTGTGCGCCTGCGGTGATGCCCGGGAACTCATAGGCGGCAGAAAGTCCATAGTTTACGACACTCAGCTCGAATTCCGCCCGGGTCGGCAGGGTGCGACATCCCACATTCCCGCAAGGGAAGAAACCCTGGTTCAGATCTTCTTGGCTGAAGGCGAAAACCCCTTGAGAAACTTTCCGGTTCTGAAAATTCGCCAACTCGTGACGATAAAGTGCGATCGTCACACCGCGCGGCAAGACGTAACCGACCGAAAGGAAGGAAAGCCCCTCTGTGCGATTGATCGCCTCGGCTGAACGTGTGCCCGTCACTGTATCGATGCCAAATCCTGTGGGCGACCCCGGCACCAGTTCTCCAGCCTCATCGTATTTTGAATAATTCAGGCTGACATTCCCTCGCTCCGGAAATAAATTCGAAAAACGCCAGCTGCGGACCTCGATGGCAACTTCGGGTCCGCCGACGGTCAAGTTGGTGAGGCCCGCCGGGTTGGTGTAGGCCGCGGTGGCATCGTCGGCAAGGCCGATAAAGGCTCCACCCATCGCCAGACTGCGCGCGCCTGGCGTCGTGAGGTTGAATTGCAAGTCCGTCTCAGGGGCGGCCTGCGCGCGGGCGGCTTGTCCGCTCCCGATGACGGCGATCAGCAAGAGCCCGGCCGACCAGGTGGTACGGCGGAGCCGGTGGCGCGTTCTGGCAAAATAGCTGCATGTCATGACTGTCCTCCTTGAACAGTTGGTCGGGCTGAAGTGCCCGAAAGGTGTTGCTCATCAGTCAGATGGATGCAGTGCCGCGGATTTGGTTTAGCCGCAGCGGCGAAAGCCTGCGCCAGCCGGCACTAACCCGAAAGTCCGGCGGCTGCATCCATAGCAGGTAAAGGAGGACGGCCGATGGGAATTGTCATGGGCCCGGTATTGAGTTTTCGTGGTGTTGACGCGGACGGCTACCGCGTCGGTGTGCTGGTGGTGACGGAAGACATAGCTGTTCCCAGCTTGCGCTTTACCAGTTCAGATCCGGGGCAAGCCGGAGAAGTCGAGCCGCTAGCCCTGGCAACGCACAGAGGAAAGGCCAGGGGCGGGAGCAACCCCCGGCAACGGCAGGTCTGGCGCTTTGACCTCAGCATCAAGCAGCAAGCGGATGACCAAAGCGTCGGCTACACGGTGGCTGGCGAAAGCTGGACTTTTGTGGTCCCGGCAGCCGGCCACATGCCCCGCCTGGCCTTTACGTCCTGCAACGGGTTCTCCTCGCTGCGTGCGATGAAGAACGTCGAGGACAAAAATGCACTGTGGAAGATCCTCGCGGAACGGCACCAGACCGCACCGTACCACCTGTTGCTGATGGGCGGCGATCAGGTCTACGCCGATTCCATGTGGGAGACTCTCGAACCCCTCAAGCGCTGGAACGAGCTGCCGCTGGCAGCAGGTAACCGGGCACCGTTTACCCCTGCTCTTTCGGCACAAGTGCGCGATTTCTATTTCAACCTCTACTGCGAACGCTGGACACAGGCGGAAATCCGCCCGCTGCTCGCTTCCATCCCCACCTTGATGATGTGGGACGACCACGACATTTTCGACGGCTGGGGCTCCTATCCCCCAGCCCGCCACGCCAGCCCGGTCTTTCAGGGCATCTTCGCCAGCGCGCGGGAGCATTTTCGCCTGTTCCAGCGTCAGGAAGGCGCCGCCGAGCCCGCAAGCGTGATCGCTCCCGCCTGTGGGTTCAGCTTCGGGCATCGGGTTGGCGACCTCGCGATCCTCGGGCTCGACCTGCGCTCCGAGCGCTGTTTGGACTTCGTCCTGAGCCCCGCGCACTGGAACGCAGCCTTGCGCTGGATCGACTGCCTGAGCGGCCACAATCGCTGCCGACACCTCCTGGTGATGTCCAGCATCCCGGTGATTCATCCAAGCTTCGACGTCGTCGAGCGGACGCTCGGCATGATGCCGGGCAGCCAGGAACTGGAGGACGACCTGCGTGACCACTGGCGCAGTCGGTCGCACAAGGCCGAACGGCTCCGCCTGATTCACCGCCTGCTCGCTTTTGCGGAACGTGAAGCCACCCGGGTGACGATCATCTCGGGTGACGTCCACCTGGCGGCGTTGGGTGTCCTGCAAACCGAGCGGCAGGGACCTCGCAGCGACTCGTGGGCCGTGATCAACCAGCTCACCTCATCGGGGATCGTGCATCCGCCCCCGCCTGCAGTTCTGCTGTTTGCGCTCGAACACCTGTTTCCCCAAAAGGAAGATGTCGACCGGGGCATCAGCGCTGAAATGACCAAGTTTCCGGGCACCGAGCGACGCTACATTGGGGCCCGTAACTGGCTGAGTCTGGAACCCGACGACCCGCTGCAAAATCCGGAGGCTCGCTTGTGGGCCAACTGGATCGTCGAAGGCGAGCGGGTCCCCTTCACCAAGGTGATTCATCCGGCGCGCTGAGTCACCGGCTGCGCCTGCGGTACGGGTCGTCAGGGTTGGCGCAGGCCGCTTGCCATCGTGGCAAATGGACGGCTGTGGCTGAGTTATCCCGATTGAAATTTTGCGCAATCTTGCAGGTATGGCGTGCTATCTGGTAGCTTCTCTTGGTCAAATAGCTTCGTTGAAGATTTTTTGGAGCTGCCATGCCGCGTCACGACCAGTTTTTTAAAGCCCTGCTACAACACTTTTTCGCAGATTTCCTGGCCCTGGTGATCCCGCAGATGGTTGAGCACCTGCGTCCTCAGGAGGCGACCTTCCTGCGGGAGGAGTTCTTCACCGACACGCCCGCCGGAAAGCGTGGCACGCTCGACTTGCTCGCGGAGGTGCCGCTTGCGGAGGTGCCGCTTGCGGAGGTGCCGCTTGCGGAGGTGCCGCCGCAGGACCCGAGCTGTGACCCGCTGCTCACCCACCTTGAAATCGAAGGGCGGGCCCGTCGTCGCATGACCAGGCGGCTCAAGCGTTACCGCATGCAGATCGGGCTGCGCCATGATGGGCTGCTGGTCCAGATTCTGCTCAACCTTAGTGGAGGCAAGCCAGGCGTGGTCAAGGAGGTTGCGGTCGAGACCTTCCACGGGGAGGTTCTCGCCAGCTGGAGCTACTTCGCCTTTAGCCTTGGCCCGAGCCGGGCGGTGGATTACCTGGATCGTCCCCAGCCGCTGGCCTGGGGGCTTGCCGCTTTGATGAAGAGTGCGCCGCTTGCAAGGAGCGAGCACAAATTCCGCACGATGGAGAAGATCGCGGGCGCCGAGCTCGACGATTTCGGGCGCTTTCTCTTGCTTAACTGCGTCGAAACCTACTTACAATTGTCGAGTGAGGAGGAGCAGGAGTATCAGCGCCTGCTCGCTCGTGAAACCGCACAGGAGGTAGTGCATATGCAGATGACCTGGGCTGACAAGCTAGAGGCCAAAGGACGCCAAGAAGGACGCCAAGAAGGACGCCAAGAAGGACGCCAAGAAGGACGCCAACGCGGCTTGCAAGAGGCGTT
>CAZCOV010000242.1:0-9575 GCA_964499975.1 uncultured Thermoanaerobaculia bacterium
TTTTGAGGAGAGCCTACCTCATTTTCTATAGAGGAACAACTCTAATATACCTGATCTCCAGAACATTGTTGTACGAAGTAATAGCGCGACGTGTCTTGAAGATAAACCTCGGAGGAGCGCCGAAGAGATCATCTTCCTTCCGTACTGGCAGGCTGTGGGAGTTGTAAAGATTAAACCATGATAAATGCCCTCCTGAGATCACCAAGCGGAGGACCCCTTCCCCCTCGTGAGAGCTGAGCTGAAGTTTGCTCCGGTCGAAGGCCCCATTGCCGGCGGAATCGAACTGTCCTAAACTAGTCGGGCGGTTGATATCCGAGGTCTTGGTCGGCTGCCACTTGCCGTTGTAGTACTCGCTCCAGCACAGCACCGCCTGGACTGTGACCTTGGTATTATTTTGGGCATTGGTCTTCGCGTCGGTCTGGATAGTGGCGAGGCTCATGCCGGCAAGAGTGCCGGTTTTGTTGGACGAGGTCTGCATGGTTGTGGCGTCCTGCGCCACATTCTTCAGAATCCGCAGCCAGAACAGCATCAGGCGACCCTTCCAGACCACCGGAATCACCGGGTTGTCCTCGATGTCCAGCTTGATCTGCTCCCACGGCGTCCAGTTGCCGTACTCGCGGCGGCGATAGTAGTACTTGCGATGGGCCCCGGCCGTGCGGGCGATGACGTGGTCAATCTCACCTGTTCGCCGACTCAGGTCGGCCTCGACGTGGTAGATGCCGCATGGCTCCAATTTGGCAACCTCTTCCAGCTTCGAGAGGTAGTTGAGCAGGGCGGTCGTGGCAGTGTCCTCGGTGATGTCGCTCTGGAGCAGTTCGCTCTCGATCTCCTTGAAGAACGGCGATTTATCGTCGCGCAGCTCCGGCTCCAGCCAGTTCTCCGGCCAGAGGAAGACCTTGCGATTGGCTTCCCACACCCGGTAGCGCTTCATCCACTCCCATTGTTTGGTTTGTTTGGTGTTGAGGGCGGCCGGGGAGACGCGCGGCTCCAGGTTCATCAGGCACCGCTCGATGAAGAGCTGCGCCGACGAGAGCGCGTGGCGGATGCGCGACGTCTGCATGCACGGCTCCATTTGCACGTCCATCAGAAAGTACTCGAAGAGCTTGTCCGGCGTGTCGATGTGCGCGGCGGCGGGGTTCGAGCGCATCTGGTGGAGGATGTACGCCACCAGCGCATCGCGCTGTAGCCCCCGCAGCGCATCGTTGATCGGCTGGACGACATCCCGCCAGTCCGCGGCGTCGTAGCGGGCGCGCAGCGCGGCCTGAAAATCGCGCACCACGCTGCCAGCCGGCGCGTTGGTGGTTGCCTTGATCAATGCGGACGCCGGGAGGCCCATCGTCTGAATCAAAGCCAGGGGATCGTAGACCCGGCGGAACTGCTCGAAGTGGGCCAGACCGGCAACATTGCCGCCGAAATGGGCCAACATATCGTTTAGCGAGACACGATGCCAGCGGGTCAATGCGAAGAGAGCGCTATCCGCCGTTGCGGACGCCGTCGCCGGGTCTTGCAGCACGCGCAACAGCGACTCGTCGGCGGGTGACAGCGCCGCCTTGATCCGCGTGTAATCGAGGAGGGCCTGCAGCGGCTGGAGTAGGGCGACCGCAGTCGCGGGGGTAGAATCGCCGCTTACCGGCAGAGCGTTGAGCCAGCCATCCCCAGCGATACAATCATCGGCGTCGATGGCGAAGTGGGCCAGTTCGTTCGCCGTCAGGTGCAGCCCGTCCGCCAGGGCAGCCGCTTTCAGGAAGCGAATGTACGTGTCGGAAAACGGCCCGAGAATCGTCGGCGAATAGAGATAGCGCGCAGGAATCACCTCTCGCTCCCGTTTCGGCGTCTCCCATTTGACCTGCAGCGTCTCTTTGACCTTCTCGATGGTAAGGACGATGTCGTACAACGTTCCAGCCTTCAACTCCAGCAGTTCGGTGTTGCGCCAGACCGTGCCGTTCTGCGTCAATAGGCGGTTCACCCCGCCGAGCTGCAGTTTCACGGTCGCTCCGCTCTCTGCCGTGACGACGAAATTGTAGAACCCAGCCTCCGGGGCCTCGACTTGTCCGCTCCAGATGCAGGAAATCGCCGCGCCGGCTGTGGGGTTCGTCGGCAGCAGATGACCGCCACCGGGCGTGTAATCCAGGCTAGCCGGAGCCTGGACCGGAAGATCAACAGTTCCGGTCGCAGTGTCGCGGAAGAAGAACCGAGCGGCGAGGCCCGGAGTTTCCAGGACCAGAATGTCGTCCAGCGCGGGCTGCGCGATGTGTCCGGCGGCATGCAGCGGATAGGGCGCCACCGGCGCGTCCAGCAAGACCTGCGCGAACGTCAGCTCGGCTCCTGCCCCTGCGCTGAGGCGCTGCAACGCCTGTTGGCGCTTCCGCTTGTGAGAGAGTTCTGGTTTCGACGTTGCCAAGACTACTGCGCCTCTCGACCTTTGACTGAGAGCGAAAAGGGCATCCACCGCCGACTGAAACTCCAACTTGACATCGGAAAGACCCTTCAATGTGTCCCGGCGCACCGCCGTAAGAACCCCAGAATAGGAAAGCCGGTGCTTGATATTGTCGTATTTTATTCGGTTGTCGGCGGCGATGATTGCGGCCTCCAGGGTTGCCGCTGAATGGATGTAATCTATATCCAACACTAGTGATTGATCCAAAGCCAACACCTTGTCGTAGATTAGCTTCAGCTCCGGGTGCCGACCAAAGAACGATCCTTTGACGTCCTCGCCGCGGGCGAAAAGCGCGTCCACCGCCTCCTGGAACGCCGCCGTCACCCCGGCAACATTTTTCAGCGCGTCCCGCGTCGCCGCGCTCAGCACGCCGGTGCGCGAGAGCCGGTGCCGGAAATCGTCGTAGGCGATCCTCGGGTCGGCGGCAGTGATCGTGGCCTCCAGCTTTGACATTGGATGGGTATAGGCCACGTCCAGAGCTAGAGCATCATCGAGGAGCGCGAAGAAGGCGTCGGCAGCCTCCTGCCCGTAGACAAGCGCCATCCGGGCGCGGGCGATGTCGCCGCCCGGGTCCTCGGTCACGGTAAGCTGGTCGTCGATTGCGGCAAAATCGCCGCGCAGCGTACGAGCGATTTCAGTAATCTGCGCCGCAGGCGGTGCAGACTTGCCGCTCAGGTCCTGGTTTCAGATCAGATAGAGCGCGGCCGTGGACTTGAGCGACCGCGCCTTCAAGGCTTGCACGAGCGCAATCAGCCGTAGGATCGCGGGATCGGTCGGGTCGGGCGCGGCGAAGGGGTCCAGGCCGGTGAGCTGAATCAGCAGCAGTAACTCGCGGACGCTGAGTTTCAGCGTGCGCGCCAGCCAGCCGCGGCGGAAAATCGCGCTGATGTCCAGCAGCGTGAGCGGCCTGAGGGCGGCTTGATTGGCTACATAGAGGGCATCCACGGCCGCCTGAAAATCTGCCGTTACACCGGCGACAGCTTTGAGCGCATCGCGGATGGCGACACTGAGAAACCCCGTGTACGATAGCCTTTGTTGCGGATTATCATAGCCAATGCCCGAACCGGCATCGAGAATGGATTGTTCCAGAGAGGGTTGTGGATGGGTGTATGGTACATCCACAACAGTGTTCAAACCAAGAGCGTTGATAATGAGATCGCACTTATTGCCGGTGAGATTACATGCCGAACGCAGCGCCCCGGTATGCGTGAGGAAGCGTTGAGCAGTATAAATGGCATCCACCGCCGCCTGAAACGCCCCACTCACCCCGGGCACAGTTTTGAGCGCATCACGCGTCGCAGTACTGAGGATCCCAGAGTATGAGAGTTGCTTGTGCGGGGCGTCATAGCTCATTTTGCTTGCTGCAGCGTCGAGGATCGACTGCTCTAGCGTGGCCTGTGAATGGATATAGGAGACCTGCGCCTTCTGCAAGTAGTTGCCATAGCCGTCGTCGGCGAAGACGGCATCCTGCTTCAACAGTGCTGGGTTCAGGAATATCTGCCGGTAGAGAGCGCTTGCGCCGTGGGTACCAATCTCTGCCCAGCACGCCAGCAGCGGCAGCAGGTCACGCTTCGCCGTCAAGTTCAGCGCCTTCATGACACGGACGATGATACCGAGGCGCGGCAGCAGGGTGAGGAACCCGGCGTCCAGCTTGGCAACCGTATCCACGTCATCCGCGGTAAGCGGGGACATATCCGTCCGATAGAGCGCGCAAATCGCGGCGTCGGTCTGCTCGACGGTCCAGTTCGTCTTTTTCCACAGCCGGACGAAGCGCAGCAGGCGGATGAATTCGGCCGCTCCCAGTCGCGTCGTCGTGTCTTTGGCGTTTGCCATCGGCTTGGCGAAGCGGAACTCCAGGGTGTCAAAGCTACACGGGTCGGGGTTGCCGGTCGGGTCGGTGAGGGTGATTAACGACATGATGCGCGCAAAATTGGCGTCGTTCTTCACCCACGCTTTGATGTCGTCGCCATATTCTGCCGGGTCGAGCGCAGCCGGCCCTTGCGGCAGTAGCGCGTCGAAGGCGGCGTCCGTGACCGTCCCGTCCTTGAGTGCCTTGAGAGTGGCCAACGCCACGCCCAAGCGCTCCAATTTTGGTATCAGATCGCTGTTCGGGTTGACGAACCGGGTCTGGAGGATGGCGACGAGGTCGTCGTAGGTGATACCGACGTGGCGGGAGAACAGCTTTGCATTGGAAAGCGGTAGAGTGTTGGTTCCAATAAAGAAGAGGGGCGTGTTGATGACATCAGCATCGCTCGTCCCACTGGGAAAACCGTACATGCGCCAGAGGGGAACAGTGCCCGAGTCAGTGAGAATCGCGTGCTCCTCCCGCGACAGCCCAAGTTCCTCCATGAGAATATCGCGCCAGCCATAGGGGTTTGCGCCGCGCTCCAGATCGTCGCCTTTGCGCAGCCCTTCCATCGCCAGTGGCAGCGGCACCCCGAATTTGTCGAAATAACGGCGGAGATTCTCCAACGGCTGGTGGAACGGCAGTGGGGCAGGGAAGCCCTCGCCGCGCAGCGTCGTGTACGCCGCATCCATGACGAACTGCGGGCTGGCCAGCAGATCCTCCGACGCCGCGCCGTCCGTGTCATGCCCCACGTAGTCCTTCAAGGAGAGTTTCTGCACGGTGTTGGCGATGAAATACTCGAGCGTCTCGTTGACCACATCGAGGTATGGCAGGGCAGTGTTCGTGTTTTCGCAAGTCAGCGGTAGGTGCTGGATGTCCGGGCGGCGTTCCAAGAGCACGGTCTGTGGGTTCTCGGTGCCGGTCGGCGGATGGGGCTGGTCAATGAAGAGCAATAGGTCGGCCAGATAGGCTGCAGGCGACAGGACCGAGCGGCAGTGGTCGCAGGCGCAGAAGTCCATCGCGCCGAACAGGCCTTCGAGGGTGGGGTAGGCGATGACGTCGGCGGCATTGGCGGCCGACGGGGCTTGCGGGGCCGGTCGCAGGATCTGGCCGCTGCTATCCGTCCCAGGCCGGGCCGCCTCCAGCAGTTCGGCGCCGAGGCTGATGCCATTCTTCGCGGTGATGTAGCTGACAGCAATGTTGAGGACGGCGTTATACACCTGCACCGATCGGTCGTAGGTCTGGGCCGCGCTCTCCACTCCGCCGAGGTCCTGCTGGTAGGTCTGGACGAAGGTGTCCCGATCAAAGCGCACGACATGGGAGGCGGCGTCTAACCCGTGTTTCATCAAGCCGGTCATCGCCTGGTCGCTCGGCGTGATCTGGTAGACCCGCTGCAACCGCTTCACCTGCGTCACTATCTTGTCGTCAACCTGGAGATTATTCCGGGCGATGTATTGCTGCACCGGCTGCACGCCGATCTCGAACTTTCCCTGGTGCTGAGTTAAGAACGCATGCACCTGTTTTACTCTCTGCTCATCCTCCTCGTCGGAGACGCCATTTGCCGCGCCGGTGAGTGGTAATTCGCCACTTTTGACCATCTGTGCCACAGACGCCGTCGGATAGCTCAGTCGCACCTGTGCCGCGAGGTAGCTGGCATAGTTCGTCCGCTTGATTTCTGGCGTGTCACCCGGGATCTCCTGCGGAATGGAGACATCCGCAGTCAGCAGTTTGCTCCACGCCTCGAAGCGGTGATAGCCTTTTTGTACAAATTGTAATAGATCATAAAGGTCATTGTCACCAGCGGTGGCATGGACCTTCCGCATCAAGGGTGCATTGTTGATGGTGAGGAAACCCAACTTGCCGTCCACCTGCAAGCGATGAGCTACATCCTGACCGAAGGTGCTGCTGACCGCATTCCAAAACGCCGGCATATCGGAACGGTTGGTCGCATACAGTTGGGCAAAGGTCGACTGTTGTGACTCTTCAAGGCGAGAGACAATAAGCATCTCTTTGAGTGAAGAGGCGCCGACAAGCGCTGGGGCGGTCAACAGTTTTTGTGCGCTGATGGTCTGAAATCGTTAACTCAGCGCCAGCAGTTCCTCGGTGGAGGCTTTGGCAATCACACCTTGTTCGGCGGCTTTTTACCACACGCCTTGCAGCATTTTGGCATCGGTATGGTAGAGCGTGTCCTCGTTGGCGGGCAGCCCAGCACGAAACAGCGCATAGAAATAGTGCTGGGATATAGCTGGCGTACCGTCCACATTGGCTGTTCTCGCGCTGAACTGATCGGCCAGCGCGGCCAGTGCCACGGCGCGTGCGTCCCATCCCGTCTTGTTCGCCAAGTAGGTGATGTCCTGCTGCTCGTCGGTTTCCTTGAGGTCGCCGAGTTTGCCCTTGACGTGATTGGTAAGGGCACTGGTTAAGACCTCGTGCTCAGACCGCAAAGCTGCCGCCGCCTGATCTTCCAACAATACATTCAAGGTCTCGTACTGGGTGGCGTTGTAGTGAACCTCCGAAGCTCCCAAAAAGATTTCGCCTGCAAACACACGCGCTTGCACGTCGGGTTGGGCTTTGCCACGTTGCCGCACCTCACTGTCGGAGAAGCTCGTTAGGTAAGTACCACCCTCGTTGGTGGTGGTTTCGGCGAGCTGCACATCGCCGCCGACTCCTTTATCCACGATCACGATGCGCAAACCGCCAATACTGGCGCTCAGGCGGCTGACAACCTTGCCTTTCACTTCGAATACCGCCCCATCTTGGTTCGGATGGAACGCCCCCAGATCTTTTAAGAAGCTGTTCAGTGCGTCGGCGGTAGGTGCATCCACTTCGCCGGTCACGGTGAGATGAAACCGTGTCGAGTACTGTTCTTGAAACTGTCCAACGAGTTTTGCGGTGACGTCGCTGTAAACCTGTATCTGCTGTTCCCTTTTGAGAACTTCTTGAAACAATCGCTGCTCCCGCTCGGATGCCTGCATAACTTGTTTCTCAAGAAGTAGCAACAAGCACTCTTGCAGATTGACGACGTCCTCACCCTGGTCGTTCCGGCGAAGCGGAGGAGTAATTGGCTTAACTAGTACTCTACCGCCAGAAGAGCGCGGTGGCACTGGTGCAACCGCACCACCAGCACCACCGCTTGCGGCAAAAGCATTCGGAAAAGTCGCCCGCACAGGCAACGCTGTGACGACGGTGCTTGTGGATTCTTGGAGAGGCAATTTCGGCGTGGCTACCGGACTGCCTGTCAGCCCGATCTTGGTCGCGGTCTGGCTGTCGACGATGCCGGTGACGGGCAAGCCCTGATCCTGCTGGCTTTTGCGTACGGCATCGCGGGTAGCGGGGCCGAAGAACTGGCGATCGAGCTCTGCGGGTGGTATGTCAAAGCCCTGTGCGGCCAGCTTGCCGTGGAGGTCTGTCACCTCACCGCCGAAGGCTCCCACTGCTAAGTTCTTGTTGACCATCAGCACACCTTCCTTGCTACAGACTACAAACGACAGAGCGTTGCATGATCTGCTTCAGTGTTTCAGCGCACCAATACACTCGGACACTTGAGCTAATCATGCAACAGTGAGTAACCGTGGCCTTGGCGGCCGTTTTGGCGCACGCGCGTGATGATATTCGGCGCGCCGATTACGGTACTTTCGACGCAACACCGTATGCCGGCCCTTCGAATGACAATACCAGCAATGCCTCTGGCTCGCGTGCTACCAGTTGGATGCGCTCGAACACCCGGAAGCACGAGTTTCCGTCGGCATCCGGCTGGGTGTACGCCGTGATGACTTCTTGCCCGAGAAAGATGGTCGTCGGTTGGCCGCCCAGAGACACCAGCAGACCTGTTCTTGCCGGCAGCGCACCCGTACTGTAGAAGCCACCGGGGAGCAGCGGCTCCAGGCGATCGGCAGTGGTGACCATGGTGTCTTCGAGAGGGGCGAAAGCATCGGCATAGACGCTCGACTCCAGGATCAAGGCATAGGGGCCGGGCTGCGACTGGCCATTCAGCAGACCGATACCTTCAGTCACTTTCTGGAAGGTATGGGATCCATATACCCCGAGTTTGGTCTTATCGTGCAGGCACACCTTCAAGGATGCCGTACCCTGGCCGCCCAGAAGACCGCCATCTGCCGACTCGTGGTTCACCACTCTCACGTTGGCCGGGAGCTGGGCGTGGTGGCCCTGGAAGAGGAGTATATCCTCGGCCATAGCGACGGACTTGGTGGCGAGCTGGGCCAGTGTTCTCCCGGTGTGGAGGGTGGCCTCGCCATCCACCTGGCCCTGCGTCAGGCGGAACTCGACCGATATCTCGATATAGGGCTTGGTCAGGCCCTCGGCAATCATCATCTTGTCTCGGTCGAACTTGTCCGCAGGTACGTATTGGCCGTTGCCGTTTGTGGAACCCGGAAACACCTTCTGGGCCACCCGGAGCCGGCCCACCTCCGCTAGCACGGCCTTGTCAATATCCGCCCAGATCTCGGGGGTCCACACTTTATCTCTGCTTAGATTGTTCGCCATTTGGTTGCCTCCATTGGTTCGCCATATTGCGCGGGGCACACTTGAATCTGGCCCTCCCCCGCTGCTTTACGATAAGCCAGAATCGAATTCAGTCGACCGGTGTCACCCAAGCGTATTGATCACTTGCCCTCCATGCGCGATTGCACCAATTTGACGATATCGAATGCCTGGATTGCGATAGCCTCATGAGCAATGGGCAGAAAACGGCATCAGGAACCATTGTTCATTAGCTCCTTCTTCGGCCGTCCACGCCCTCGCACTGTCGCGCCCACGTTCCACTGCGCGACCATTTGCTCCACCCACACTGGGCTGCCACATGGTTGTCCCTTGGTCATACTGCTCCGCACCGCACTCAACTGCGCATGCGTCTCGCCCTCGTTCACCCAGTCGGGCCACTCAGCGGGACGCGCCATCGGCCCCTCATGCAACGGGACCGATCCGCGAGTCCCGGCACGACTCCAGCATTACTGCGCCGCTCGTTCGACGAGGTCCGCCCGCACTGGATTCCGCTCCTCGTCGCGATAGACCGTCAGGAGATACCCGTTCGTTTCGACAGGAAACGATGTGAAGCGCCCTCGGTACACATGCCCTTCCCCGACCGTGTGACGATGCTGATACCACCGTTGCACATGGGTCAGCATGGGCCAGTGCATGCATTGTGACAGGTCGCCATCCCGCCGCAGCCAGACGACGAGATGCCAGTGGTTGAGCATGACGCAGTACGCCAGGAGTCGCATGGAGACTCACTCACACGCCTGCCCCAGCACTCGTGCACACGAGGCAGAGTCC
>CAZCOV010000242.1:9585-10309 GCA_964499975.1 uncultured Thermoanaerobaculia bacterium
TCGTCCTCGAACAGCGTCCTACACGCGTTCGCCCGATTGAGCGCGTGATAGACCACATCCGCTAACGTGGGACGCAACGGTCTCCCCATGTGCGATCCTCAACTCGCTACCATCAATCCAAACAATGGTTCCTGGTACCTTTTTCTTCCTGGTACCTTTTTCTTCCCTCATTGCTGTCCTGAACCAATCCCGATGTACCAGCTGCCATAAATTCAGATAGCAGAATCGAGGCTGGGGTTTTGACAAATCGAGTCTGACCCCCTTTCCCTCGTGACCCCCTTTCCCTCGTGAGAGACCACATCCGCTGACGCGGGATACAACGGTCTCCCGATGTGCGATCCTCAACTCGCTCCCATTAGTTCAAACAATGGTTCCTGGCACCTTTTTCTTCACGATGAGGAGCCATTGATGGGCATAGTTACGGGCCAAGCGATCCGGTGCCAAGATGACCACCGCATCGACCTCCCCACGCCGGGCCGCATCACGGCGGCGGTCCAGCGCCGGACGATCCAGCCGGGCGCCACTGATGCCATCATCGATATACTCATGCTCGGGCAGCAACGTCCATTCTTGGCTCTGAATGTACTGTTTGAGCAGGCGCCGTTGACTCTCGATCGTCCCCTCTTGTTGTTGATGATTCGTCGAGACTCGCGCATACAAGGCAACGTGCATTGTGATGCTCCTGGTGTTCCAGACTGATGTGGAGCGCCTTGAGTAAGCGATC
>CAZCOV010000243.1:0-10174 GCA_964499975.1 uncultured Thermoanaerobaculia bacterium
CGCGCTCCGCGCCCACCCAGCGGTTGCGGCAGCAGCGGTCGTGGCCGCCGACCAGCGGCTGGTGGGTTTTTGGGTGTCGCGGCCCAACGTGTCGCGGCCCAACGTGGCCCGGCCCAACGTGGCCCGGCCCAACGTGGCCCGGCCCAACACGTTGCTCCCTGCGGGTGCGCTCGAAGCTTTTCTGCGGGCGCGCTTGCCCGCCTACCTGGTGCCAACCCAATGGGTGAAACTCGCCGCCCTGCCGCTTTTGCCCAACGGCAAGGTGGATAAGAGTACGCTCAGCCGGTTAGCGGTGGTGGACGACGTCGCGCCGGAGCGAGTCGCGCCGCGGACTCCGAGCGAAGAGCTGCTGGTGGGGATTTTCAGCGAGTTGCTCGGGCGCGAGCAGGTGGGGATTCACGCTTCGTTTTTCGCCCTGGGTGGACATTCCCTGCTCGCGGCCCAGGCGGCGGCGCGAATCCGCGCGGGGTTCGGCGTCGAGCTGCCGCTGCGGACGCTTTTTACTGCGCCCACCGTGGCCGAGCTCAGCGCTGCGATCGAGGCAGCGCGTTCGGGTCCAAAGCACCCCGCACCGCCGCTTGTGGCGGGTCCGCGGCACGGGGAATGGGAACTCTCCTTCGCGCAACAGCGGCTGTGGTTCATCGATCGGCTGGAACCGGGGAGCGCGCTCTACAACATTCCCATGGCCGTGCGCCTTGCGGGTGCGCTTCAGGTTGCGGTGCTCGAACGGGCCTTAAACGAGCTAGTGCGCCGTCATGAAGCCTTGCGCACCACGTTTGCGGCAGAAAGTGGGGTGGCGCGGCAAGTGGTCCATCCGTGGACCCCGCGTCCCTTGCCACTCGTCGATTTGAGCGGTCTGGCGCAGGTGCCAGCCGTTTCTGCGCTGGCAGAGGTGCCAGCCGTTTCTGCGCTGGCAGAGGTGCCAGCCGTTTCTGCGACGGAGGCGGCAGAGGTGCCAGCCGCCACGCAACGGGTGGCCCAGCAGCTCGCGGACGCCGAAGCCGCGCGTCCCTTTGACCTCGAGCAGGGTCCCTTGCTGCGGGTGCAGCTGGTGCGCTTGACCGCCACCGACCACCTGCTGCTGGTGACGCTGCACCACATCGTGAGCGACGGCTGGTCGATCGACGTGATGCTGCGCGAAATCGCGGCGCTTTACCGCGGCGCGAGCTTGCCCGAGCTCACGGTCCAGTACGCGGATTTTGCCCGCTGGCAGCGGCAGTGGTTGCAAGGCGAAGTGCTCGCCGCGCAGCTCGCCTACTGGCGCGACCAGCTGGCCGCGGCCCCCTTGCTCGAACTGCCCGCCGACCGGCCGCGTCCACCGGTCTTGAGCGACCACGGCGCGCTCGTGACGCTGCCGCTCGACCGCGCGTTGGGACAAGACCTGGAAGCGCTCGGCCGCGCCCGCGGCACCACCCTGTTCATGACCCTTTGCGCGGGTTTTGCCGCGCTTTTGGCGCGGACCAGCGGCGGGCGGGAGGTGACCGTGGGCACGCCCACCGCCGGCCGCACCCACCGGGAAATCGAACCGCTGATCGGCTGCTTCGTCAATCCCCTGGTGTTGCGGCTGGACGTCGCGCGCGACGCGAGCTTCGCCGACCTCGTGGCGACGACGCGGCAGACCGTGCTCCTCGCCCACGAGCACCAAGATGCCCCCTTTGAAGCCCTGGTCAGCGCGCTGGCCCCAGCTCAAGACCTGAGCCGCTCACCGTTGTTCCAGGTGATGTTTTCGCTGATCGAGGAGCGCCCACCGGTGGACCTGCCGGGACTTCGCGCGACCCTCTGGCCGCAGCGGACGGACCACGCAAAATTCGATCTCGACGTCACTGCCACGCGAGTTGCCGGGGAGCTCAGCTCGATCTGGGGGTATCGCACGGACCTCTTCGATGCGACCACCGTTCGGCGTTGGGCGGGTGCCTGGAACGCCTTGCTGCGGGCGGTGGTGACAGCGCCCCAGCAGCCGCTCCGCACGCTCGCGTGGCTGAGCGCGGCCGAGCAGCAGCAAGTGCAGGTTGAGTGGGGGCAAGGCAGCGCGCCAGCACCAGCTGCTGCGCGCAACGTGGTGGAGCTGTTCGCGGCCCAGGTCGCGCGCACGCCGGAGGCGATCGCGGTTTTTGCCAGCAGTCCGGACGAACCGCAGTATCTCAGCTTCGCTGAGCTGGCGCAGCGGGCCGACTGTCTCGCACGGGGCTTGCGGGCGCATGGCGTCGGCCCGGAAGTGCTGGTGGCGTTGCTCGTCGAGCGGTCGCTCGCGGCGCTCATCGCGATCTGGGGCATCTTCAAGGCCGGCGGCGCTTATTTGCCGCTCGACCCTGAGCTGCCGCCAGAACGCCTCGGGTTCATCCTCCAAGACGCGGCTCCTGCCCTGGTCTTGACCGAAGTGGAGACGGCAGCCGCAGGGTCAAGCCAAGTGCCGACGCGCCCACTCACGACGCTTTTGCAGGATGCTCAGAGCCACTTTTCGGGTCCAGCGGCGGCGTGCGCCGGCGCGCGACCGGCGAACCTCGCGTATGTGATTTACACCTCGGGCTCAACCGGACGTCCCAAGGGCGTGCAAGTGACGCAGGGGTCGCTGGTCGCCTTGGTTGAAGCCGCGGTAGCGCGCGAAGCCCGCCGGATCGCGTTCCTCGCGCCCCTGGTTTTCGATGCGGCGGTCGAGCAGTGGGCGCATCTGTCATTCGGCAGTTGCTTGTGCCTGCCCCCTGCCGAGGTGGGACGCGGCGCGCGCGAGCTGACCGTGTGGTTGCGCGAGCAGCGGGTCGAGATCCTCGACCTGACGCCCACCCACCTGCGCTTCCTGTTGGCAGAAGAGCTGCTGCGCCAGCCGCTGTTTGGGCGGTTGGTGGTGGGCGGCGAGGCTTTTCCCGCGCCGCTTTGGGCCGAGCTGGCGACGCACCGCGAGATCGCCACGTTCAACCGCTACGGGCCGACTGAATGCACGGTCGACGTCAGCTCGGCGCGGGTCCTCCCGGGCAGCCTGCCGCACCTCGGACGACCGCTCGTGCATGCGACGCTGGTGCTGGCGGATGCCAGCTTGCGGGTGTTGCCGATCGGGGTGGTCGGCGAGTTGGTGGTCGGCGGGAGCGGGTTGGCCCGGGGTTATCGCGCTCGCCCGGCTTTGACCGCCGAGCGCTTCATCCCGGATCCGTGGACCGAAATCGTTGGGGCGCGGCGCTACCGCAGCGGAGATCTGGGGCGCTGGCGCGCCGACGGCACCCTCGAGTTTCTCGGCCGCAGCGACCATCAAGTCAAGGTCCGCGGCTTTCGCATCGAGCTGGGTGAGGTCGAGGCCGTGCTCAGTGAGCATCTGGCGGTCGCGGCGGCTGGCGTGGTGGTCCGCGCCCAGCAGCTGAGCGCTTTTTGGGTGCGGGCCGGGGCAGCAGCGGGCGCGCTTCTGACCGCGGTTGAATTGCGGGAATTCCTGCGCCAGACCTTGCCGGACTACATGGTGCCTGCGCGGTACTGCGAGGTGACGGCCTTGCCCTTGCTGCCGAGCGGCAAGGTTGATCGCGTGGCGCTCGACCGTCTGCCCCTGCCCGAGGACGAGGCAGCGAGTCCAAGCGCGCCGCGCACCCCGACGGAAGAGATTCTGGTGGGAATTTTCGCCACCCTGCTCGGGCGGGAGCAGGTCGGGATCGAAGACTCGTTCTTGGAGCTCGGTGGTCACTCGCTGCTCGCTGCCCAAGCCGTGGCGCGCATCCGCACCGCCTTTGGGGTCGACTTGCCGCTGCGCACCCTCTTCCACAAGCCGCGGGTGGTTGAACTCGCGGCCAGCATCGAGGAAATCCGGCGGGCAGGTCGGCCCTCCCCGGCGCCGCTCGGGGTAAGGCCGCGGGGAGAAACGCTGGAGCTGTCGTTTGCGCAGCAGCGCTTGTGGTTCCTCGATCGCCTCGAGCCCGACCGTGCCACCTACAACATTCCGGCTGCAGTTCGTTTGCAAGGTCGGCTCGACGTCAATGCGTTCGAACGGGCGTTCAGCGAACTCGTTCGACGTCATGAAGCGCTGCGGACGACCTTCGTTGAGGAGGGTGGAGTCGCCCGGCAGGTGATCCACCCGTGGACCCCACGTCCGTTGCCGGTCGTCGATTTGTGTGGTCTCTGTGAGGTGCCAGCCGATTCTCGAGAGGTGCCAGCCGACCTGCACGCCACCGCGCAACAGCTGGCGGATGCAGAGGCCGCCCGGCCGTTCGACCTCGAACGCGGTCCCCTGCTGCGCGTCTACTTACTGCGAATCCATCCTGAGGAGCACCTGCTGCTCTTCACCATGCACCACATCGTGAGCGACGGCTGGTCGATCGACGTGATGCTGCGCGAGATCGCGGTGTTTTATCGCGGGGGAGGGCTGCCCGAACTCGCGGTCCAGTACGCGGACTTTGCCCGCTGGCAGCGCGACTGGTTAGCGCAAGGCGAGGTTCGCGCGGTCCAACTCGCCTACTGGCGGGAACAGCTCAAGGACCTGCCGCCGCTCGTCCTGCCGACCGACCGCCCCCGGCCGCGGGTGGCGAGCGATCGCGGCGCCCGCTGGTCCAGCCGGCTCGCGGCGCGCTGGGCCGAAGACCTCGCGGCGCTCGGACGAAGCCACGGTGCCACCCGTTTCATGAGCCTGTTTGCGGCCCTGACCGGGTTGCTGCAGCGGGTCAGTGGACAACTCGATTTTGCCGTGGGCACGCCCTCGGCCGGGCGCACGCAGCAAGAGCTCGAAGGACTGATCGGCTTTTTCGTCAACACCTTGGTGCTCCGCAGTGAGCGGTCTTGGGGTTTGAGTTTTAGCGAACTTCTGGCGCGGACCCAAAAGACCGTGTTGGCAGCCTATGAGCACCAGGACCTGCCTTTGGACCAACTGGTGGCGGCGCTGCCCAGCGCGGACCCCGGTGGGGCAGAGCGCGCCCTTTTCCAGGTGATGTTTTCGCTGGTCGAAGAGCTGCAAGCGTGTGACCTGCCGGAGGTCGTCGCCACGGTGTGGCCGCAGCAGATGAGCAGCGTGAAGTTCGACCTCGAAGTCACCTGGGCCCCAGGGCCAGAGGGTTGGACCCTCCACCTGGCCTACCGCACCGCGCTCTTCGACGACACCACGGTGGAGCGCTGGGCCCGCCGTCTGGACGCGCTGCTCGCTGCCGTGGTGGCAGCGCCAGAAACGCCGCTCGCGGCCCTCGACTTGCTGGTGCCAGCGGAACGGCAGCAGTTGCTCGTCGAGTGGAACGCTGCGGCCATGGATCGCTATCCCGCAGCGCTCGTCCACGAATTGTTTGTAGCGCACGCCCGCCGCAGGCCCGCTGCGGTGGCCCTCGCGCTCTCGGACGCGGTCGTGACCTATGGCGAGCTGGCAGTGCGCGCTGCTGCCCTGGCCGGACGTTTGCGCGGGCTCGGGGTCCAGCCGGAAACCCGCGTGGGGATCCTGCTCGAGCGGTCGGTGCTCGCGGTCGAAGCCACGCTCGCCACCTTGATCGCCGGTGGCGTTTACGTCCCGCTCGACCCCGCCTATCCACCGCAGCGCTTGCAGTGGATGGTGGCCGACGCGCAGCTCGCCGGGGTTCTGACCCGCACCGACCTGCTTGATTTGCTCTTGCCGCAGGCGGCCCCCGCGGCTTGGGTGGTGGCGCTCGACGCGCTCGCTGGGGCAACCGCGCGGGACGCCGCGGAGGCAGTGACGGCGGCTGGCACCCGCGACCCCGCGCACGCGGCCTACGTCATCTATACCTCGGGCTCGACCGGGCGGCCTAAGGGGGTCGAGGTGACCCACCGCGGGATCGTGCGCCTGGTGATCGGTCCGGACTACGTCGCGCTCGGCCCAGCCCAAACCCTGATGCTGGCCGCGCCGCTCGCTTTCGACGCCTCGACTTTCGAGCTGTGGGGGGCGCTGCTCAACGGTGCGCGCTGTGTCCTGCTGCCGCCCGAGCTGCCGAGCGCCGCGCGGCTGCGCGAACAGTTAGGGCAGCAGCGGGTGACCACCCTGTGGCTGACTTCGTCGCTGTTTAACGCGGTGGTCGATGAAGACCCCGGCGCTCTCCAGCCGGTGCAGCAGCTGCTGATCGGTGGCGAGGCGCTGTCCGTGCCGCACGTGCGCTCGTACCGGCGCTTGCATCCGACCACGCGGCTGGTCAACGGCTATGGTCCGACCGAAAACACGACTTTCACCTGCTGTGCCCAGATCCCGGACGGCGAAGTCACGGCTGGGCGTGGCGCGATTGCGATCGGGCGCAGCATTCGCGGCACCGCGGTCCACCTGCTGACCCGCGGCGGTTTGCCCGCTGGGGTGGGTGAAGTGGGTGAACTATTTGCCAGTGGGCTTGGCCTGGCTCGCGGCTATGTGCAGCGTCCGGGGTTGACCGCGGAACGCTTCTTACCTTTGCCAACTGCCGACGAGCCCGGCGCGCGTTGCTACCGGACCGGCGATCTGGCGCGCTACCTGGCAGATGGCGAGCTTGAGTTTTTGGGCCGGCGCGATAGCCAGGTCAAAGTGCGCGGACACCGCATCGAGCTGAGCGAGGTCGAAGCGGTCTTGACCGAGCATCCGGCCGTGCGCACCGCGGCGGTGGTTCTGCGCGAGCAGCGCCTGGTCGCGTTCGTTCAGGGCGCTGCGGACGCAACCGGTCCAGCCGAGTTCGACTTGCGCGAGCTCAAAGCTTTCCTCGCCACGCGCTTGCCCGGCTACATGGTGCCGTCGCTGGTTTTGGCCGTGCCGTTGCCGCACCTGCCGAGCGGCAAAGTGGACCGCGGTGCGCTCGCCGGTTTGGCCTTGCCGGAAGAGCGTGCGACCGGCTACCTGCCGCC
The DNA here is from genome assembly GCA_964499975.1 of uncultured Thermoanaerobaculia bacterium. GTDB lineage: Bacteria > Acidobacteriota > Thermoanaerobaculia > Multivoradales > J023 > CAZCOV01. The sequence goes on from CAZCOV010000243.1 coordinate 6,769, forward strand.
GCGGACGCCGAGCGAAGAGGTCTTGGTGGAGATCTTTGCGTCCCTGCTCGGGCACGAGTCCGTCGGGACCCACGACTCGTTCTTCGAGCTCGGTGGCCATTCGCTGCTCGCGACCCGCGCGATCGCCCGCATTCGCGCGGCGTTCGGGGTCGAGCTCCCCTTGCGCGAGCTGTTTGAAGCCCCGCGCGTTGCCGCGCTCAGTGCCCGCCTCGCTGCCGCGCGGCGCGGCGAGCAGCCTCAATCATCTGCGCCGCCGCTTTTGGCGCAAGCCCGCACGGACGCTGGGGAGCTGTCGTTTGGGCAGCAGCGGTTGTGGTTCATCGACCGCTTGTTGCCGGGCAGTGCGCTCTACAACGTTCCGTTCGCGCTGCGGCTGCAAGGTGCGCTCGAGGTGCATGCCCTCGCCCACGCGGTGAGCGAGCTGACCCGTCGGCACGACGTTTTGCGCACCACCTTCAGCGCCGCAGCTGGGGTGGCACGTCAGGTCATCCACCCGTGGACCCCGCGTCCCTTGCCGGTCGTCGATTTGTGCGGTCTCCGTGAGGTGCCAGCCGATTCTCGCGAGGTGCCAGCCGATGCTCGAGCGGTCTGGCAACGGCTGGCGGATGCAGAAGCCGTCCGTCCCTTCGACCTCGAACGCGGTCCCCTGCTGCGCGTCTACTTGCTGCGGATCCACCCGGAGGATCACCTGCTGCTCTTCACCTTGCACCACATCGTGAGTGATGGTTGGTCGATGGAAGTGATCTTGCGCGAGATCGCGCAGCTTTATCGCGGAGTGACCCTGCCCGAACTGAGCCTCCAGTACGCGGATTTCGCGCGCTGGCAGCGCGAGTGGTTGAAAGACGAGGTGCTCGCCGCACAGCTTTCGTACTGGGAGCAGCAGCTCGCTGACTTACCCCCTCTCGAACTGCCCACCGACCGCCCACGACCGCTGGTCTTGCAGCACCAGGGAGCGGCCGCGACCGCGCACTTGCCGGTGGCTTTGGTCCACGGCCTGACCGCGCTCGGTCGCGCGCACGGCGCAACCCCCTTCATGACGCTGCTCGCCGCGTGCAAGGAGGTGTTCGAGCGCTTCTGCGGTCAAACCGACTTTGCCCTGGGGACGCCGCTTGCCGGCCGCAAGCAGCAGGAGCTCGAAGCGCTGATCGGATTTTTCGTCAACACTCTGGTGCTGCGCTTCAGCGTTCCCCGTACCGCCAAGTTTGGCGAGCTGCTGGCGGCCGCGCGCGAGGCGCTGCTGGCGGCACACGAGCACCAGGACGTGCCTTTCGAGTCGCTGGTCAGCCGGCTCGCGCCGCAGCAGGATTTAAGCCGCTCACCCCTGTTCCAGGTGCTGTTTTCGTTGCTCGAAGAACCGCCGCCGCTGGACTTGCCGGGGGTGGTCGCAACCCTCTGTCCGCAGCCGACCCGAGAAGTCAAATTCGACCTTGACTTAGCGCTCGGCCGCAGCAGCCAGGGGCTGGCCGTGAGCTTGGCCTACCGCATCGACCTCTTCGACGCCACTACCGCACAACGGCTGGTGCAAGGCTTTACCACCCTGCTCGCGGCTGTGGTTGAGACCCCCAACGCTGCGCGCGAGACCTTGGCCCTGCTCTCCGCCGCGCAGCAACATCAGCTGGTTGCGGAGTGGAACGACTCCAGTAGCGGGGGGAGCAGCGCGGATTTGATCCCCCACCAAGTCAGCGCTCAGGCCGTCCGCACGCCGGACGCGATCGCGGTTTGGGGCCGCGACGAAGCGCTGAGCTACGCCGGTCTCGCCCAGCACTCCGAGCAGATGGCGCGCCACTTACGCGGCGCTGGGATCGGCCCAGAAGTGCGGGTCGGGGTCCTGCTCGAACGCACCCCGACGCTTGTGGCGACGCTCTGCGGGGTGTTGCAAGCTGGCGCGGCCTACGTCGGTCTCGACCCCAACTATCCGGCTGAACGCATCCGGTTCATGACCGCTGATGCGGGCTTGGCGCTGGTGCTGAACCAGGACACCCTCGACGTGCGCGCCGCGGATGCCGGGGCGCCTCCAAACAGTCTGGCGCCGGTCCAGCCCGCCACTCCGGCCAATCTGGCGTGGATGATCTACACCTCGGGTTCGACCGGACGGCCCAAAGGGGTGGGCATCACCCATAAGAACGGCGCGGCCTTGCTGCGCTGGGCCGAGCAAGCGTTCAGCAGCGCGGAACTGGGCGTGGTGCTGGCCGCGACGTCGATCTGCTTTGATCTGTCGATTTTTGAGATTTTTGTGCCGCTCAGCCGCGGCGGCACGGTGTTGCTGGTCGACAATGCCCTGGCGCTGGCCGAGTGCGCCGACCGGGCGCGCGTGACCCTGGTCAACACCGTGCCGTCCGCTGCCGCGGAATTGCTGCGGCTGGGGGTCTTGGCGGGGACCCCCACGGTGAACTTGGCGGGCGAAGTGCTGGAGCCGGGGTTAGTGGACGCGCTTTATGCCCAAGGCGTCCGCCGGGTGAACGACCTCTACGGGCCGTCCGAGGACACCACGTATTCGACCGGGACCCGCCGCACGCCCGGCGGTCCAGCCACGATCGGACGCCCGCTCACCGACGGCCAAGCCCAGGTTTGCAGTCGCAGGCTCCACCTGGTGCCGCTCGGCGCTTTCGGCGAGATTTGCTTGAGCGGTGCTGGGCTGGCCCGCGGCTACCACGCGCGTCCTGCGACCACCGCCGAACGCTTTGTGCCCCATCCCTGGGCGAAGGCGCCCGGAGAACGGCTCTACAAGACGGGCGATCTGGCGCGCTTTCGGCCGGACGGCACCTTGCAACTCGCTGGGCGGATCGACCAGCAAGTGAAAATCCGGGGTTTCCGCGTCGAGCTGGGCGTGATCGAAGCGGTTCTGGCCGAGCACCCCGCGGTTTTGGCCTGCGCGGTGGTCGCTGATGCGCGCGCGGCTAGATCGCGGCTGATCGCTTACGTGGTCGGCACGGCTGCTGTGGGCGAGCTCCGGTCCTACTTGCAGCAGCGCCTGGCAGAGTACATGGTGCCCGCGCTGTGGGTGCCGCTTAAGGATTTACCGCGCTTGCCCAACCGCAAGGTCGACCGCAGCCGCCTGCCCGCACCGCAGCCGGCCGCACCGGAGTTGGGCAGCGGGGAAACCGAACGGCCGTTCGTGGTGCCGCGCAACCCCACCGAACAGACGATCGCCGAGATCTGGCGTCAGGTGCTGGGGGTGGAGCGCATCAGCATCGACGATTCTTTCTTCGAGCTCGGCGGCCATTCGCTGCTCGCCACCCAAGCGGTGTCGCGGATGCACGCGGCCTTGCGCGTGGAGATGCCGCTGCGCCGCTTTTTTGCCGAGCCCACGGTGCGCCAGCAAGCCGTTGCCGCGCTCGAACTGGCTGCCCAGAGCGACCCGACCCAGAGCTGGAAAAGCGCGCGCGAGCAAGTGATCCACCGCCGC
>CAZCOV010000244.1:0-10088 GCA_964499975.1 uncultured Thermoanaerobaculia bacterium
GCGATCTGGTCTTCGACGTGCGCTTCTTACCCAATCCCCACTTCATCCCCAAACTTCGCGAACAAACCGGGCGCGATGCGGACGTGCAGGAGTTCATGGCCAGCCATGACGACTTTCACCAGCTGCTCGCGCGCCTGCTCGACCTGCTGCTTTTCCTCTTACCGCGCTACCAGCAAGAGAACCGGAGTTACCTCTCGATCGCGGTCGGCTGCACCGGTGGGCAGCACCGTTCCGTCGCAGTTTGCGAGCGTCTGGCGGTCGACCTCCAAGCCCACAACTGGGGCGTTCGCTTGAGCCATCGCGACGCTGACCGGTGAATGGGCGGGTTAGCAACCGATCTCGGCCGCTGCCCCCAAGGCGAAGCCGCTGAACTGGAAATCTTTGGCCATCCCAATTCATACGGTATGATTTTTGGTATGATCAGATGCATGAGGACGACGATTCATCTGGCGCAGCGGCCAGAGGCAGCCGCTGAACCGCCGTTTCGGCTGGTGACTGTCGGCGGTGGAGGGCCGCACCCTGGGCTCGACCTCGACCGGACATCGGAGCTCCTGATTGCCGCCGACGAGGCTGCCTACCGATCTCGGGGAGATGCGAGCTGAGGATCTCGACCGACTCCGACTTTGCTCGTTTTCCCTATCTGCGCTGGGGGCACCCGTTCGGCATTGCTTGAGCACTGCACCCAGACAAAACCTATATCGTCATCGTTGAGGCGAGTCAGGTAGCGACGCCCGGGAGGATCCCCCGAGCGTCGCGTTTGCTTTGCTATTGGCAGGTGATGCCGCTGGCAGCCAGCAAGTTATTCAACTGAGTCTTGCAGGCGACACCCTGGGGCAAGCTGACGACATGATCCGGGCCTCCGCCAGGACCGCCTTGACCGCAAGACGGGGGAAATACTCCAGGATTGACACCGATCGAAGTGAACTGAATCGAATCCGCCCCGAAGAGGACCAGGTGAGCGTCTCCTTGCGGCGGCGTACAAAACGACGGCGGTGCGCCCGCGAGGACACAGACGGAAGCGTCTACGAAACAGGCATTCGGCTGAACTTCGCCGGCGAGATACGAACTCCAGATCGGGAGGTTGGGGTCGTCCCAACAGGGGCATTCGCACGGTAGGTCATCGCCGACCAGCCGTTCGTACGCGCTGCGCACCAGATTGCACGCTTTCCCCCGAGCTCTTGGTTTGGTATCTGCGTTGTAGTCGTTGGCGAGATCACATTCCATCGCCTCGCAATAGGAGAGGCACAAGCCGAGTGCAACCCCGATCTGGCCGTCGCAAGCGGTCTCAGTGAAAGGCCACTGTGCGGCTGGGGCTTCGGTGTCCGGATCCTGCGCCCAAGCGGTACCAGAGACGAGAAGCAGCAGACTAAGAATCATGATGAAACGGTTTCGCATCGGTGTTCCCCCTGTTCCATGGTGTTGTAGTTCGTAGTGCAGAGCCCTCTTCGGGGTGATGTGCGCCCCCTCTTGCCGATGACAGCAGATGATGGTAACCGAAAAGCGTGCATTGATGCGCTGAAACTAGATATTTTAGGGACGGATGGTGTTTCCCGAGGGACGAAATGCCGGAGGGTCGCGGTGTCGCGGGTTGGGGTGTTGCCGCAGCCGTGCCGACCTAGAGCTTTAGATTAGAGTGAATGATAGATTCTGAGGTGTAGGTAGGCGAGTGCCAAAGGAGGCTGACCTTGATTCTCCAAACCGAGCGCTTGAGCCTTCGTGAGCTGACCTTGGAGGATGCCGCGTTCCTCCTGCGCCTGTTCAACGAGCCATCTTTCATTGAGAACATCTCCGACAAAGGACTGCGGACGCTGGAAGATGCCCGCTCCTATCTCTTGAACGGCCCGCTCAAGAGTTACCGAGAAAGGGGCTTTGGTCACTGGTTGGTCGCGCGCAAGCCGGAGGCAATCCCGATCGGGATTTGTGGTTTGATCCAGCGCGAAGGGCTGCAAGATGTCGACCTCGGCTATGCCTTGTTGCCGGAGTTTTGGTCCGTGGGTTACGCTGCTGAAGTCTGCGTCGCCGTGCGGACCTATGCGCAAACCACCCTTGGATTGACACGCCTGGTGGCGGTGGTCAACGAGGGAAATGCGCGATCCATCCGCCTGCTCACCAGGTTGGCTTTCCGTTATGAACGCCGGGTGCGGCTCGTCGACGGGGAGCAGGAGCTGTTGTTATATGGCTGGCAGGCGACGCCTGCGACCTCGGATTGTGGCAAACTCGCGTAGCCGTCCGCACGGACGCAACGATTGGAGGACCCAAGCTGTGTTCCGCCGGTTTTTGTTCAACGCTGTCTGCTATCGCGCTGGGTTCAGCATCGCCCTGCTTGGCGTTACCCTGCTCGGCTGCAACCCCTCGACCGCCCAAGAAGGGGGCCGGCCAGCGACCGAGCCGCCGCCGGAGGGCCTAGCCCGGGCCACGTTTGCAGGGGGCTGTTTTTGGTGCATGGAGCCACCCTTTGACCAGCTTTCTGGAGTGATCTCGACGACCTCAGGCTATACGGGTGGCACCGATCAGCGGCCGACTTACGAGGAAGTTTCGCGCGGCACCACCGGTCATGCCGAGGCCGTCGAGGTGGTCTACGATCCCAAGAAGATCAGCTACCAGGAGTTGCTCACGGTGTTCTGGCACAACATTGATCCGACGGTCACCGATCGCCAGTTCTGCGATTGGGGGCACCAGTACCGCACCGCGGTCTTCGTCCATGACGCTCTCCAGCGCCGTCTAGCCGAGGCGTCGCGGCAGAAGATCGAACAGGACAAGACTTTCGCTGCTCCAGTCCTTACCCCGATCCAGGATGCCGGGCCGTTCTATCCTGCGGAGGAGTATCACCAGGATTTCTACAAGAAGAATGTGGCTCACTACCAGCGCTACCGCAAGGGCTGTGGCCGTGATGCGCGGCTGCGCGAGCTCTGGGGGCAAGCCGCCGGCCATTGACGAAAGGGGAAGCCATGGCGATGCCTTACGTTCGACTCGGTCAAAGCGGCCTTCAGGTTTCCAGGCTGTGCCTCGGTTGCATGAGCTATGGTGACCCTGGCTGGCGCGATTGGGTCCTGCCCGCAGACGCCGCGCTGCCATTTTTTGCCCGTGCCCTCGAACTCGGGATCAATTTCTTTGACACCGCGGACATGTACTCGCTCGGGGTGAGTGAGGAGATCACCGGGCGAGTTCTCAAGGAGTTGGCTGCGCGCGACGACATCGTGGTCGCGACCAAAGTCTTCTTTCCCATGGCCCAGGGACCCAATCGCGGCGGGCTCTCGCGCAAGCACGTGCTGGCAGCGATCGACGCTTCGCTGCGGCGGCTGGGTATGGACTACGTCGACCTCTATCAAATCCACCGCTTTGACCCGGCAACTCCACTCGATGAGACCCTGGCAGCGCTACACGACATCGTTCGTGCGGGCAAGGCCCGCTACGTTGGTGCTTCGAGCATGGCGGCCTGGCGCTTTGCCAAAGCCCTCTACCGTGCAGACTTGCGCGGCTGGACGCGCTTTGTATCGATGCAAAACCACTACAACTTGGTTTACCGTGAAGAAGAGCGCGAAATGCTGCCGCTATGCCGCGAAGAGGGCATCGGTGTCATTCCCTGGAGCCCGCTCGCGCGCGGCTTTCTCGCTGGCAACCGCCAGCGAGGGGAAGAGGCTCCCACGCGGCGGGCTGCCAGCGATGACTACGCCCACCGCCTTTACTCTGCCGACGCTGACTGGGGGGTCGTCGACCGGGTCGTCGAGGTCGCTCGGGCGCGCGGCGTTGCCCCAGCCCAGATCGCCCTCGCCTGGGTGCTCGCTCAGCCCGGCGTCAGCGCGCCGATCATCGGTGCCACCCGCCTCGAACACCTGGAAACCGCGATCCAAGCGTTGACCATCGAACTCACTGCAGAGGAGCGGCAACAGCTCGAAGAACCCTACCGGCCGCATCCCGTGTCAGGGCACAATAATTAAACTGTATAAATAAGACATATAAATAAACTATTTAGTTGATCGATGAGCCAGCCTGTTCCTGCGGGTGATGCCAGAAAACCCGGAATTGGGCCCAACATCGTCTCAGCAGGAGATCCAAGGATGGTTGTTCAATCTCTCCCAGACCAGTTGTTGCGAGGCCTTACGGTGGGCGTCTGTCTCGCGCTTTTTACCCCGTGGGGGGTCAGAGCAGAGCGTCCGGACCCCGGCCCGGTGGCGGATGCGGCTGCCCGCCAGACGGCTTGGGCCCGGCACCTCGAACTGGAACGCGCTTCGCTGTTCAGCGGCTTGACCTGGCGCTCAGTCGGACCGGTGGTCCAGAGCGGGCGAGTGGTCGACCTCGAAGCGGTGCCCGGCGAGCCCTACACGTTCTATGTGGCGTATGCCTCGGGCGGGCTGTGGCGAACCCGCAACAATGGCGTCACTTTCGAGCCGCTATTTGATGAGCAGCCGACCCTGATCATGGGGGATCTCGCGCTCGATCCGCAAAATCCGCAAACCTTGTGGGTCGGCACTGGGGAAAACAACTCATCGCGTTCTTCTTATGGTGGGTGGGGGGTGTTCCGCTCCCCGGACGCGGGCAAGACCTGGCAGCACATGGGCCTGGCCGAAAGCGATCGGATCGGCCGCATCGTGGTGGATCCGCGGGATGGAGCGCGCGTTTACGTGGCAGCCTTGGGCAAGCTCTACACCCCAGGCGGTGAACGCGGCATCTACCGCACGCTCGACGGGGGAGCGACCTGGCAGCAGGTCCTGGCGGGCGATGCGCACACCGGGTTCGTCGACTTGGCCCTCGATCCGCAACATCCTGAGGTGCTTTACGCTGCGGCCTGGGAGCGGTCGCGCCGACCGTGGAATTTCGTCGAAGGCGGAGCGGGCAGCGGGATCTACAAGTCGGTCGACGGCGGGTCGACCTGGAAGCGGTTGGCAGGGGGCTTTCCCACGGGTGAGCACGTTGGTCGGATTGGGCTGGCGATTTCCCCGCAAAATCCGCAGACCCTTTATGCGGTCGTCGACCACCAGGAACTGCTCCCTGAAGAACAGTGGGACCTGGGCGATGGTGCAATCACGGCCAAGCGCTTGCGCAAGATGACCCAAGCAGAGTTTCTCGCACAAGATCCTGAAGAGGTCGAGGACTTCATCCGCAGCAACGACCTCGACCCCAGCCTCGACGCAGCCAAGCTGATCGCGATGATCCGCAAGGGCGAACTGACCCTCGAAAAGCTGATCGCCAAACTGGACGATGCCAACGCCAATCTGTTCGCCACCGACATCCGCGGCCTCGAGCTCTGGCGCTCTGACGACGGCGGGGAAACCTGGCGCCGCACCCACGATCAACCGCTGCGCGACGTGGTCTACACCTACGGTTACTACTTCGGTCAAGTACGGGTGGCACCCCAAGATCCTGAGCGCGTTTACCTCGTGGGCGTCCCGCTCATCACGTCAGCGGATGGGGGCAAGACCTTCACTTCGATCAGCGGTCGTAATGTCCATGTCGACTACCATCCCCTGTGGATCGACCCCGCCTATCCTGATCGCATGATCGCCGGCAATGACGGCGGACTCGACGTGACCTACGACGGCGGGCGCACCTGGCTCCAACTCGACGAGCAGCCCGTGGGTCAGTTTTACACGGTGGCGGTCGACATGGCAGAGCCCTACAACATCTATGGCGGCTTGCAAGACAACGGCGTGTACAAAGGTTCCAGCCGATCGCGGCCCCTGCTTGACTCCTGGACTCGGGTAGGGGGCGGCGATGGCATGTACGTGCAAATTGACCCGCGCGACAGCCAGACCGTTTACTGGGGTTTCCAGTTTGGGTTCTACACCCGCGTCAATGCCGATGGCTCACGCCGTCCGGTGCGCCCGCGCGAAGCGATCTTAGACCCGGTTCTGCGTTACAACTGGGCGTCGCCGATCCTGCTCTCGTCGCACAACCCCGACATCCTTTATTTTGGTGCCAACCGCCTTTTCCGTTCCCTCGACCGCGGCGAAACCTGGACCGCGATCAGCCCGGACTTGACTCGCGCTGAAGAGCGGGGTGATGTGCCCTTTGCCACCTTGACCACGATCGCCGAGTCGCCTCTCGCTTTTGGCCTGCTCTGGGTGGGCACGGACGACGGGCTCGTCTATGTCAACGATCAGGCCAACGGCGCCGCGAGCGAGTGGCGGGAAGTGACCGCTGGGCTGCCCAGGAGCCGCTGGGTGAGCCGGGTCGAAGCCTCGCACCATGACCGCAACGTCGCTTACCTCAGCTTGAACGGCTACCGCGACGACGACATCACGCCCTACCTCTATCGCAGCGAAGATTTGGGCCGGACCTGGACTTCGATCGCTGCGGGCTTGCCCAGTGAACCGATCAATGTGGTCCGCGAAGACCCGGTTCGCGCGGAGGTCTTGTATGTCGGGACCGATCGCGGGGTCTATGTGTCCCTCGACCGCGGTCTGACCTGGCAAGGTTTGAGTGCGGGCTTGCCGCCGGTGCCGGTTCATGACCTGGTGGTCCACCCGCGCGACCGCGAACTGGTGGCTGGCACCCACGGGCGCAGTGTGTGGGTGCTCGACGTCTTGCCGGTAGAAGAGCTGCAGAAGGAAGTCCAAGACCAGCCGGTCAAGGTCTTTCCGCTGGAAGCCGTGAAATTCGATCGCGGCTGGCGCAGCCGGCGTTCGCCGTGGTTCTACCGACCCGAAGACGATCCCGAGCTCAAGATTCCCTTCTGGACCGCCTCTGCCGGCAAGGCACAGCTGACGATCGCCGATGCCGATGGTCGGCCGCTCAAGAAGCTCGAACTCGACGCGGTGCGCGGAGTCCACACCTTCACTTGGGACTTGCTCCTCGATCCTGCCCTCGCCTTGCCAGCAGAAGCTGCCCGGCGCGCTGCGGCGAGCACTGCTGAAGCCCCTCCCGGGAAAGGCAAGAAAAAAGCCAAAGAACCGGTTTCGCCACCTCCAGAGGAGGGCGTCCGCGCGCAAACCCCATGGGCCGAAGCCGTCCGCCTTGAACGCCCGGTCTACATCACTCCCGGAAAGTATCAGGTGATCGTGGGCACCGCAGCCGGGGAAGCGCAAACCGAACTCGAAATCAAGGAGCCCGATCCGCGCGAGGCGCGAAGCAAGAAGAAAATGCATCGGCGTGGCGAGAAAGACGAGTGAAAAAACGCCTTCATGATCTGCTGGGGTCATGACTAGCATTGGAAAATCAGCATTGGAAAACCGCAGCTGGAATGGTGATTTCTTCCCCGCGCAGATTGCGGTAAGCTCTCTTTACCTTTGATTCCTGCCATGGACGTGGCCACGTGGCGCGCCATGGATTTTTGGATCTCTACCCTGAACCGTTCTGCTGTTCTGCCTTCCCGATTTGCTTGATTGAAACGGAGTTCACGACCTAGCGCCAGTTTACCCAAGGAGGAAACCGTATGCGCTCACCCACCTTGCGCCCACGCCGTCAACTGCGGCTTCGCGCTTCCAGCTGCCTTTTCGTCACCCTACTGCTGACCCTAGCCGTTACCGCAGTTGCAGAGACTGCCAAGAAGCCACCGCTCCAGCTGGTAGACCAGGCCCTGCGCGGTCAAAAGCTCGGACTCACGTGGGGCCAGCTCGACTTGCCGAACGGCCTTGCGCGCGGCGAAGTCGATGTGATGATCGAGCTGATCGATCCGCCAACCGTCAAAGCGTTCGTCGACGCCCAAGCCCGGCAGGGGCTGACCAAGGCCCGCGCTACTCTGGTGGCCCAGACCCAGCTCGCCAAGATCAACCTCGCGCAAAGCGCGGCGCTCGCGGCTTTGCACGACCCGGCGATCGACGCCCGAGTGTTGTTCAAAATCCAGCGGGTTTACAACGGGATCGCCGCCACGGTGAACGCCGCCCGACTGCCGCAGCTGCGCGCGCTGCCTGGCGTCAAGGCGGTCCATCCGCTGCCCAAGCACTATCTCAGTAACTCTTCCAGTGTGCCCTTCATCGGCACGCCGGAAGTCTGGACTTCCCTGGGCCTTGACGGCAGCGGCATTTCGATCGCCATCATCGATTCAGGGATCGACTATTTGCACACCGACTTTGGCGGCTCAGGTGACCCGGCTGACTATGCTGCCAACGACACCACCGTGCTTGACGCCTTTTTCCCGACCGCCAAAGTGGTCGGTGGGGTCGACCTGGCTGGCGACCTCTACAATGCCAACGACCCGGCCAACAATGTGCCGGCGCCAGATCCCGACCCCATGGACTGCAATGGCCACGGTTCACATGTGGCTGGCACTGCCGCGGGCCTGGGCGTCAATGACGACGGTTCGACTTACGTCGGACCCTATGATTTGGGGCTGCCTTTCGATGACCTGAGAATCGGTCCTGGAACTGCGCCGCGTGCGGACTTGTATGCGATCCGCGTGTTTGGCTGCGGCGGTTCGACCCTGCTCACTTCAGCCGCCATCGAATGGGCGGTTGACCCCAACGGTGACGGCGATTTCGAGGATCGCCTCGACGTCATCAACATGTCGCTCGGCTCCGACTTTGGCAGCACCCTCGACGTTTCGGCGATTGCCGCCGAGAATGCAGCCCAAGCTGGCGTAATCGTGGTTGCGGCTTCGGGCAATGCGGGGGATACCTTCTTCATCACCGGCAGCCCAGCGGTAGCGCCGAGCGTGATCTCGGTCGCGGCCAGCCTCGATGATGGATTGGTCGGCAACCGCGTCCGGGTCAACTCGCCCGTGGCAGTCGCGGGGGACTACGTGGTTGGGACTGCGAGTTTTGGCCCTTCCTTGACCCTCGACGGCCTGACCGGAGACGTGGCTGCAGCCGAGGATGACGATGCGGATGGCACCTCGGCGACGGACGCCTGCACTGCGCTCACCAACCCGGACGAAGTCGCGGGCAAGATCGCCATCCTCGATCGCGGCACCTGCAGCTTCGTCACCAAGACCAAGAACGCGCAAGACGCTGGGGCAATCGGCGTGATCGTGATCAACAACCAGGGCGACAGCTCCTTCGGTTTGGGTGGCACCGACGCCTCGATCACCATCCCGGCAGTGGGCATCGGCGCAAGCAATGGCAATGCGATCCGCAATGCGCTCGAAACGGCCACGGTCAATGCCACCTTGCTCATGGTTCCGCTGCCCGAACGGGCTGACACTATGGCCAGCTTCTCGTCGCGCGGTCCGGCCCGGGCGGCCTCGCCCATCGCGCTCAAGCCCGACATCACCGCGCCAGGAGCGAGCATCGTCTCGGCGCTGACCGGCAGCGGCAACTTGCCGCTCACCAACAGCGGCACTTCCATGGCGACCCCCCACATCGCCGGGATCATGGCGCTCTTGCGCCAAGCGCATCCCGACCTCAACAGCGAGGAGCTCAAAGCGCTGGTGATGAACACCGCCACTCACGACATCTTCCTGGGCGACTCGTTCACGCCGCCAATTTATGGTCTGGGTCGGATGGGTGCTGGCCGGGTCAACCCGCCGCTTGCAGCTGCCACCACCGTGGTCGCCTACAGCGCCGACGATTTGGGCGCGGTCAGCGTGAGCTTTGCAACCCATGAGGTCCTGGGCACCGCGACGGAAGACAAAACCGTGCGGGTGAGCAACTTTGGCACCACGGATGCGACCTTTGGCCTCGCGTATTCGGCGTTGAGCGACATCCCCGGCGTCGAGATTTCTTTGACCGAGGATCAGGTCACGGTTCCGGCGGGTGGCACCGCAGAATTCATGGTGCGCATGACCGCAGACGCCACTGCCATGCTCCACACCCTCGACCCGACCGTACCCACTACCGATGGTGGGCTGCCCCGCTACTGGATGAGCGAAGAGAGCGGGCATGTGCTGCTCGCGGGTGCTGACTCGACCCTCCGCCTGCCGGTTTATGCCGCGGCTAGGCCGGCTGCCGATGCGCGCTCATTGCGGCAGTTCATCCGACCGCAGCATCACTTTGTGTTGCTCCGCGGTGAAGGCGTCAACACCGCAGACCTGGCACCGCCGCCGTTTGGCGTGCTATCGGTCTTGACTGCACTCGAACTGCAGTACATCAGCCCGGACGATCCCGGCACCGCTGGTGTGACCGATGGGGCTGACCTCGCCCAAATCGGGGTGGTTTCGGATTTTGCCAGCGTCCACGCAACGGGTGGCGATGTGGCCGACAGTTCTATCTATT
>CAZCOV010000245.1:0-10051 GCA_964499975.1 uncultured Thermoanaerobaculia bacterium
AAGGCCCGCCACTATGCAGTGCGGCACAGCGAGAACGTGGCGGTCAAATTTGTAGTCGCAGCTGACCGCAGCGTGAGTTATGGCCTTTATCGCGATGGCGACGGCGACGGCGTCCGCAACCAGGACATCGCCGCCGGGATTGATCTCGAAGTGCAGCCTCCGCGTCCGGTCGCTTACCTCGGACGTTGGGTGCGCTTCGGGTTTCTTCCTGGGCTGCTGCCGCGTGAGCCTTCCGGCTCGGGCAAACGCGTGACCCGCGGTGAGGACCCCATCCGCTTCAACCAGTCCGACCTCGCTTCCTTCAGCCGGTTGGGCACCGCAACCCCGGGCACGGTCTATCTCACCGATGGCCAACGTCACCTAGCTGCAGTGCGCGTCGACCATCGCACCGGCAAGATCTCGGTGCTCGCTTACGATCCAGCCGAGGAAACTTGGCGCTGACGTTAGGGCCGACGCAGCGTCGACCCTTACCGCGGCCCAGGGAAGGAGGCGCAGGCTCAAGACGGCGTCGGGTCCTCGGGTGGCGGGTTGCGCGTCCGCATCAGGGCGAAGATCACCACCCCGATGACCAGGGTCAAGCCCAGGGGAACTCCAACGTAAGGTAGGAGTACGCAGAGCAGAACCACCCCAATGACCAGCGGGACCAGAATACAGCCCCATCCACAGCCTTGCACCTGTTCCATGAACACCTCCTTGTGCCGCCATATGGTGCCTCAAGCCGAGCCTGCAGGCAACTGTTTCGTCGCACTTGTTTCGTCGCACTATAATGCCTGCTGCGGATCATGCCGCCGATCTGGAAGGATCAGACCACCGGTGCCCGGGTTGACGACTGGGTTCTACAGGGTTGCATTGCAAGCTCAAGAAAGGATCATCCCATGCAAAAGCTGACCGCCGACGAAATCAACCGCCGGCTCGCCGCACTGGAACGGTGGACTCTGCAGGATGGGAAGTTGCACTGTGAGCTGCGCTTCGATAATTTTGTCCAGGCTTTTGGTTTTATGGCGAGCGCCGCGCTGATCGCTGAGTCCCTCGGGCACCATCCCGAGTGGTTTAACGTCTACAATCGCGTGGTGATTGATTTGATGACCCACGACGTCGGCGGCCTGAGCGCGGCTGATTTTGAATTCGCCACTCGCGTCGAGCAACTGCTCGCCAAATGAAGTCGAGCAACTGCTCGCCAAATGAAGTCGAGGACAACCGCGGGCCAACTGTCCGCGTTTGGGACGACACCATCCCGCAGGCGGACATAAACCACCCCTCAGGGGGGGCCAACATAACGGACAAATCCCGTCAAGCGCAGGATCGAGCCCACCCTAGAAGGGGTCCTGAAAGGATCATCTGCAGGCACACGCGTTCCTGAGCTGCAGTAAACTCTGCGCTGGGAAGCCCGTAATTGAAGCCGGTACTGGTCTTGCGCTCAATCGCACCGAGCTAGATGGCATAAAGATTGCCGTTACCCGACCTGGAGGCATGCATGGATATCGCCCGACCTGACCGCAAACGAGAAATTCGCCGCCGTCGCATCCTTTGGGGAGTGCTCGCTGGTTTGGCTTTGATCGCGATTACCGTGGGTATCTCCAGCTTGGAGCCTGCGGTCCGTGAAGTGGACCGCGCCTCGGTGTGGATTGATGCGGTCCAGCGCGGCGAAATGCTGCGGGCGGTGCGCGGGCCGGGAACCCTGGTGCCAGAAGAGATTCGGTGGATCGCCGCAGAAACGGAAGGCCAAGTGGAGCGGATTGTCATCCGCCCAGGCGCTCAGGTGACGACCGATACCGTCATCCTCGAACTCTCTAACCCCGAAGTCGAACAGACCGCTGAAGAAGCGCGGCTCCGTTTGCTGGCCGGCGAAGCCGAGTACGAGGATCTGCGCGTCCGCCTCGAAAGCGAACTGCTCGACCAGCAAGCAAACCTGGCGCGCGCCAAAGCCGATCATGAAAGTGCTGACCTCCAAGCAGAAGCCGATCGCGAATTGCACCAGAACGGCTTGATTCCAGAAATCCAACTCAAGCAGTCGCGCCTTGCGGCCGAGCAACTCGCGGTGCGCTACACGATCGAGCAGCAACGCCTGGAAAAGACCCGCGAGTCGATCGCCGCCCAGCTCGCTGCCCGCAGGACCGAAGTCGATCAACGGCGGGCCCTCTATGACTTGCGGCGCGGACAGCTTGCGTCCCACCAGGTGCGGGCCGGAATCAACGGCGTGCTGCAGCAAGTGCCGGTGGAAGAAGGCCAGCGGGTCACGCCCGGCACTAATCTGGCAAGGGTGGCGCGTCCGGAACGCTTGAAAGCCGAGTTGCGGATCGCAGAGACCCAAGCCAAAGACATTGTGATTGGACAGATCGCCCAAATCGATACCCGCAACGGCGTGGTGCAGGGTCGGGTGGTGCGGATTGATCCTGCAGTCCAGCAAGGGACCGTCACGGTCGATGTCACCCTGGAAGGGGAGCTGCCCAAAGGCGCGCGTCCGGATCTGAGCGTCGATGGGGTGGTCGAGCTCGAACGGCTGGTCGACATCTTGTACGTAGGCCGGCCGGCTTATGGGCAACCGATGAGCACGGTGGGGCTTTACAAGTTGTCGCCGGACGGCAATCGGGCCGAACGGGTCAATGTCAAGCTGGGACGGAGCTCGGTCAACACCATCGAGATTCTCGCAGGGCTCAATGCCGGGGACAAAGTGATCCTCTCCGACAGCAGCCAGTGGGACGATGCCCCGATCATCGGCTTGAAATAGCGAGCTATCGTTAGAACTTTTTGGGGATTTTGTTTTTGGGACTTTGTTTGGGCCTTTTTTGGGAACCTTTCTGCGACTTCAGACGTTTGTGAGCATTGTGAGATACCGAACCCACTGAACTTCATGCAGTTTATGCGCACCACGATGCGAGAGGAGCATTTATGGCCGAGTCGTTGATCCACTTGGAAGGCGTGAAGAAGGTTTTTTACACGGAGGACGTCGAGACCCACGCGCTTTCGGGGATTCACCTCGACATTTATCGCGGCGAGTACGTCTCGATCGCCGGCCCTTCGGGCTGTGGCAAGTCTACCCTCTTGTCGATCCTCGGACTGCTCGATACTCCGACGGAAGGGACCTACATCTTGAACGGCAAAGCGGTGGAGAACCTCAGCCTGTCGGATCGCGCGCGGATCCGCAATCGGGAAGTCGGTTTCATTTTCCAGGCTTTCAACTTGATCGGCGATTTGACGGTCTACGAGAATGTCGAATTGCCGCTCACCTACCGCGGAACCCCGACCGCCGAGCGCAAGAAAAAAGTCCAGGCCGCGCTCGAACGGGTTGGCATGGCCCACCGCATGAAGCACTATCCGGCGCAACTCTCGGGCGGTCAGCAGCAGCGCGTGGCCGTGGCCCGGGCCGTGGTCGGCGACCCGTCGATTTTGCTCGCGGATGAGCCCACCGGAAACCTCGATTCGACCAATGGCGAAGCCGTGATGGGCTTGCTCAAGGAACTCCACCAGGGCGGCGCCACCGTCTGCATGGTGACCCACGATCCGCGTTACGCCCGGCATGCGGACCGTTCGATCCACCTCTTCGATGGGCGGGTGGTCGAAGAGGAAGACGCTGCCGCATGAGTCAGCGGAAACCAGCAAAACCACCATGCTGCCGCTGATCAAGACCCGGAATCTCGACAAGTACTACGAGTCCGGCTTCGGCCGGACTTATGTCTTGCGGCGAGTTTCCATTGAAATCCAAGACGGTGAGTTCGTCACCATCATGGGACCTTCGGGCGCGGGCAAGTCGACGTTATTGCACATTCTGGGCATGCTCGACAGCAAGTGGGAAGGTGAGTACGAACTGCTCGGACAGCCAGTACATCGGCTCAAACCCAAGGAACGGAACGCGCTGCACAAACAGCACCTCGGGTTCGTTTTCCAGAGCTATCACTTGCTCGATGACTTGACGGTTTACGAGAACCTCGAAATTCCCCTCTCCTACCGCCAGATCAAGCGGGCGGAACGCCAGAGCATGGTCTGCGACATCCTCGACCGCTTCCAGATCGTGGGCAAGAAAGATCTCTTCCCCAGTCAGCTCTCGGGTGGCCAGCAGCAGCTGGTCGGAGTGGCTCGCGCGGTGATCATGAACCCCAAAGTGATTCTCGCGGATGAACCCACCGGCAACCTGCATTCCGGTCAAGCGCGCGAGATCATGGAGTTGTTCAAGCAGCTCAACGCGGGTGGCACCACGATCATCCAAGTCACCCACTCGCACGAGAACGCGGCTTACGGTCACCGCGTGATCGAGCTCAAAGACGGCTGGGTGGCCGGGCAAGCCGCAGCCTAAGTACACGTTAAAATTCGGGGCATGTCGACGCCAACCTACGCCAACACCCGTCCAGAACTGTCTGCCGCTGCCCGGACTCTCCCGGCCGGCTTTTACACCGATCCTGCTTATTTCCGTCGCGAGCTGGAGCAGATCCACTTCCGGATGTGGCTCCACGCCGGACGTGAAGCGCAAATTCCCCAGCCAGGGGACTATTTCTTGCTCCAGCTCGGTGCTGAAAGCTTGATCATCGTGCGCGCTCCTGACGGCGAAATCCGCGCGCTCCACAACGTCTGTCGGCACCGTGGTACCCGGCTGTGCGAGGCTCAAGCCGGCAAGTTGCCTGGGCGGATCCAATGCCCCTACCATGCATGGACCTACTCCCTCAGCGGGGAGCTGCTGCAAGCGCCGTTCATGGAAAAGAGCGGAGGCTTTGCCCGCGAAGACCATCCCCTCGGGCAAGTGGCTGTAGGGCTGTGGGACGGTCACATCTTCGTCAACTTCTCCCTTGACCCGATGCCGCTCAGCCAACATCTGGCGGACTTGCCTGGCAAGTTCAAAGCCTGGCAGATGTCCGCGCTGCAGCTCGCGCACCGGATCGTCTATCCGGTGCGGGCCAACTGGAAACTGATCCTGCAGAACTATTCCGAGTGCTTGCACTGCCCAATCCTGCATCCCCAGCTGCAGAACCTGTCGCACTTCATGAGCGGCGAGAACGATCCACCGCAGCCGACCTACCTGGGCGGCCGCATGGACTTGCGCCCGGAGGTCAAGTCTTTGACCCGTGACGGGCGGAGCCCGTGGGCGCCGCTGCCGGGGCTCAGTCTTGCTGAGCAACGCGTGGTCTGCTATTACGCGATCCTGCCCAACCTGCTTTTGAACCTCCACCCTGACTACATGTTGACGTTTGCGCTGTGGCCGCGCGCACACGACCACACCGACATCGTTTGTGAATGGCACTTCCATCCCGCGGAAATGTCTCGTCCGGGCTTCGACCCTGAAACCGCAATCGCTTTTTGGGATCAAACCAACCGCCAGGACTGGCAAGTCTCCGAACTCGCGCAGCAGGGCATCAGCTCCCGCGCCTACCGGCCCGGTCCCTACTCCAACCGCGAAGAACTGCTCCATGCGCTCGACCGCTGGATCGTCGCACGGGCAGGGGAACCTGGCTGACCTGTAACTGGCTGACCTGTAACTGGCTGGCCTGTAACTACGCCTGGAGCGCGCGCTGGACGATGTCGACCGCTTCGCGGATCGGGATACGCTCCTGACGACGGTCGTCGCGGTAACGGATAGTGACGGTCTCGTCGCTCAAAGTTTGGCCGTCGACGGTCAAGCAATACGGTGTGCCGACTTCGTCGTGCCGCGCGTAGCGCCGGCCGATCGAGTGCTGTTCGTCGTACTTGGCGCTGATCCCTGCTTGAAGAAAGGCGCGGACGATCTCGCGCGCGACTTCCGGCATGCCGTCTTTCTTGACCAGCGGCAAGATTCCGGCCTTGATCGGTGCCAGCCGCGGATGCAGGCGCAGCACCGTGCGTTCGCCCTTGCCGCTGGCATCGCCCGGTTCCTCGGCATAAGCGTCGCACAGCACCGCGAGCACGCCGCGGGTGGCACCTGCCGCGGGTTCGACCACGTGCGGGACAAAACGCCAGCCCGGCTTACCGGTTTCCGGGTCGGTAGCCTCAGGGTCGAAGTAGTTGAGTTTTTTGCCCGAGCCTTCCGTGTGAGCTTTGAGGTCGTAGTCGGTACGCGAAGCAATCCCTTCGAGCTCGCCCCAGCCCCAGGGAAAACGATACTCGATATCCGAGCAGCCGTCGCTGTAGTGGGCGAGTTCGTCCGGTTCGTGCTGACGGAACCGCAGGTTCTCGGCTTTGATGCCGATGCTCTGCCACCAGGCAAGGCGCTGCTCTTTCCAGTATTCGAGCCATTTAGCGCCTTCCCCGGGCAAAACGAAGTACTCCATTTCCATTTGCTCGAACTCGACCGAACGGAAAATGAAGTGTTCGACCGTCACTTCGTTGCGGAAACTGCGTCCCATCTGGGCAATGCCAAAGGGGATCTTTGGGCTCAGGCTCTGCACCACGTTCAGAAATTGGACGAACATCGCTTGCGCAGTCTCTGGACGGAGGTAGACCGTGCTTGCGGCGAGCGCAGCTTCGGCCCGGGCGCGAAGGGTTGTGGCGTCCGCTCCTTCCTGCACGGCAGCTTGCACTGCCGCAATCACGTCCGCGATCGGGTCGACTGGACCATGAAAGGTGCGCAGCATCAAATTGAACTGGCGCTCTTCGCTCAAGTAAGGCGCGCCGCAGTTGGGACAAACATAGCCCTGCTCTCCGGCCAAAGCGCCGCGCAGGGTCTTGCCGTCGCGCACGAGCTGGATCCCGAGCATAGATTCGATTTTGGCTTGGGCGGTCTTGGCGCGGTCCTTATCCGCCAAAGTGATCGGCGCTGGCTCGCCGGCCGCGGCCCGCGGGGCTTTGTCAGCGCGGAAGCGTTCACCACAGATCTTGCAGTCGACCAGCGGGTCGGAAAAACTCGCGAGATGTCCGCTCGCCCGCCACACATTAGGATGCATCAGGATCGAGGCGTCTAGGCCGATGACCTCTTCCCGTCCATGGACCATGGCCCGCCACCACTCGTTCATGAGATTGCGCTTGAGCTCGACCCCCATCGGACCATAGTCATAAGCGGAACGCAAACCGCCGTAGATTTCCGAATTGGGGTAAACAAAACCGCGGCGTTTGCACAAGGAAACGATATTTTGCATCGAGAGGGATTCGGGGCTGCTCACGATCTCACCTTCCTGAAGCGAAAGCGCCGGTTCGGCGCCAAATCCACACAGCGCCGGTTCGGCGCCAAATCCACACAGCGCCGGTTCGGCGCCAAATCCACACAGCGCCGGCTCGGCGCCAGATCCACACTAGCGACACCGCGCATGCATCCGACTGCGCGCAGTGCGCCATGTTCTACCACACCCGCACTGCCCTGGGCCACCGCCCGCAGGCCGCCCTGCGCGGTCAAGGGAACGCGGCGGTCGTGTGGGACCTGCTTGCGCGGTCCGGGCCAGATTCTGCAGGATGGCTGAGCGCGAGGGCTGCGGCCAGAAAGCTGAGGGCGATGAGCAGGACGAGAAAGCGGATCCGAGGCTTCATGGCCATGCAGCATAACAACCCTTGGTTAAAAGTCAAGGGTTGTCGGCGCTCGGGGGGCTCGGATGTCGATATATCGATCACGGCTTCCGCCCTTCTCTCGATAGCGCAGCTGCGGAGAGCACCTCGACCAACTCCGCAACGACCTCTGCCTGGCCCTCGTCCGTGCCGGTCAAAACGATTGGCTCGAAATCGGGGTTGAGCGGCTTCAGCGTGATTCGTTCGTGGCGCCAGGAATCACCTTGCTTTGCTTTCGCGCTCTCGTATCGCTTGACGGTGTAGCGCTCGCCGGTCTCCGGGTCAGTCGAGTCGCGGAGCTGGACCAGGACGGTCTTACCTTGCCGCGTCCCCTCGACGGGCGAGCGGAACATGCAGTAAGCGCCGTCCGCAATCGCCGGCTCCATGGACTTGCCGACGACCTGGGCGACGAACATCCCAGGGCGGAGGCGATGGCGTGACTCGACCGCGACCCACTCGAAGTCCCCATCCTCGAGGTGTTGCGGATCGCCGAAGGCGCCGGCGGCGACCTTGAGCGGCACGAGCGGCACACACGTCTTGTAGCGTTCCTCGGGCTTACCTTCGACGATGCGCAATACTGAGCTCGGCTGAGCGTCGGCATCCGCTCGCGCCGTCCGCAACCGTCGGTACGCCTCCGACGCCATCCCGGCGCTCACGAAATCGCGGAACGGCAGTTCGTTCATGTAGCGGACGAAGATCTCTTCGTTCTGGTCCATGCGCTCGACGAACAGCCGCTCCAGAAGGCCCCGGAACACCAGCTCGAACTTGTCCTCCGGGTTCACGGCGGCGGCTTGGCGCAGTCCATCGTCACTCACCGCAGCCTCGACGATCTGGTCGAAAAAGAGCTGGTCAGCCTGGTTGAAGTCCGTGCCGAACCGCTCATTGATCAGGTCGATGAGCTGCGAGAGCGAAACGGCTTGCTCTCGCGCTTTACCCGACCCGACTTCCTGCGGTCCGTCGAGCGGTTGCGCCGTACCTTCCTTGAGCGAGATCGAGCCCTCGCTGATCTTCTGCAGCCGGTAGTACTCGAGCTGCACCTCGTCGTCGAACTGGTACGCCGGACCGTCCGCACGCCGCGGCAGCTTGGTCGCCAGGTGCCGAAGAAATAGGTAGAGCCGTTCGAGATCCGAGTCCTGGTAGGGAATCACTTGGCTCAGAAAGCTGTACAAGTTGCGGAAGGCCTGGGCTTTGCCGCGCCACAGCTCGGCTTCGTCCTCGTGTTTCTCCTGGAGCTCGGCGAACCGCAACACCGCAGGGTCAAGCGCCGCGTTCATGGCCTGGTGGTCCTGCGCACTCTGGCGCTGCTTCGGCTTGAAGTAGACCGCGCAGAACCGCTCGACCTCCTCGTCGCGGTAGATGCCGGCGGCGTCCAGCTCGCCCTTGATCGCATACATCCAGGCGGGGTCGACCTCCTCCCCCATCTCCGCGCCCTCGTAGTAGACCTTGAACGCCGCGCGGATCTCCTCGCGGTCGTTGACGAAGTCGAGAACGAAGGTGTCCTCCTTCAAGGGATGCGTGCGGTTCAGGCGCGAAAGCGTCTGGACGGCCTGGATGCCGGCGAGTCGCTTGTCCACGTACATCGTGTGGAGGAGCGGCTGATCAAAGCCGGTCTGGTACTTCTCGGCAACGAGCAACACCTGGTACTCCTGCGTTGCGAACTTCTCGGGAAGCTCCTTCTCGCGGATGCCCAGGTTCATCTTCTCCTCGGTGTACGCCACTTCCGGGAACTTGTCGTCTTGCACCGTTCCCGAGAACGCCACCAGCGCCTTGATCGCGTAGCCCTTCTCCTGGATGTAGCGATCGAAGCTCTGCTTGTATCGCACCGCTTCCAGCCGCGACCCCGTGACCACCATCGCCTTGGCGCGACCGCCGATCTTGTGCCGCGTGGCTGCCTGAAAATGCTCGACCATCACTTCCGTCTTCTGCGCGATGTTGTGGGGGTGCAGGCGCAGGAAGCGCGCGAGCGCCTTGGCGGCTTTCTTACGCTCGACGTTGGGGTCGTCCTCACAGGCTTTGACCAGCTTGTAGTACGTGGCGTAGGTCGTGTAGTGCTTGAGCACGTCGAGGATGAACCCTTCCTCGATCGCCTGTCGCATCGTGTAGCGGTGGACCGGCTCGCCGTTGCGGCCGAAAACCGCCAGCGTCTTGTGCTTCGGCGTGGCCGTGAACGCGAAGAAGCTGAGATTCGCCTGCCGGCCGCGCTTGGCCATGTTGCGGAAGAGCCCCTCCAGATCCTCGCGGCCTTCCTCGGCGGCGCGCTGGCGCGCCTCTTCCCGCAGGTCCTCACCCCCGAGAACCTCCTTGAGGTCGGTCGCTGCCTCCCCTCCCTGCGAGCTGTGGGCCTCGTCGACGATGACCGCGCAGCGTCGCGTCGGCAGGACGCCGACTCCCTGGGTGCCGCGCTCCTCGGCCAGCTTGAGCAACTGGCGCGAGACGAAGGGGAACTTCTGCAGCGTAGTGATGATGATCGGGATGGCGTTCTCCAGCGCCTCGGCGAGCTGGCGCGAGCGCTCGTCGATCCGCTGCACGACGCCGCGCTTGTGTTCGAACTGGTAGATCGTGTCCTGGAGTTGCTGGTCGAGCACCACGCGGTCGGTCACCACGATCACGCTGT
>CAZCOV010000246.1:0-9985 GCA_964499975.1 uncultured Thermoanaerobaculia bacterium
AAAGGCTCTTCATGGGACTTCTCCTTCATTGGGGTTCGGCCAGGCGATTTCGACGTCGTCGTCGGAGTCGGCCATTGCTCCGTCGTCGACCAGGACCAGGGGGAATTCGAGCGCCGCGTCGTTCACCACGGTGGGACTCGACGGCACATGCGCTTGTTCACGCGGGCCGCCGCGCAGCGCGACGGTGGCCACCAGCGCCCCGATTCCGGCGGCGAGCGCGAGACCGCCGAAGCGGCGCACGATGGACCTGCGCTGCTCGGCCTGAACCTGTTGCATGGCGCCCACTTCAAGAATTTTCAGGCCGATGACCTAGTGCTGCTCTACACCGTGGGCAGCGTTTCGAGCTGCGGCGCCATCGTCGTCCGCTGGGGGGACGTGGCCCTGGGCCCGCTGCCCAAGGGGGTTTCGCTGGCTGACATCGCCGCCATGGAAGCTGCAGAGCAGCAACTGAAACTGACCTCGTCGCAAGCCGTGGCTTGACTGCCCGTGGCTTGACTGCCCGTGGCTTGACTGCCCGTGGCTTGACCGCCTGCTGCTCAGGGGTGGTGGTGACCCGCAGGTGCGGTGGGCCACTCGATGCGCGTGCGCTCTAAGCGCTGGGGCTGCGGGTCACCTTCGCGCAAGCGGTAAAAGCTGCGCAGCGCGAGCGCCGTGTACGTGTCGACGCGCTGCTCCTGGCCCGGCCAGGTCACTTCCACCCGGACGATGCTCGTGGCGTCGCCCAGACCGATCTCTTGCTGCAAGCTCGAAGCGCCAAAGCTGCCGCCGCTCCCCACCGTGCGAAAGATCGCCCGCTCACCTGTCGGGGTCGCCACCAGCACCTTGATCCGCGCACCGATCGCCAACCGGTTGCTGCGCGTTCCCCGCAGCTGCAAGTTGACCCAAGCGTGCGGACTGCCGGGGTTGTGGAACAGCACATTCTGGTAGACGTCGCCAGAAAAAGCGCCGCCGATCACCGCGTAGATGTCCTCATCGCCATCGTTGTCGAGGTCGCCAAAAGCCACCCCATGCCCCTTCTGCAAGTGGCCAAAACCGCCTGCGGTGGTCACATCCTGGAACACCTTGCCGTCAGCATTGCGGAACATGCGGTTGGGCACCAGGGTCGCCAGGCTGGGTTCGCCCGTGCCTAGGTAAGCATCGAGAAAACCGTCGTTGTCGAGGTCGCCGAAGTTGGAGCCCATGGCGAGCAGGACCTTGTTGAGCCGGGTCTCGCGGGTCACGTCGGCAAAAGTGCCATCCCCGCGGTTGTGAAAAAGACGCGGCGTTTCGCCGGGATTGGGACGTCCCAGGTAGTCGGCTGCTACGATCGGCAGGGATTCGAGGGTCAGACCAGAGCCAGAAGCTACGAACAGATCCTCCCAGCCGTCGTTGTCATAGTCCCAAAACCAGGTGGGGAAGCTCTGCAGCGGTTCGGTGACCCCAGCCGCCGCCCCGACTTCGGTAAAGCGCCAGGCCGTGGCTGCGGTTCCGCCCGCCTGGGGACCCTCGTTGCGGAACAGCAGGTTGGTCTCTTTGTGCCGCGACAAGTACAAGTCCGGCCGGCCATCGTTGTTGAAGTCGCCCCAGGCCGCGCCCTTGACAAAGCCCACCACGTTCAAGCCGACCGCGGCCGCGATTTCTTCGAAGGTACCGTCGCCACGGTTGTGATAGAGTTCGCACGGGGCTCGGTAATCTTCTTTAGATTCGTTGCCGATGAACAAGTCGAGCCAGCCGTCTTGATCGAAGTCGGCCCAGGCGCCTGCCTGGGTGGGATGGAGGCTCAAGAGCCCCGCCTCGATCGTGACGTCTTTGAAGGTGCCGTCGCCGTTGTTCTTGAGCAACGAGTTGGGAATCTCACCCGCCTTGCCCAGCCAGGCACCGCGCAACACCAAGACGTCAGCAAACCCGTCGTTGTTGAAATCGGTCTGGTTGAGGTTGAGCCCTCCGAGCTGTCCCGTGAGCCCGGCCTTGGCGGTCCACTCGCTGAAAGTGCCGTCACCGTTGTTGTGAAAGGTGCGCAGTGGATCGCTGAGTCCCCAAGCCGAAGCCATCAGATCGAGGAAACCGTCCTGATCGAAGTCCTCGAGGATCGCGCCGCCAGCCGCCGTCAACAGATCCAGCCCGAGGTTGGCAGCGATGTCGGGGAAGCGCGGTAGCGGGTATTCTGAAGCGAACACTGCAGGTGGGATGCGCAGCTGCTCGGGGACCTGGTCGGGGTAGCCGCCGAGGGTCATCCACGCGAGGTTGAGCAGCCATATGAGGTCGAGTTGCGGGTCTTTTTCGATGAGTTGCATCAACTCCTGGATCGCCCTTTCCGAGCCGCGCCGCAAGCGGTGCTGGAAAGGCTCGGCAATCGGCAGGATGCAAGCGCCAGGTCCGTGGTTGGCAATGCAGTTCTCCTGCTCGCCAAGGCGCAAATAGGCGATTGCGATGAAGCGATTTAACCGTTCGACGATGAAGGGATCCGGACGTGCGCCCGGCTGGTGGATCAACTCGCGGATTTGCTCGAAGAGATCAATCGCCTGCGCGGTCTCGCCCGCAAAGAGCAGTTCTTTGGCCAGGGCAAAAGCCAGGGGCGGACCTTGTTGGGGGTCGGTCAGTTGTTCGAGCTGGGCGCGAAACTTGGCAGCGCGTTCGCGGTTGAGGAAAGGATAGCGATCGGGGTCCGCGGTCGCTGCGATGTGCGCCAACATTTGCACCACCGAGGGCTGCGACTTGGGTGGCTCTGCCGCAGGGGTTGCGCTGGCCCAGAGCAACAGCAGGCAGGCTGTGCTCCAAGCGAACTGAGTTTTGTGGTTGGTGCGGTTTTCAGGCTGGGTCATGCTTCGTCTCGGGTTGGAGATGGACGGCGTAGCGGGGCAAAAGCCGCGCTGGCTGGACCCCCGGAAGCCTACCATGGACTTGGGCTGGGCAGGGGTGGCGGGCAGGGGCGCGGAGGGCGCGAGGGTGTTACCTGCAAAAAAAGTATCATCGCGGTTATAGTTATCGGCCTTGACTTGGGCCTTTGCCCAGAATCAGCCCTTGCTCAGAGTCAGCCCAAGTCATGGAGGGACGATGTACTGCCAGGTGTGCGGCACCAAGAATAGCAACGAGCGTGAGTACTGCCGGGTTTGCAGCCAGCGGCTGTTGGTGATTTCCGGGCCGTACCCAGCCGAAGAGCAAGACGTCTTTGAGCAAGATCCTGAAGAGCAAATGTCGTTTGACGAGCACTTGCTCGAGCGGATTTCGATCCTCGAAGAAGTCGTGCGCCGGACCGCCGAGACCTTGCGGCAACTCCTCACGACCACCTACAAGCTTGAGCAGAAAATCCTGTTCAGCCAGACCGGCATCACCACCCTGCGCGATTTGCTCGAAAGCAAGCAAGTGATTCACCGCGAAGAGTGGAGCGAGCTGTGGGAGTCGCGCACCGACCACCAACTGCTCGCCCTGGAAAAGCGCGAGCGCTTTGCCCGGGTCAAGGAGCGGATCGCTGCCCTCTATCGCGGCGAGCGCAAGGAGGAGTTTCGCCGTCTGCTCGACCATGCCGAGTATGCGTTCCTCGGTTTTGACATCGAAGGGGCGGTGCGTGCGCTCGAAACCGCGTACCAGCTCGACTTGAAGAACTACCAGTTGGCGTTTTTTTTGGCCGAGACCTTCTTCAACGAAGGCGAAACCCAACTCGCCCGCACCTATTTCGATCGCGTGCTGGCGATCAAGCCCAACCACCACGAGAGCCTGGTTTACTGTGGGGTCCTCTGCCACGAGCACGGCGATGCCCAACGCGCCGAAGACTTGCTCAAGAAAGCGGTCGCGCTTTATCCCGACGCTTTCCTCCCCGCTTTCAGCTTGGGTGCGGTGTACGCTTCCGAGGGCCACCTGGCGTCAGCGGTGCGCTTTCTCGAACGCGCGGTCGCCGCGGATCCGATCCCCCAAGCGTACTACTTGCTCGGCAGTTGCTCGTATGAAATGGGACGCGTCACCCCTGCGATCCGCTACCTCGAAGCTGCCGTGCGCCAAGATCCGCTGTTTGAAGAAGCGCACTACTTGTTGGGACTGGCCTACCTCGATCGCCGCTGGTACCGCAAGGCCCTGACCGCGTTTCGCGAGACCCAGCGGCTCAATCCAGCCCGGCTCACTTACCGCGACTCGGTCCAGCTCTTGCTCGGGCACGAGCCCTCCCAGCTGCCCGCCGAAGCTGCCGAGTGGATGCGCCGGGCCGAGGACGCCATGCAAAATGGCCACCTCCGCCAGGCTCTGAGCTGCTACCGCCGGGCGCTGTCGTTGGACGCGGAAAACCCTGCGCTGCTCACCGCTTATGCCATGGCCTGCCTGGAGCTCGGGCGGGCGCAGGAAATCGAGCCGCTGATCGACAAGGTTTTGCGCTTGAGTTCTGAAGAAAACTTACGCACCACGGCCTATGCGACCCTGATCGAAGCGCTGCGCACCGAAGGCAAGTATCGCGAAGGCAACCGCATCGGCAAGCTGATGCTCGACGAAGGCGCGAGCGCTTTTTCCAAGACCCTGGCCTACTATGAGATGGCCTTCAACCTTGCGGAAATGGAAGAAGAGCTCGACCAAGCCTTGGGCTTTGCGCGGCTATCGCTCGAGTCGTCGCCGGACGAACTCAAGCACTTTTCGCTGGCGGCTTTGGGTTGGGTCCACTACAAGCGGCAGGAGTTCGAGCAGGCGATCGATTGCCTCACCCGGGCTCACCAACTTGGCCCTTCGGCGCGCACCCTGACCCACCTCGGCATGGCGCTGCTCGCCTCGGGCAAGCGCGAGCCCGCGCGCAGCGCCCTGATCGAAGCGCGCAGCTTGCAAGAACGCAACCCTGCCCGCGAAACCAAAGTGCTCAAGTGCATCCAGGAGAGTGCGCGGTCGATGCTTCGCGGCGTCGAACAGTTCCGCAAATGACTGCGCTTCATTCCCGCCTTACTTCCACGAGAATCGGAGTTTGCTTATGCGTTGGAGTCAGTACTACCTTTACACCACCCGCGAAGTGCCGGGTGACGCCGAAGTGATCAGCCATCGGTTGATGCTGCGTGCGGGGATGATCAAGAAAGTCGCGGCGGGCATCTACACCTACCTGCCGCTGGGCTGGCGCAGCTTGCAAAAGTTGATGACGATCGTGCGCCGCGAGCTCGACAAAAAAGGTGCCATGGAACTGACGATGCCCGCCGTGCAGCCTGCGGAACTGTGGCAGGAGTCTGGACGCTGGGCGCGTTATGGCAAGGAGCTGTTGCGGATCAAGGACCGCCACGAGCGCGAATTCTGCTTTGGTCCGACCCACGAAGAAGTGATCACCGACGTGGTCCGCCACGATGTCCGCAGCTACCGTCAGCTGCCGCTCAACCTTTACCAGATCCAGACCAAATTCCGCGACGAAATCCGCCCCCGCTTCGGCCTAATGCGCGGTCGCGAGTTCTTGATGAAGGACGCGTACTCCTTCCATGTAGACGCGGCCTCCCTGGATGCCACGTATGGCGACATGAACGACGCATATTGCCAGATCTTTGCTTCCTGCGAGCTCGACTACACCGTGGTTGAAGCCGACACCGGCTCGATCGGTGGCTCAGACTCCCACGAGTTCATCGTCGTCGCGCAGACCGGTGAGAGCGAAGTGGTGCGCTGCGCGGCCTGCGGCTACGGCGCCAACGTCGAGAAAGCGACCGCAGGTGCGCTCGCGCCCCCGCCGGCTGCAGCCGATCAGCCGCGCGCCCTGGTCGCCACTCCAGGGCTCAAGTCCGTGCCGGAAGTCGCAGAGTTTTTGGGCGTACCCCTGGCGCGCATGGTCAAGACCCTGATTTACACCAGCGAGAAAGGCGAGCCGGTCGCGGTCATGATCCGCGGCGACCGCGAGGTCAACGAAGTCAAGCTCGGCAACCTGCTGGGGGTTCTCCACCTGGCCTTGGCCGACGAAAAAACCGTCGAAGCTACAACCGGCGCGCCGGTTGGATTTGCGGGTCCGGTCGGGCTGCCTGCGGGTTTGCGCACGATCGCTGATTTCTCGCTGCGCGAGCTTTCGTCATTCGTGTGTGGTGCCAACCAAGCCGACGCCCACTTGACCCACGTGGTCTGGGGGAGGGACGCCACCCCGGGCGAGTGGGCCGACCTGCTGCTGGTGCACGGTGATGATCCCTGCCCGCGCTGCAGCGGGGTCCTCGAGCTTTACCGGGGGATCGAAGTGGGGCACATCTTCAAGTTGGGCACCAAGTATTCAGCGGCCCTGAGTTGCAACTTCCTCGACGAGAAAGGCCAGAGTCACCCCATGATCATGGGTTGCTATGGCCTGGGCATCGGCCGCACCATCGCGGCTGCGATCGAGCAGAACCACGACGCCGACGGCATCATCTGGCCGCGTCCGCTCGCTCCGTTCGCGGTGTTGCTGATCGCTTTGAACACCAACGAGCCGTCCGTGTGCGAATTCGCGGATAACCTGTACCGGGAGTTGTTGGGCCGCGGCATCGAGGTGCTGTACGACGACCGCCCCGAGCGTCCGGGCGTCAAGTTCAAAGATGCGGACCTCGTCGGCATTCCCTTGCGCCTGATCGTTGGGCAAAAAGCTCTGGCCGAGGGTCAAGTGGAGCTTTCCACCCGCCGCGACCGCGAAAAAATCCTGGTGCCAGCCGCGTCCGCAGTGGCCAAAGTCTGCGCGCTGCTCGCTATCGATCAGCATTGACCTTGATGCTGCTGGGTGGCACGGACACCTGCAGAATTTCCGCGATTCAGGTACGGATTCACACATCGAGGTAGCCGGCCCGAGCACTGACCCTGAGGTTCGGGTGGCCCCCGATCGACATTCCCGGCCCCAGACCTACACTCGCAGACGCCCTTGACCAGGTGGCTCAAGCCGTGGCTGTGACCAAAACTTCATCTTATCCTCTGGCTAAGGCCGGGGTGTTGGCATAGCCATCAGCAAGCGAGGAACTGGGCCGAGCGTCTGCGCCAGCGGAACTTTGACGTTGATGGCGCCGGACCAGAACGGTCAGGCGGTCAAGGAGGTTCGGGTTGATTCGACCGCTAGCCACTAGCGACCGAGGAACTTCTTCACGTGGTTCAAACAGCTCCAATTGTGGATTCTTGCTGACGCGAGTAACGATTTTAAACTCTGCGCAATACAGCTGCAAGCGCTCATGATCGAAGAATGTCCCAACCTGAGCGGCCAGTTCCTTGTCCGGGCCTCGATAGATCGAAATGTGGGGGTTGAATTCGAACTCTTTAATCGGGTAATCCGGCTTCCACCAAACTCGCCGCAGGTTCGGGCTGGCAACTTTGAGATAGACGACCTCTTCTTTCGGGTTCGAAAAGCGGCCTACTCCGGAGATATCGAGAACGTCCTGTTGCAGACGATCTTGACACAACTTCAGCGTTTCATGGTTGATGTGGCCTTTGTAGGGACCTCTAATCGTGAGGTGAGCTGCACGTTTTGGGCGCTTATTCGTGAGAATCTCTTCGATACCAAGAAGAAGGTGGTTGAGATCACGATCTGCAATTTCGAGAAACACGAAGGAACGCATGGTTGTTTGCCCCCTTGCAGGTGGCTAGATAACTAGATACCTGCTGTAGTGGTTTCTCTCAGCGAAAAACGCGAGCACGTCGTAGACACGTTGACCAAAAGCATCTGCCCGACCGAAAAGTTGAACCTTATGCTGCTCCTCGATGAACTCTGCGTGCAGTTCTTCAGTTGTCTTGCCTGTCAACCTGATGAACCACTGGTAGTGATCCAGAATCTCTTGACGTTTCGTCACCAACTCGGGGATAGATCCCGTGGCCTCAAGGAAGCGCTCTAGGGGTGTCTTCTTGGTGAGAGCCACGATTGTAGAGCTATCGGTCGGAGAGGGTAATGCACAAACCGCAACGAGTGTGCCAAAGCACGTCAGCAGCCGGCTGAACTTCAGTTTAAAGTTCTTAACTTGTTGCTTCCGGCGGGTTTCGGGCTGATCTTCGGGTTTATTGCGCCGATGCTCGTAGTTGAGGCAGAGGGTCTTCCAGAAGCGCAGGATGTCGTTGATGAGGAATACTGGCCGGAAGTTGGAAGTGTGATCAGGATAGTCGCGAAAATAGGACTCAATGATACCGGCAATTGCCCGGTAATACAGATCATTGTTTACCAGTGGCGTGCTTTCGAGAAGCAGAAGCATCCGAGCTGTGAAGTAGTTCTGGTAGTCGTCGTTGCGCCCTCCGAGATGGCTCAACATGTCGTCGAGGTAAATAATCCGGAGAAATTCACCATCGTTTGAGAAAGTCGGGAAGGACAGACCCTCGCCTGCTTCGATGACGCCTGCGAACAGTCGCAGCTCATTGAGTCGAGACACAGGTGCGACCAGCTGGCTTTTGTCGTTCAGGAAGAAGAGGTCAATATCGGAATGAGGGCTGGCCTCGAACCTGCCGAAGGATCCAGTCGCATAGATGCAGAGATCTGGGAGCGACTCAACCATGGGCAGCTGGCGAAGCTGCTCAGAGAGTTTGTTGAGACGCTCCTCCGAGAACTGCCGCCGGGGCATAAGCAGATCGTTGTTAACCATCTCTATTCCTATTACAGTATACTACAAGATGCTACGCTCAAGCAGCTGCTCTATTGTGCCCCGGCAATCTGCAAACAGCAAGACATCGGTGGCTATTATGGCCACCACCTCATCGTGCCGCAAATCCGTGCCTGGAGGCAACGTCGCTGCGCTGGCCCACCGGACCAACCCTGGCGGTTTAACCCTGGACGGCTAGACGTTCTTCGACCGCAGCGATCGTGGCGCGGGTTTTTTCGGCTTCGCTCCGGGTTTTGGCCACGGCCTCGGGCTTGGCGCGGGTGAGAAAATTCTCGTTGTTGAGCTGCTTTTCGAGACCGACCAGCCGCTGCTGGGCTTCCTCGAGCTGTTTTTGCAGACGCTTGCGCTCGGCGTCTTGATCGGCAGCTCCCAAGGTGACCGCAGCAGCAAAACTGGGGTCAACCGCAATGGCCGCGCCGGACGCTGCGGTTTCCGCCGCGAAGGTCAGGGTTTCGGCCCGCACCAGGCGGGCGATGATCGGCGCGCAAGTCGCGAAGATCGCCGCGTGTTCGCGCGCCTCGACGGTCAAGGTGAGGTGGGCTCCAGGCTCAAGCCCCTGCTCAGCGCGAATACCGCGCACGGCCGTGATCAGGCGGTCGACCGCCAAGACCCCGGCGGTCTCTTCCGGCCAGGTATGCGCCGGATCCGGCTGTGGCCAGGCCGCACGGATCAGCAGGCCGTTACCCCCCAACTCGCCCCATAACTTTTCGGTCACGAAGGGCATGAAAGGATGAAAAAGCTTGAGGTAATCGCCAAACACCCGGTGCAGGACTTGCGCGGTCTCGGCGAGCTCGGCCAAATCTTTGACCTTGATCGCTTCGAGGTAGAAGTCGCAGAACTCGCTCCAAAAAGCATTGCGGATCTGTTCGGCGGCATCGCCAAAAGCGTAATCGGCAAAGCGCCGCGCGACCAGTTCGAGCAAGGCGCGATGGCGGTCGAGCAGGAAACGGTTGACCGGATGGGTGACCGCCCCCAGGCTGGGCGCCGCCGGACCATGACGGCTGAGGTTGGCGTCGACCAGCTTGCCGGCATTCCACAGCTTGTTGATCAGCCGTTTGCAGCCGGTGATGCGCTCGGTCCCGAGCTTTAAGTCTTTGCCTGGGGCGGTGCCGATGACCAGGGCCAAACGCAACGTGTCGGCCCCGTGCTCGGCAATCGTGTCAAGCGGGTCAATGCAGGTTTCAGGCTTAGACTTCGACATCTTGTCGCCATCTTTATCGAGGATCAGCCCGTGGAGGTAGACCGTCTTGAACGGGATCTGACCCGTGGCATAGGTGGTCGCGAGGATCATGCGCGCGACCCAGAAGAACAAGATGTCGTAGCCGGTCTCCATCACCGAAGTGGGATGGAAACGCTGGAAGTCTGGGCTGCCAGCCAAGAGCTGTTCGAGGCTGAGAGTGGGATCTTGCGCCAGCTCAGGATCGATCAAGGTGCTCCAGGTCCAAAGCGCCGAAGAAAACCAAGTGTCGAGGGTGTCGGGATCT
>CAZCOV010000247.1:0-9965 GCA_964499975.1 uncultured Thermoanaerobaculia bacterium
GAGCCGCGTCAGGCCGAGCCGCGTCAGGCCGAGCCACGTCTGGCCGAGCCGGACTTGCTCCAGGCGTTCGAGGGCAAAGTCACGCGTCATGTGCTCAAGAATGGCTGGACTTTTCTCATCCTCGAGCGGCCGGTCGCCCCGGTGTTCTCGTTTGCGACCGTCGCCAATGTCGGGTCAGCGCAGGAGGTTCCGGGGATTACCGGCCTGGCTCACATGTTCGAGCACATGGCATTCAAAGGGACGCCGCGCATCGGCACCAAGAACTTCGCGGCCGAAGAAAAAGCGCTGGCAGCCGTCGAAGCCGCTTACCAGGCTTATGACCGCGAACGGCGCGAGCCGCTAGCAGATCCGCAGCAGGTGGAAGCCCTGCTCGCGGCGTTTAAGGCCCGGCAAGAAGAAGCCGCGCAGTACGTGATCCCCAACCAGTTCGCAGAAATCGTCGATCGCGAAGGCGGGGTCGAACTCAATGCTTCCACCAACAGTGACATCACGGTCTACCTCTACTCCCTCCCGGCCAACAAGTTCGAGCTGTTCGCTTATCTCGAATCCGAGCGTTTCCTCCACCCGGTCTTTCGCGAGTTTTACAAGGAACGCGACGTGGTCAAGGAGGAGCGGCGTTTGCGCACCGACAGCCAGCCCATCGGGCGGCTCTTTGAGCAGGCGCTGGCGACGGCGTTCGTGGCGCATCCCTACCAGCAGCCGACGATCGGCCACATGAGCGATCTCGACGCGATCAGCGCCACCGACGCCGAGGGGTTTTTTCGCCGCAATTATGCCCCGGCCAACCTGGTCACCGCGGTCGTCGGCCACCTCGACACCAAGGCGGTGATCGCCACCATCGAAAAGTACTTTGGCCGCATCCCAGCCCGACCCGCGCCCGCGCCGCTGCGCACGGTCGAGCCGCCCCAGATCGCGGAAAAAATGGTGACCATGATCGACCCTGCGCAGCCGGTCTATGCCGAGATGTACCACAAGCCGAGCGTGCTCCACCCGGACCAGGCGGTTTATGACGCGATCGACGATGTGCTGTCGAATGGCCGGACCTCGCGCCTTTATCGGTCGCTGGTGCGGGATCAGAAAATCGCGCTTTTTGCCGGATCCTACTCCTCGTTTCCGGGTGAGAAGTACCCGACTCTGTGGTTGCTGCTGGCGATCCCCGCCAAGGACCACACCAACGACGAAGTGCAAGCCGCGATCCGAGCGGAAATCACCCGTCTGCAAAGCGAAGAGATCAGCGCGGCTGAGTTGCAGCGCTTCAAGACCCGCGCCAAAGCCGATCTGATCCGTCAACTGGGCAGTAACCAGGGCCTGGCTTATCAAATCGCGTCTTACCAGACCTTGCGCGGCGACTGGCGCGAGCTCTTTCGTTCGCTCCAGGCCATCGAGCGGGTGACCCCGGCCGATATCCTGCGCGTGGCCAAGGCAGCTTTCGTGCCAGAAAATCGCACGGTGGCCATGATTTATACTGCTGATCCCCAATCCCCAACGGCGCAACCGGCGGCAGCTGAAAGTGGCCGCTAGCTCTTTTGTTTGCGGAGGCAATCTCATGTTGAGCAACCCCATAAACCACCCATCCTTGCGCCTATCCGCCCACCCATCGCGCGCGTTGCCCAACCGTCGCTCGCCAGGGATCGTCGCTGCCCTGTTCCTGTTGGCCCTGGGATTGAGCGCATCCGCCCAGGTCGAAGCCCAAGTCAAGACGGTGGACCAGCTCAAGTACTCGGCCTTGCCCGAGACCCCGTTGCCCACGCCAACGCGCCATGTCCTCGCCAACGGCATGGTCGTGATGCTGCTCGAGGATCACGAATTGCCGTTGATCAGCCTGGACGCGCGAATTCGCACGGGTTCACGCTGGGAGCCGGCGGACAAGGTCGGGCTCGCTGCGCTCACGGGGGAGGTTCTGCGCAGCGGTGGCACCCAGAAACGGCCCAGCCAGGACCTCGACGACTATCTCGAAGACAAGGCTGCAAAGATCGAGACCGCCATCGGGATGGCTGTTGGCACGGCCTCGATGAGCGCGCTGCGCGATGATTTCCCCGAGGTCCTCGCGGTCTTCGCCGAAGTCTTACGCACTCCGGCTTTCGAAGCCGAACAGCTCGAAGTGGCCAAGAACCAGGAGATTTCGTCGATCGCCCGCCAGAACGATGACGCGGGTGACATCGTCGGACGGGAGTTCCGCAAGCGGATCTACGGGCCAGAGTCGCCCTATGCGCGGACCAGCACTTACGCCACGATCAACGCGATTGAGCGCGCAGACCTGGTGGCCTGGCACGCGCGCTACTTCCACCCCAACCGCATCTTGCTCGGTTTGGTCGGGGATTTTGACAGCGCCGCGGCGCTGCGGCTGATCGAGCAAGTGTTCGGCGACTGGCCGCGCGGACCCGAAGTCGTGGATCCGCCAGTGCCGTACCTCGAAAACGTGCAGCCGGGGGTCTACTTCGCTAGCAAAAACGACGTCACCCAGTCCTACATCCGCGTGGGGCACTTGGGAATCTTGCGCAGCAACCCCGACTACTATGCGGTCGAAGTGATGAATCAGGCGCTGGGCGGCTCGTTCAGCTCCCGCCTGTTCAACCGGGTGCGGTCCAAGCAAGGCTTGGCCTACGACGTTTTCGGCCGGGTGGCCAGTCAGTGGGATTACCCGGGAGTGTTTTTGCTGGCGATGAGCACCAAGACCGAGACCACGGCCGCCGGCATTGCTTCGCTGCTGACGGAAGCGCGCAACATGACGACCGAGCCGCTCACCGACCTGGAGGTGGAAAACGCCAAGGCCGCGATCCTCAACTCCTTTGTTTTCACTTCGGATTCAACCCGCGAAATTCTCGGGCAGCAACTGTCCTACGAATACTACGGCTATCCGCTCGACTGGCTGGCGCGCTACCAAAAAGGGATCATCGCAGTGACCACGGCAGATGTCACGCGGGTCGCGAGCAAGTACATCCGACCCCAAGAATTTGCGATCGTGGTGGTGGGGCCTGAGGCGGGTCAGGACCGTCCCTTGAGCGAATTTGGCGAAATTCACCCACTCGACATCACGATTCCTGAGCCAGAAATGCCCAAAGTGGCCCTCACCGCAGCGGGCAAAGCGCGCGCTGACGAGCTGCTGGCGCGCGCGGTGGCGGCGGTCGGTGGGGCTGAGCAACTCGCCCAGCTGCAAAGCCTCGAGATCTTGAGCGAAGTTAAGATAACCACTCCCCAAGGCGAGATGACGGCTGAGACCCGCACGCTGATGGTCTTTCCTGACCGTTTGCGGCAAGAGCTCAAGCTGCCGTTTGGCACCATGGTCCAGGTGCTGGCCGAGGGTGGCGGCTTCCAGCAGACCCCGCGGGGTGCTGGCCCCATGCCCGATTCCCGCCGCATCGAGCTGACCCGCAGTTTCGCGCGGCATCCGGTGGTCCTGCTCAAGCGGCAGGCTACCTCCGGGGGATTCACCGCGGTCGCGAGCGGGAACGAAGAGGTGAATGGCAAGACCGTCGAGCAGGTCCAAATCGAACTCAGCGATCAGACCTTCACCTTAGGGATCGACCCGGAGAGCGGTCAGGTGCTGAGCTTGACGTACCGCGGTACCGGGATCTTGGGCGAACCCGGCGAAGTGCGGGAGGTTTACTCCGATTTTCGCTCGGTGAACGGATTGCAGTTGCCCTTTGCCGAAGCTTCGACACTCAACGGCCAGGCGATGATGCGCGCGGCCCTCCGAGCGGTCACCGTCAACGGTCAAGTCGACGCCAACGACTTTGTTTTGCCGTCCGGAGGTCAGCCCAGCACTCCTTAGCAGTGCGACCGCTCCTGCATGAAGGACAGTTCCACCATCCTCGACCGACTCGCGGCGCTGATCGAGCAGAGTCAAGGGCTCGACTTTGTGGTGCCGCAAGACACCGGCTGGTTCACCCTCGAAGGCCCCTTGCTCGACGGGATTCGCAGCTTATTGGCTGATGCTGCTGAGGTGATGCACGTGATCATGGAATTCTATGATGCGCAGATCCTCGAGGAAGGCGGTGTGGCGGACGAAGAAAACAGCGTCGACAGTCAAGTGTTGCTCCAGGAAATCGGGGCCCAGATCTCGGCTGAACTCGCGGTGCGCGAAGTCGCTAGCCTCGCTTTTGTCTCGCGCGGCCAGCTGCTCGAGATCCTGGAGGCGCTCGAAAGCGCGTCGGCCCGCAAGGAGCTCTGGCTGGTGGTTTCCCACGCCGATACTGGCTTGCGGCGGGCGACCAAGGCGTTGATCACGCTCGAAGCGGCAATCCGCGAATTTGAAGGCTTGCCGTCGCTCGACCGACGCTGGGTCGACCTTGAAGATTCGCTCGAGATCCGCCGCCTCTACGGGCAATTCCGGCGTTCGATCATCCGCCGCAACCCCGACGACCAGACGAGCTTGAAATCGAGCTTGCGCAGCGTGGCCAACCGCATCGCGATCCTCCGCGACCTCAAGATCTACCCCTTCTTGCGCATCGACGATCGCTTGGAGATCCGGCGGCTGCAGAAGCGGATTCTTGCTTGGCTCGGGGGAGAAGGGGATACCAGCAACGAAGCTGGCGAACGGTTGTGGACCGACCTGGTGTCCTTTGCCCGACTTTTGACCCAGGTCAACAACCGTGAAGAGCTGCGCGAACACGATCGCCGGGCCGTGGCCAAGCTCTACCACCAGTTGTTCCAGGCGTCCCCGGTCCCCAGTCGGCTACCGCAGCACCTGACTGCCGACCTCGAGTCTTTGCTCGGCCGCGATGATGAACTCGACTTGCTGATCATCAAAGCCCTCGAATGTCCTCCCGAAACCTTGCGTGAGCCCTTGCAACGGATGCGCAAAGAGTTGGGGGATCCCGACCGTCGGAATCCGGGTTAAGGGGAGTCAAGGAAGCGAAAAAGCCGCGAGATTGCGGCCTGTTGGATCAAGGAGTGATATGCAGCTGCTGCTCCATCTGTGGAACTTCATTGCCCACATCGACGTCCACTTAATCGAGTTGGCCGCCAGCATGGGTGGTGGGCTCTACCTCCTCTTGTTCTTGATCGTGTTCGCCGAAACCGGGCTGGTGGTCACGCCTTTTCTCCCCGGCGATTCCCTCTTGTTTGCGGTGGGCGCGCTGTGCGCCCTCGACCACAGCCCGCTGAACCTGGAATTGGCTTGTGCGCTCCTGCTCTTGGCGGCCGTGCTCGGCGATGCCGTCAACTATGCGATCGGTTTGCGGGTGGGCCCCAAGGTGTTTCGCAGTGAGTCCTCGATTTGGCTCAATACCCGCCATTTGCACCGCACCGCCGATTTTTTCGCACGCTATGGCGGCAAGACCCTGATCATTGCCCGTTTCGTGCCGATCATCCGCACCTTTGCACCCTTTGTCGCTGGTATCGGGCAAATGCACTACCGCCGCTTTTTTGCTTTCAACGTGATCGGTGCGGTGGCCTGGGTGCTGCTCTTTGTGCCGCTCGGTTACTTCTTCGGCAACCTGCCGCTGGTCAAGCGAAATTTTTCTTGGGTCATCCTCGGCATCATCGGACTCAGCGTCCTGCCGGCAGTCGTCGAGATCCTGCGCGGCTGGCTGGCGGCGCGACGTGCGCAGGAGCAGATCAGCTCTTGACCACCGCGCGCTCGCGCAGCATGGCAGCTGCTTTGGAAGTGGGGGCATGGGTGAGGATTTGCTGGATGCGGTCGAGCGCCTTGACGTGATCGCCGATGCCCTGGTAGAGGACCACCTCGCCATAGAGGTTCTGGGCGAGCACTTCCAGACGCTCTACCACGACCGCAGCGTGCTCGCCTTCGGGGTATTGCCGCAAATAGTCGGCACCCACCTTGAGTTCGGTGAAAGTGGTGGCAAGTTCGCCCAGGCGCTGGTCCGCTGAGGCTTTGAGTTCGGCATTCGTGCTCTGTTCGCGCAGCTCTTGCAGAGCCACCAGTTCGGTCAGGAAAGGTGCCAGGTTGCGCAGCCCCAGACTCGCCCGCTGCGCCACTTCGGGGTCGGGTCCGGCGCTGGCGCGCAGGTACTGGGTCACGGCATCGGCTTGCCGACCCAGGCGGCTATAGGCATCTCCCAGCGCCAAAGCGACCTTGGACGCGGCTTGAGCGGTGGGGTAGTTGCTGAGAAAAACTTCGAGAAAAGGGGTCTGGTACAAGCCGCTGTCCCAGATCGCCAAGGCATTGGGATAGATTTTTTCCGTCTCAGCTTGCAGTTCCGCGAGTTCGCCTTCGGCCGCCGCGAGAAACGATGAGTTGGGGGTCAAGGCGCGAACTTGCTCGAGTTGGGCTCGATAAGCCACAATCAGCGCGCCGTAGTCGCGCTCGGTTTCTGGTTTGGCCAGCTCGCTTTTGCGCCGCTCATGCAGTTGTTTCAAGCGCAGCGCTTCGGCGGGCTCGCCAGCTGGCCAGGCGCTCAGGGCGGACTGTTCGAGGAAAGCCAACTGCTCGGGCGCGGTGCCCGGACGTGCGCCAAAGTCGAGCATCGCTTGTTGCGTCGCCTGCCGGAACTCGGTGACCGGACGAGCTTCGCGCACCGTGAATTCAGCGGCCCGGACCCTGGCGGCGCGCATCCGTTGGTCGGAGAAGGGGTGGGTGCGCCAGTAGCCATAGTCCTTGCTCTGGGGGATGCGCGCGGTCATCAGCTCCCACAGCTGCTGGGCGCCTGCCGGAGCAAAGCCAGCTGCGGCGGCTAACCGCTGCCCGGATTCGTCCGCTTCGTCTTCGAACTCGCGGCTGTAATTGCGCAGCAAGAGCTCGCCGAGCACCATGCTGGCAGCTGCTGCGCCCTGGACCAGGCTGCCTTTGCGGCTCTCTGAACGGTCGATGCCGTAAGGGTCGAGTGGGTTTTCTGGCCGATCATCAGCCCCGATCAGGACGCCCAAGGTGAGGATCTGGCCGAGCACGCTGAGCAAGGTGGCCCG
Source organism: uncultured Thermoanaerobaculia bacterium (assembly GCA_964499975.1). Lineage (GTDB taxonomy): Bacteria > Acidobacteriota > Thermoanaerobaculia > Multivoradales > J023 > CAZCOV01. The sequence goes on from CAZCOV010000247.1 coordinate 6,868, forward strand.
GCGCTGCATGCGGGTTCCGTGATGGTGGATCACGTGCGCGATTTCGTGCCCGAGCAAGCACGCGAGCATGTCATCGCTCAGCCCCAGCTTGAGCATGCCGCGGGTGACGAAAATCTGGCCGCCGGGCAAAGCAAAAGCATTGGGCTCGGGCATGTCGATCAAGTAGAACGAGAAGGGGAACTCCCGCCAATCAGCGCTCTTGGCTAGGCGGTAACCGATCTCGGTGACCCGCTGGAATTCCGCTGAATCGTCATGGGCAGCGTACTCTTCGAGCGCTCGTCGGGCCGCATCGAGGCTGTCGCCGTAGAGTTTGGGCTGACTCACTTCGACCTTTTCGGCCCAGGCGGGGAGGCTCGGTGTGAGCAGTCCGAGGCAGATGCTAAAACCAACCGTGGAGAGGGTCAGGGATCTCATCAGCATCATTGTAAGCACATTGGATGCCATGCGCTGCTGAGAAGTTCGAGCTGGGGCGGGGCGCCAGACTCCGACTATAGCCCCAGAGCTCTTGTCTGTGCTCAGGCTCTTCCTCTATGATATTTTTCCAGCGAAGACGTTCACCGAACCACGAACGGCACCAGACAACCTCACTCAAGATCAACCAGGATCAACTATGGAAATTCGCATTGAAACCGCCAAGAAGAGCATGGAAGAAGTCCGGCCGGCGCTCAACACAGCGCTCGACAAGCATTTTGGGGGCACGCTCAAGGTTACTTGGAACGGTGACACGCTCGAGCTCACCGCCATGGGTTCCAAGGGCACCGTGGTGCTGGAAGAAGGGGCCTTGGTGGGCCGTGCCGAGCTCAAGCCGCCCGCGAGCATGATGCGTCCAATGCTCGAACAGAAGATCAAAGCCGCGCTCAAGGATGCGGCTGGCTGACGCCGCGCCAGCAAGCTCGGCAAGGGTAGCGCCAACCCTACCGGCGGATCTCCCCAATCCGCTGACCGCCATTTTGGCAGCCCTTGCCGAGCAGATTCCCGAAGAACCCTGGCTGTTTCACCGTGGCTGGATCAGCTGGGAGTGGCGCTCCTTCGCCCAGGTCGCTGACCAAGTTGCCCGCGGTGTCCAGCTACTGCAGGCGAGCCAACAGAATCCCCATCAGGACCGATCAGACCGCGCCCAATCACGACAGGTCGCTTTTGACAGCCGCTGTCACCCCGATCAAGTCGCCATCGACCTGGCGATCCAGGCGGCAGGACTGACCTCGGTAGCGGTCGGTCCTGACCTCTTACTGCCAGCCTGGGAGCCGCAACCAGCGTGCTGGATGGACAGCGAAGGCGTGCCCGCTGATCCAGCCCGCCTCGCGCTGCGGCTGCCCGCGCCCAGCTCCTGGCTCAAACCTCGACCACTGACCGCGCTCGATCCGTCCGCTGGCGCGGCTGGCGCGGTCCTGGTGCAGGCAGAGGTGCCAGCCGCCAACCAAAACCCAGAGGTGCCAGCCGCCAACCTAAACCCAGAGGTGCCAGCCGCCAACCTAAACCCAGAGGTGCCAGCCGCCAAACCAGGGACGAGACAACTTTCCCAGCGACAGTTGCGCGCGGCAGCTGGGCAGCTCGACGCGCAGCTTGCAGGGATCGCCGGACCTGGGGAGCCCGAGCGGTGGATCGTGTTCAGCAGCGTGCCGCTCACCCTCTTCGCCGGCCGCGTGTTGACGGCGTGGACGCTCGAACGTCGGGCAGCGTGGGTGCTCGAACCCCAACGCGACGCTTTGGTGGCCGGGGCGCTGTGGGCGCGACCGCATCTGGTGGTGGGGTATAGCGCGGAGCTGAGTGGGCTGGCGCAGGCGTTGACCGGGGTCAAGGCGCGCCACCGTCGGCTGAAGTGCGTGTGGGCAGTGGACGACGATCTGGAAGCAGCTCGCCTGGACCTGTGGCAGCAACTTGGCGTCCAGGCGAGCAGGTTCCCGCGGCTCGTCACGGCGTGAAGCGACGAGCCACCTGGGGGTGGGATGCTACGGGCAGGCGGCTGGGGCTGCGCCCAGGACTCCTTCGCACGCGGCATAGCCCGGCGCGCTCAGCGCATCGCAGAGATCGAAGCCCGGTCCGCCCGTGCCTTGATTCCACGGACCGACTCCGGCCGCGGTCAGGCCATATAGCAGGTCGTTGCCCATGCCGCCGGTCAGAGTGTCGGGATTAAGCGCCCCATCTGGACCGCCGCACAAGGTGTCGTTGTCGATGCCACCGTCCAGCGTATCCGTGCCCGCATCGCCGAGCAGGGTGTCCAATCCGGCATTCCCGTTCAGCGTGTCGTCGCCGAAAGAGCCGCTCAAGAAATCGTCGCCTCCGTCTCCGGAGATCTGATCGTTGCCACTGTTGCCGTAGAGGACGTCGAGCCCTGGGCCACCATAGATGGTGTCGTTCCCGAGATCGCCTTGGGCATAGTCATCGCCATCGTTGCCCTGGATGGTATCGTTGTCGCCACCGCCGTACAGCAGGTCGTTGCCGAGGTTGCCGACGAGAAGGTCGTTGCCCTGATCGCCGTAAAGGCTCTCGGTGTAAGTGGCGAGCGCAGTGTCCCCGCCATGGAGCTCGTCAGCACCCACGCGCGCCCGGAGGTTGGCATTGAGCGCACCCAGGCCCCCTGGCGCCATGTCAAAACGCGCTGCGCCCACATAGTACAAGTACAAGAAGTCGTTGTTGCCACTGCCCCACAACGTGAAGTCGGTGATCCCCCCAACCGGAATCTGGCAGCAGAAGGGATTGCCCAGGCTGTCGTTGCCAAAAGCCTCGTAGTTGCCGCCCGCGAGCACGGCATAGGCAGTGACTGCGGCTCCGCCCAAGATCACGTCGGTGTCGCAGGTGACCACACCCGCAGCAACGGTACAGATCAGCGCGCCGCCGGGCGCACAATTCAGCGGGGTGCCGTCGACGCACTGCGCGCCTGCCGAAGTGGCGAGGAGCGCGAGCGCGCACCAGAAGCCCAAACGGCGAAAAGCATCCCGGCAGATTTGGGTAGCAAGTTTAGTCCGAATCGTGGGTTTCATAGCTATCTCCTTATCAATCCTTGGGTTTTGAGACCCTTGGGTTTAGCCTTACAAAAGCATCCCAAAATGGCCCCCTTGACGATCATTTTCCAAGATTCACCTGGCAAAAAGGGTCGT
>CAZCOV010000248.1:0-9918 GCA_964499975.1 uncultured Thermoanaerobaculia bacterium
CTGAGGCGCCCCCGGCGCGGCCGGCAGAGGCTGAGGCGCCCCCGGCGCGGCCGGCTGAGGTGCTACCGGCTGAGGCGCCCCCGGCTGAGGTTGAGGTTGGGGATCAGCGGGTGGAGCGAGCGGGGTCCCGCACTGACCGCAAAACTTAAAGCCCGGGGTGACCTCAGCGCCACAGCCAGGACAGAGGACTTGAAGCTTGGCACCGCACTGGCCGCAGAACTTCATCTGCGCGGGATTGTCAAACTGGCATTGCGGGCACTGCATGGTTCACCTTTCCAAAACCGAACAGATCAAGCGATTTGCCGGCTGGCCAGCCGGGAAAACAGACCTCCACGGGCGATCAGTTCTTGGTAGTTCCCGGACTCGATGACCCGCCCCTTTTCGATCACGTAGATGCGATCAGCGTTTTCGATCGTGCTCAGCCGATGGGCCACCACGATGCGGGTTGCCTTGAGCTGCTCCAGGCTGCGGCTGACGATCTCCTGCGTGCGGTTGTCGAGCGCGCTCGTGGCCTCGTCAAACAGCACAATGCGCGGCCGATGGACGATTGCCCGAGCGATCATCAAGCGCTGCTGCTGGCCGCCGGAAAAGGTGCCAGCCCCTTCGCTGATGATCGTGTGCATGCCCATGGGCATGCTCTTGATGTCCTCTTCGAGACCAGCCATGCGTGCTGCCTCCCACGCGTCGTCGAGGGTCAAGTTGCGGTTGCCGACGATGTTGTGGAAGATGTCGCCCACCATCGGACGGCCATTCTGCAACACTACCCCAATCTGCTGCCGCACGGACTGTAAGTCGAGGGATGGCAAGTCTTGACCATCGAAATAAATCGAACCCGCTGCGGGCTGCTCGAACCCCAAGAGCAAGCGCAGGGTGGTCGACTTGCCCGAGCCGGACGGACCAACCAAAGCAATGAACTCGCCGGGCCGGGCGCGGAAGGAAACATCGTCGAGGATCAGCGGGCCGTCCGCCTGGTAGCGGAACGAGATGTGGCTGAACTCGATGTCCCCGGCCAGTTCGCCCACTGGGATCTTGGTGGGGTCGACCTCGGGCGAGGTTTCCAAGATCGGCTTCAGCCGTTCGTAAGTGGGAATCGCGCCCAAAATCGTCGGCAGCAGCCCGAGAATCGACAGGACTGCGGCCTGAAACTGGCCAAAAGCCGCGTTGAACGCGAGAAATTGGCTGACGGTGAGCACCGTTTCTTGGTCCTTGAGCAGGGTGCTGACCATGGCGAACAAGGCCAAGGTGGTGAGTACCCCATACGCCGCATTGAAAGACGCTTGGAAGTGGGCCAGTTTCTGCGCGGCGATCGTCTCCTGGCGTTGGGCGGTGAAGCGTTCAGCCCACAGCGCGAACGCGCGGTGCTCAGCGCCGCCGACCCGCAGTTTCGACAGTCCATTGATTAACCCGAAAAGCAGACTCGCGAGCTTGCCGCGCAAGGTCTGGAGTTGCCGCTGGCGGCGCAGCTGGAGCATCGCGAGCACCGAGGTCACCAGCACCAGGGCCAAGACCAAGCCCACCGCCAATAAGGCCAGGCGCCAGCTGTAATAGAAAAGCAGGCCAAAGCTGAACACCGAAAACACTGCCGCCAGCAGGGTCGTGGTGATCTGTCCGGTCAAAAGCTCGCGGATGGCGTCAATGCCCATGGCGCGGTCTGCTAGGTCGCCGGTGGTGTAGTTGCGGAAAAAGCGCGCGGGCAAGCTCAAGAGCCGGTCCCACACCGCGGCTTGCAGGGTGCCGTCGACCTTGCCGCCCAGACGCAGGATGGCAATGCTGCGGGTGATCTGGAAGGCGGCTGCACCGAGCGCGCTGACCACCAACGCCAAGGTCATCTGGAGCAGGCGCGAGCGGTCGGCCGAGGGAATGATGTTGCCGAAGATGTGGCCGGTCAAAACCGGGGTCAAGACTCCGAGCAGGCCGCCGAAAGCGCCCGTCAAGATCACCATCACCAGGTCTTCCCGCCGACGAGACAGGGCCGCGTGTAGCAGGTCTTTGAACACCAAGGGGCGTTCAGGGAGCGGCGGATAGAACATGAACGCCGCCCCTTCGAGCCGTGCCGCCACGCTGCTGTCGACGGGAATGCGGCTTTGATCTTCGGGGTCGACCAGTTCGTAAGCTTGCGCCGAAGTGGGCAGCAAAGCGATCGGCCGAGCGCTCTCCCCTTCGGCCGCCGGGGCGAGAAAACCGAGGAGCGGACCGTTGTCCGTTTGGAACCAGTCGTCGCGCAGGATCACCCGCCGGTGGCGCAGACGCGAGGCAGCACAAATCCGCGATAGCTGGAACGGGGTTTTGGCCTCTTTTTCGGCTTGCGGCGGGGTGCGGATCTCGAGGTTTTGTGCGTTAGCGACCAAACGGCAAGCCCTGACCAGGGCGTCCCCCGCGGGCATGCTCCGGCTGGTGACCACGATTTGCTCTTCGAGGATCGACGCGAGGCGGAGGTAAGCGCCTTCCATGGTCCGTGCATCGAGCTCGGCTTTGCGCCGCAGGCGCTCGCGTTCGGCGCGTTCCGCTTCGCGCAAAATCGCGTCGACGTAGGTGAGGAACAGCCGGTGAAAGCGCTGGAGCCCCTCCCACAAGCCGCCGCCGCGGAGCAGCACGCCGCTGTCGACACACGACAAGCGAGTTTCTTCGGTCGCAACCAGCCAGGTCTCGTCCGAGATCGGGAGCAGGAAGCCTTCGGGTTGCATCGGCAACTCGGCACGGCCGAGGAAGTGCGACCGGCCTGCCACGTGGCGGATCCACACCACGCCCGAGCGGGTGCGCGCCACGGTTTCAGCGTTCGGCAGGACGACTTCAGCCCCGGCTTCGAGTGGAGTAAAAATTTTGGGCGGTTGGGCCCGATCAATCCGGCTGAACAGCTGTCCTAGCCAGGTCTCGATCAAGCGCGCGAGCCCGGGCACGCATTCGGTTTCCCGCGCGATTTCCTTGAGCCGGGAAAGCGGCAACTGGACCAGCTGGGTGTCGGGCAAGGCCATGGCCAAAAGCGCGGTGCTCGCTTCGCTCTTGCTGGTCAAGCCCAAAGGCAAACGCTTGCGGCTGGTTTCCAGGCTGAACATCATCTGGCCCGCTTCCAACGTGGCGAGGTGGGTGCGGCGCGCCCCGAGTTCGGGGTCTTCGGGCGGGACCGCGAAAATCTCGACCTTGCCCTGACGGATGAACCAGGCAGTTTCGCTGGCGTCCAAGCGGAAAGGCTCGTTGCCCCCCAATTCCAGGGCGGGAGCGTCTGCGGTGAGCCGGGATTCCAGGAGTGCGTCCATCAGCCGAAGTCCTTCATCCGCGACCTAATGCGACGCGATCAGGCGGGCGTAGGCGCCCTCTGGATTGGCCTTGAGCTGTTCGTGGGTGCCGCGCTCTTTCACCTTGCCTTTTTCGAGCACGATGATCTCGTCGGCGTCGCGGATGGTGCTCAAGCGATGGGCCACGATCAAGCAAGTACACCCGCGGCGGCGCAGGCTCTCATCGATCAGTTGCTCGGTTTCCGGGTCGAGCGCGCTGGTCGCTTCGTCGAGCACCAGGAGGGACGGCCGGCTGACCAGCGCGCGGGCGATTTCGAGCCGTTGGCGCTGGCCGCCGCTGAAGTTGGCGCCGCCTTCGTCGACCGGACTGTCATAGCCGCCGGGTCGTGCGGTCACGTCGTCGTGAATGCACGCGTCCCGGGCGGCTGCCACCACGTCGGGAAGGGGCACGGTCGCGTCCCACAGCGTGAGGTTTTCGCGCACTGAGCCTTCGAATAAGAAGATGCTTTGATCGACCACCGCGAGCGAGTTGGTCAAAACGCGCGGCGGGATCTGGTCGCGGCGCAGGCCATCGAACAGGATGTCGCCGCTCCACGGCTGATACAGGCCGGTCACCAGCTTGGCGATCGTCGACTTGCCGCTGCCCGAGCCACCGACCAGGGCCACCCGGCTGCCCGGTTTGAGCTTGAGGTTGAAGCCGTCGATTAGCGGCGGTTCGAGGCGGCTGTAGCCAAAGGTGATGTCGCGCAGCTCGAAGTGGCCGCGCAGCTTGACCGGGAAGTTCTCCGGGACCGTTTCGGGCGTGCTCGCGATCCCAGCTTCCGTGCGGTAGCGCAGGACATCGTCGAGTCGGCTCATGTCACCTTGGGCCATCTGCAGCTGGGCGCCCAAGCTAACCAGCCGGTTGATCGGCGCGACAAAGCTCGCGACCAAGGCTTGGAATGCGACCAGCCCGCCCAAGGTGACCGCTCCATCCATCACCCGCACGCTGCCGATGCCCAGAATCAAGGCGGTGTTGAGCGCCACCAAGAGGGGCGGGAACGCGTCGAGAACTTGGGTGTAGCGATCGAGGTCCTGGCGGATGTTGACCACCTTGGCCTGGTAACCCGACCAGCGCGCGAAAAAGTCGGACTCGCCGCCCGAGGCTTTCAAGGTCTCGATCATCTGCAACCCGCCGATGGCGGTGCCACCCACCTGGCCTTTTGCGTGGAGCAGCCTGCGGTTGCCGTCGATCCGCTGGCGCGACACAAAGCGCAAGGCGGCCACGTTGAACGACACCACGAGCACGCTGAGCAAGGTCAAGACCACGTCGTACTGCAGCATCAGCGCGCCAAAGAACACGATCAGCAAAGCGCCCAGCGCGTTGGTCGCGAGGTCGCGCGAGAGCAGCTGGGCCACCCGGTCGTTGATCAGCACCCGCGAGCTGATGTCGCCAGCAAAGCGCTGGCTGAAAAATTCGATGGGCAAGCGCAGCACGTGCCACAAGAAGCGGCTCGAGTCGGTGAGCGCGATTTTGGTTTCGAGGCGCAGCAAGTAACGTTGTTGCAGCCAGGTCAAAAAACCAAGCAGGAGGGCGGTCAAGCCCATGCCCCAGAGCAGCGGTCGCAGCCAGTCGAGCCGGTTATCGAGCAGGATCTGGTCGACGAAGACTTTGGTCATGATCGGGGCCACCAGTCCGGGGATGACCAGCCCCAAACCCGCGAGCAGGACGAAGAGCAGCGCGGTGTGAGCGCCGGTGAGCCGATGGCGCAAGGCCGCAATCAAGTTGGGTGGCTTACCTCCCGGCTGGAAATCCGCGCTGGGCGAAAAACTCAAGACCACACCGGTGAAGCTCTCGTCGAGCTCTTGCTCGCTCACCGTGCGCGGTCCTGATGCGGGATCGTTGAGCCGCACCCGTCCTTTGTGGAAGCCGTCGAGGACCAAGAAGTGATTGAAATTCCAGTGCAAAATGAGCGGCGGTTGGAGCGAACGCAGACCCACTGGCTCTTTCTTGAAACCGCGCGCCTCCAGGCCATAGTTGCGCGCGGCCTTGACCACATTGCTCGCTTTGCTGCCGTCGCGCGACACCCCGCAAGCCAGACGCAGCTCTTCGAGCGGCACCCAGCGTCCGAAGTGCGCGAGGATGATCGCCAGGCTAGCCGCCCCGCACTCGACCGCTTCCATTTGCAAGATGGTGGGACTGCGCACGGCTTTGGGGGGCCGCTGGGCAGGGCGTGCCAGCGCCGCGCGCCAAGGTGCCAGCCGTTCCTTCAGCTTGTCGATGAGCGCCCCGGCCATCGCTCAAATCCCCAAGGTCTCGCGGATTTTCGGGATCACCAGCGAGATCGGACGGTCTTCTTTGACCACGATGCTGCCGCTGGTCACCGTACCGCTGCTGATTTCGAGGTCGGGCCCGCGCGACGACGACCACTTGTACCCGGTGGGAGTGGCCGGATCAGGCACCAAGGCCACGTCGATTTGCAGCGGTGGGCCTGCGAGCATCAGCTTGTTGACCAGTTCCTGATTGGAGAGCAAGCGCAGCATCCCGCGCGAGGTCGAAGGAAACTCGGCGACCCAAGTCACTTCCCCCAGCATGAAGCCATACTCTTCGCGTTTGACGTTGGCCGGCGAGATGCGTGCGGTCATCCCCGGCCGCACTTGCTTGCCCATGGCTGCCGGCACGTAAAGCACGGCCAAGAGCTCTTCGCTGACCACTTCCATGCTCAGAATCGGGGTGCCCGGGCTGACCACGTCGCCGCGATCGACCATCAGCTCGAGCACCCGTCCGCCATGAGGTGACACCACACTGACGCTTTCTGCGAGCGCTGCGCGCGACTCGCGGAGCGTCAGTTCCACCTCGCGCAGGGCGCTGCGCCGGGCTTCGAGCTGGTTTTCGATCAGCTGCGCGGCTTCGAGCTGCTTGAGCGGTAAGCCGTTCAGTTCGAGTTCCAAACCCGAGCGTTGATCGCGCGCGGCATTGAGCTGCTGCTCGGTTTGGAGCAAGGTTTGTTGGGTGATCAAACCATCGGCGAGCAAGGCCTTTTGCGCTTCGAGCCGGTTGGCGAGGAGCGTGACTTCGCGCTCCAGCGCGGCAATCGAGCGTTCGAGCTTGGCCCGTTGTTGCGCCAGATTCTGGGCCGACAGCCGCTGCTGCTGTTCGGCATAGCGCTGTAAGTCAGCAAACTCGGCTTCGAGCGCGTTTTTGCGCGCTTCGGCGTCCGCGATTTTGCGCGACAGCCCTTCCTGGCGAATCCGGGCCACCACTTGCCCCTTTTCGACCACGTCGCCGACTTTGACCAGCATTTCCGCCAGCGGACCGCTGCCGGTCGCGACCAAGTCCGAGACCCCGCCGCGGCGGATCAGGATGCCTTCGCCCGCGGCCTCATTGGGCACTGAGCCGAGAAATCCCCACAGCACGGCGGCGATGAGCAGCAGGATCACACCACCGAGTGCCAGCCAGCCTTTGGGATTGGTGACCCGCATCAGCTGGTCCAGTTGCTCCGGGGATGACAGCCGTTCAAGCGACACTTTGCGAAAAATCACGGCAAAACCTCGCTTTCGGGCAGGGTCGTGAACTGCTCGGGGCGGACCACCAGCTGGAGGGTTTGGGCATCTGGGGCGTCGGGTTGGGGCGGCAACAAGGTGCCGGTCTGGAAGCGCAACTCGGCGATCGCCTGCGCCAGGCTGAGCTGGGTTGCAACCAGCTGCTGGCGCGCTGCGGTCAGGCGGTCACGCTGGGTGGTGACGTCGATCAAGGTCGAAGAACCCGCGCGCAGCTTCTTTTCTTCGTTGTCGACCGCTTTTTCAAACAGCCGGATCGCGAGTGCGGCTTTTTCCACCTGCCGCGCGTTTTGGCGCACTGCATCGAGCGCGGTCGGCACGGTGGCGCCGATTTCCCGCGTGACTTGTTCGAGGCGCAGGGCCTGCTGGTCGCGGGCAGCCTGGGCGCGCAGGAAATCCCCTTCGGCGCTGCGGTTGCGCAGGGGCCATGCCAGGCTGACCCCGAAGGTAGCGCTCAGTCCCGGCACGTTCTGCCACAGCGGCGTGAAGAAGTCGCCCAACCCATGGCCCTCCGTGCTTCCGGAATAGCGCGGGCTCAAGGTCAAGTCGAGCTGGGGTTTTTGCGCGTTGTCGGCCGCGCGGAGCGAGATTTCAGCCGCTGCCAAACGTTCGCGTTCAGCCTGCAGGTCACTGCGTCGGGCCAGGGCTTCGCGTCGCCACAAGAGAGTGGCCGCTAGAGTGTCTGCTGCGGGCAGGCTGGCGGGATCGACCGCGGGGAAAAAATCCGTCGCAAGCGGCAGCTCAAGAATCCCGTCCGCGGACAGTCCGATCTCTTGCCCGAGAGCCTGGCGCGCGGCATAGAGCGCGCGTTCGCCGGCAATTCGGCTCGATTCCTTGGACGCGAGATCTGCTTCGAGCTGGACCAGTTCAGCCGCTGGGGTGACATCCGCCGCGATCAGCCGCCGGGTGGTTTCGAGCAGGCTCCGCGTGCTTTCTTCGCTGGTGCTGAAGATTTCCAGGTTCAGGGCCGCAGCGCGATAAGCCCAGTAGCGCGCGATCACCGCGCGCAGCCGCGACGAGATGGTGTGCGCCAAGTCGAGCTGCGCCGCTTGCACCTGCCGTTCGGCGGAGGCCTCGCCGGCAGCCACCACGTCGCGTCCGCGTCCGCGGAGGAGCGGTTGGCGCAGGGTGAGGGTGAGGGTCCCGAGGTTGGCGATCCCCGCTTCGTCCTCCTGGCGTTCGAGCTCCAAGCTGGGAGTGAGCGAGAGTCCGCTGCGCAACTTTTGGGTGAGGTCGACCGAACTGTTCACACCTTCGCCGCCCGTGGTAAAGGTGGTGTCGGTGCGGTTGAGGCTGGTGCGCAGCAAGGGGTCGAACGCGCCTTGGGCACTGCGGAGGGCGCCGCGAGTGCCGGCCAAGCGACTTTCACTCAAAGCGATGTTGGGGTCCTCGCGCAGGGTCAGCAACACCGCTTCGAGCAAGCTCAGCCCAGGCGCCGGGGCGCCGGTCGCCGTTGTAGTACTTTGCGTCTGAACTTCACCGCCTACTGGGGGCGGGAGCAGGCCAAGCAGCAGCCCCAACGCCAGTCCGCAAGTTGGGATCCGGCGTTTGAACTCACCACTAGAGCGTGGCCACGGGAGGTTCGAGTTTCGTGTTTTCACCGGGCCCGCTTACGCTACCCCAGTAGACTCCAAAGATGCAAGCCGGGTGAGGCGGCCGGGGGCGGCGGGGGGCGCACGGCGGCGCGCAGGGCCTGTCAAGGCCGCGCGCGCCGAAGGGTAGCCGTGCCAGGTCCGAGCACCGCCTTAGGGTCGCTCAGCGCGCGATCTCTCCACTCCACAGCCGGCGGAGAAATTCGAGCACCGGCATCACTTGAATGTCGTCCCAGAGCGCACTCCTCTCACCGAGGTAGAGGCCGAAGCATTTCGTGCGCTCGGCACCGAGATCGCTGCGCAGGCGCCGCAGCCCGCGGTGGAAGCGCTTGTCCCAGCGCTTCGTCGACTTGACCTCGAGCGCGACGAATCCGTCCTGGGTCTCGAAGAGAAAATCGACCTCCGCTCCGTCGTAGGTGCGCCAGAAGTACAGGGGATAGTCGCGGTCAGTGTAGCTGAGAAAGGCACGCAGCTCGTGCAGCACCAAGGTTTCCAGCAGCGGGCCCAACTCCTCGGAAGTGGCTGGATATGCCTGACGACCGGTCAAGGCGCGCGCGACGCCGGGGTCGAAGAAGAAGAACTTGGCCTGCTGGACCTGTTTGGTGGCCGACTTCAGCTTCCAGGCCGGCAGCCAGAACCCGATCAGAGTATCGACCAGGATCTCGAAGTGATTCTGGACCGTGCTGCGACTGACGCCGGCATCGCGACCGATGGCCGAGGTGTTGGTCACCTGACCGTTCTGCCGCGCGGCGATCTCGAGAAAACGCGAGAACGAGCCCAAGTTGCGGGTCAACGCTTCGGCCCGGATCTCCTGGTCGAGATACGTCTCCGCATAGCTTCGCAAATAACCCGCAGGATCCTGGCTGGTCACCGCCATGGGCAAAGAGCCGAAACGCAGCGCATGATCGAGATCCATCTGGAAGTCCCGCTCCGCGGAGACCAGCGGCAGCATGGACATCGTGATGGCGCGGCCGGCCAAGAGGTTGGCACCGCCGTGCCGGATCTTGCGCGCGCTGGATCCGGAGAGGACGAACCGGAGGCGGCGGGTTTCCATCAGGCGATGCACTTCGTCCAAGAGCGCCGGCACCTTCTGCACCTCGTCGATGACCACCCAGCTCTCGGGTGGCAGTCCAGCCAGTTCCCGGTACAAAGCTCCCGGCTCGCGGGTCAGGCGCAGAGCCTCGCTGGTGTCCAGCAAGTCGTAGGTCGGCGTTTCAGGAAAACGGTCGCGAATCCAGGTCGACTTTCCGGTCCCTCGGGGCCCGAAAAGGAAGATCGACTGACGCGGTGTTCCGAGTAAACGTGTATACATAGCTGGCAATATTACCGGAATTTTGCCAACAAGGTTAGCAAAACTGCCAGCCAGCTGAGGCGGGGGTGCTTCACGATTTTCGGGTCTTGAGCCGAGCGCTCGCAGAGAGGTTGATTTTTGAGCCAGAAATCCTGTGCCGGGTTCAAAGAGGGTCCCCGAAAACCGTGAAGCAGCGCACGTAGGGTGGGTCGAGTAGACTGGAGCCGTTGCCGGCCCCAGCCCCTCTAAGAACCGTACGTGC
>CAZCOV010000249.1:0-9911 GCA_964499975.1 uncultured Thermoanaerobaculia bacterium
AACTGCCCCTGAAATGCTGAACTCGAAGCCAGCGGACTGGTCCGCCGATCTTGAGGCGTGTCGACAGCTCATCAATAAGGTTGGTTCAGGCGCCGCGTCGGCGTTTCACCCCGCTTTCGGCGCACTCGACGCGGCGGAATGGGGCCGGCTATCCTGGAAGCACCTCGATCATCATTTGCGTCAATTCGGGCTCTAGCTAGCTGTAGATTGCGAGGGCTTGGAGCGGCGCAGAATCACCCCTCGCGGACCAGCCAGTTCGCCGTCCGCGAGGGAAAGGGGCTCAAAGGCTAGTTGTCTTCACACATGCAGGGACTGGTCACCAGGGCACAGCTGGCACCGCCGCAACCGCAGCCCCATGGGTCGTCGTTGTCGGGCTCGCCACCGCGGACGAATTTCAGCTCTTGAGAGCCGAGTTCTTGGGCCAAAATGCGGCTCAGGATGCGCTGCTCGGGCTTGATCTGACGATGGTTTTTCATGCTGGGATGCCTCCGTGGTTGGTGTTGTTGTTGGTTGACGTCAGGAGTGGTCGGGAACACCCATGGGCTTCCGCCACTGGATGTGCTCGTCGGTGAACGCTGGTGCTGTTTCCTGCCAATGCTGGGCAAATTCGCGAAAGTGGACGATCTCGTGGTCGGCTTGCCAGGTGAAACCCCGGATCCCTGCCACCAGAAACTCGCTGAACATGTCGAGTAGAGGTAAATCAGCGCGGGTTTCGAGAAACAGGAACTGGCCCTGGGGGTTGACTTCCAAAAAAGTATGCTTGCCGTCCGGACCCACGACGAAATCCAGGGATCCATAGTTGAGCCCGAGGTCCAGCAGCAGTCGGCGGCAGCCTGTAGCGACTTCCGGCGGTAGTTCGTGGGGTGTCATCTCCACGTGGATTTGCCCCGCTCGCCAGTCCGTGGCCGCCCGGTCATCCGCCTGTGAGTCGATGCGGATCGCGACCAGAAAATCTCCCAGGCAAGCGACCCGGATCTCGAACTGTTTGGCGAGAAAAGGCTGAAAAATCCCTGGACACAACCGCACCATGGCGTCGTCTGGAAGCTGCTCAGCGCGCAGCGGCGCGGTGTAGGCTGCAAAGAGTTGCTCGCCGTCGGCCGACAGCCAGGATGCTGGCTCTAGCAGTTTGTGCGCGACGACCCCACCGTGTGCGCGGAGAAAAGCGCGAATCTCGACCGGATCATTGCTGATCAAGGTTTCCGGGATTTCGAGCCCGGCGCGCACGGCGCTGCGCAGCTGATAAGCCTTTTGCCGAGCGGTCCCGTCGCTGGTCAATGGATTGACCCAAAAAGTGCCGGGACCGCCCTCTGGGGCTGAACCCTGATCGAGAAAGGCGACCACGCCAGCAAGGAATGCCTCACACTGCCGGCTCGCTACCTCCCGATCGCCGGGATGCATCTCCTCCGGTAAGACCGCGTCGCGATGCCGGCGCAGCCAAACCGCATCAAACCGGGCGCTTTGGTCAACCTCCCCGATGCCCGGCCCGCGCATCAAGAACTGCCCCGCGCCGTCGGGTGCGATGCGGTTTGAAAGGGCGAGCAGGGTGGGGAAATCCGGGGTGTAAAGGCGCTCGCAGCAGTGCCCTTTTTTCCGCAGGGCATAAGTGACCGCAGCGGCATGCAGGTCTTCTGCATCCGAGGCAATCAAGATTCGCTTCTGTGTCATGGGTGTATTGGGTCAAGCTTTCCGCTGAAAAGCCGGAGCGCGTGAGAAGCCCGAATTAGACTACCGGCAGGGCGGCCAGCGGTCAACTCAAGGTCTTTCTGCTCAGCGCACGCGGTGCGCGAGGCAATTGAGGCAATTCTTTCTGCTCTTCCTGCTCTGGGCTCTTTCTGGCGCAGCGGATCTGAAGCGACCACTCAACCAACGGTCACCTCAACCAGCGGTCATGGAGGGGCAGTGGCCCGGGTGGTCCACAGCGATCCGAGCCAGCGGCCCAAGATGAGGAGGAGCGAGGTGGTGAAGAAAAGGTGCAAAACCTCGCCAGGGGCCGGCCAGCGCCAGCTGGTCAGGGCCGCGAGCAATGAACTGAGCAAGGCAGGGTAGGCCAGGAGCTGCGCTCCGAGGAAGGGCAGAAACTTGATCCCGCAGTAAATCCAGGCCCCAACGCAAAGGGGAGCGTAGAGGACGAGCAACACCAGGACTCCCCCCGCCCAGGGGAGACGGCCAGGTGAATGCCCTCGCAGGCGTTGGCAGAAGTGGCGGATCAGCCGTCCGGGTATGCTGCCAAGGCGAGTGACTCCCAGCGCATCGGAGAGGACCCAGTAGCCGTCGAAGCGGAAGAAGGGATTGAGCGAAACCGCGCAGCTGAACAAGATCATCGAGATCGCGGTGCTGAGCGCCGGCGCGTCCACTACCCCTTGGACCCCTGCGCAGGTTGCCGCGAAGAGCAGCTGGAAATAAATCCCGCCGAGGTCGACAACCACCCGCTGGGCGCGGGGCAGCTTCCAGGCCGCGGTCACGTCGCTGTAGAAAGCAGGATGAAACCAATAGAAGGTGCAGCCGATTCCCCCTGGGCGGGCGCCAAACCGCGCGCAAGCGCTGGCATGCCCAAGCTCATGGCAGAGCAGCGAGAGGACGAACAGCGCATAGCCAGGTCCGAGTGCCGCGGCTTCCCAGCTCAGCAGGGCACCGCGTTGTCCAAGGACGGCGCCGCAGACGACCACAGCCGCCAGCGCACCCACCACAATGCCCGGCGCAAACAGCCAGGCAAGGCGAGCTGCGATGAGCTCGACAATGGGCTGCGGAAGCCAGCACCAGTTCCCCAAGAATCCGGGAGGCTGTTGTTTTTTGCGATCCGTCCCGCGGGCTTGTTCGAGTTGGTCCAGGAGGCGGGTGTATGCGGCCGCGACCTCGGCTGCTGCGACTGCGCGTCCTCTAACCCGCTCGCTGGCTGCGGCGATCGCTGCGAATTCCATCCCCGAGGCGACTGCGGTTATCAGGCGGTGCGCACTCGCTGACAGCCGCAAGTGCGCGCCGTTTTCCGCGACCAGCAGATAGCCCGCCTCCTGCCCGGTGGCATCGAGCGGGTAACAGGTAAAGCCGCAGAAAGCCTCGGGATGGGCCAACGCAACACCTCAGCGGATGAACCCAGTGCAAGTGAACTGGGTGCATTGCGTGTCGGGGCCACTGGGTTCGACCGGGGTTCCCCAGAGGTTCACGATCGCCAGCTCCAGCCGCTGGTCCAAGACCTCGAGCGCGAGGTCGTCGAGGTCGATTTGTAAAATGGAGTTATTGAAACAAGTGATGTCCGTACACTTCAAGGACTGCGGGTTCTGCTCCATGGCGCTCTCCTCATTTGCGTTCAGTGACGCGAGGCCAGAGAGCAACTCGGATGCCACCCTTAGACCGCAAGCATTTTCAGTGTTTTACGACCTAGGGACGGAAGTTTGCCGAAGCGCGAGGGGGTATATCCGGGAAAGCCGTTGCCTGGTCTGGGTAAGCCGCTACCCAAAAACGTTGGAGATCTTTGGGAATGAGCCCACCTGCGGTGCTGATCGAGCCGATCTTGGCTGGCATTCTACTTGCTCTTCTGAAGCAATGCCGCGGGATAAGCCCAGATTTTTCCTGCAATATTATTTCACGGTATTATTTCACGGTATTACAGGTCGCAGAGGCTTTCCTCAAAGGGATGCAACTCAGTCCCGGCGACGAGGGACTGCCAAGCCTCGGCGAGGCTCGCCCGGAAGCGCGAGGCAAAGCCGTCACAGAAGTTGGCGTGGAACTTGCCGCGCTGACCGAGGGCGAGGATGGCGCAACCGCCGCCGCAGTGGAGCGCGTAGCGGCAACGCCGACAGACCGGGTTGCTCGCCACCGAGCGGCTACGCCACTCGGTCTTGACCGGGACCTGAAACTCGACATCGCCGCCAGGGGTGATGTGGGCAATGCGGATCTTAGTGTCAGCAGTACGCTCCCAGCACGCGTAGACGTCGCCCAAGGGATCGAAGATGTACATCTGCTCGTGGGCGCCACAGAAGGAGGGACGGAGTTGGGGTAAGAGTTCTTCTTCGCCCGAGAAGATCTGCCGTGCGCGCCCACGGATGCCTTCGTCCGGGCGGCCGATGATCGCCATATCCGGGTGCGCGGCGCGAAGCGCGGTGATCGCCTGATCGAGCTCCCAGGAGTTGAGGGTGGTCTCCCGGGGAGTTTGCGGGTTGGCCGCATGGATGGGCGCAGTGTAGACCGAGAACCCACGGGACTGGTGCCAGCCTTGGGCGCGGATCGCAGCTGCCAGGGCAGGCAGGTCGCTGAGGTTGTGAGAGTCGATGTTGAGGCGGATGGACATTCGTGCTCCCCGTTCGAGCGCCAAAGTGATGTTCGCCGCGATCTGTGCGAACGTTCCAGTCCCGTCAGCGCGGATGCGCCGACGGTCGTGCTCGGCCGGTGGGCCGTCCAGGGTGATCTGGAGGCGCGCCAGCTGACCTGGACCGAGAAGGTCCTGATAAGCCTCGAGTTCGGTGCCGTTGGTCACCGCCCAGAAATCCGCCGGACCGAGTGCGCGGGCGTGCTCCATGATTGCGGTGATCGCCGGGCGGTTCGCTTTCAGCAGCGGCTCGCCGCCGAAAAAGCCGATGTTGCGCCGCCAACTCGAGGGAGTTCCTGGCACTGCATGCGGCTCGATACCGTGGTGAGCCTCGATTTTGGGCAGGGCTCGGAAAATGCGCGCGATCACCGCGCGCGACATCTTGATCAGCAGGTGGCGGAACCGCGGATCGGTCCGCAAATGGTCTTGGAAGCAGTAAGCGCAGCGCAGATTGCAGTCGTAGGTAGGCATGAAAATATAGCTCGGCATCCGCTGCGTGGCGCGGCGATGGAGTTTTTGGGCAAGGCGGACGAAGAGCTCTTCTTCCAGTTCGAGGGTCAGCGGCGTGAGGTATCCCCGCTGGCGCAAGAGCGCGATCACTTCCGGGGGTGGGGGAGTGGTCTCAACTGGTCCTTCCGGCTCCACCGCCCACTCGCCGTAAAGCGGTTTGGGCGGACGCCGGGCCTCGTGAAGGCGTAAATAGTCGACGACCCGGCGGGAAACCCGATCATAAGCGCCGGTATAGCCGTGGACCAGGAGCATTTCCTCCTGGTTTTCCGGCAGGTCAACGTAGATGGTGTAACTGCTCGTGCGGAGCATGCTGCCCTTTCTTTGGGGTGTCAATGGGTGATGCCCCCGATCGTGGAGGTTCTTGGCCCGCGGTGGCCACGCAAGCGAAAGCATGTATGAAAAGAATGTCAACGGTAGCGCCTTTTTCTCCCAGTCGGATCGCGCAAGCGCTGGCGAACGGCCAAGCGACCCAAGACGGCCAAGCCACACCGGTATGCTGCGCGCCTGCATCCGCAAAGAACTGCTCCACCATCTGGTGAGTTATCGCTACCTCACCACCAGCGTCTTGCTGGTGACCCTCGCTGTCTTGAGCGCGCTCGTCAGCACGCTGCACTACAACCAGCGCAGCGACGTCTATGCGAGCCAGCTTTGGGCTCAGCAAGAAGAGCTGCGGCAAGCCCGCGTCTACTCCTATTTGCAACCCATGGCTTTGCGTCCACCCGAGCCTTTGAGCATTTTTGTCCGGGGGCTAGACGAGCAGCTCGGCAATGCCGTGCGCATTCACCTGTTCACCATCCCGCAAGTTGCAACTGGGGTTGATCGAGGCAACCCATTCTGGACCACCTTCCGCAGCTTCGACTTGACCACCTTGGTGCAAGTGCTCGTCGGACTGCAAGCCTTGCTTTTGACCTTCGATGGCATCGTGGGCGAGCGCGAGCAACGAAACCTCCAGCTGGTTTTGGCCCAAGGCGTCTGCCGCCGGACGTTTTACTTCGGCAAGTTTTGGGGTGCCTTCGCGGTCCTTGGAATTCCCCTGGCGCTGAGCCTGCTTTTGAGCCTCGCAGTGGTCAAGGCACGGAGCGAAATCGTCTTGGACAGCCACACCAGCCTGCGCCTCGTGGGTTTAGTCGGCGCGTACGCGGTTTACCTGGCCCTCATGCTGCTTTTGGGGCTGTTTGTTTCGCTGGTCAGCCGGCGCGCCTCCCGCGCCCTGGCGCTGGCTGTCCTCGCCTGGCTAGTGCTGGTTTTTGTGTTACCCCAGATGAGCTTGGCGGCGAACGAACAGATCCTGCGCGGACGCCATGACCAGGCCGCGGCCGAGCGCGCGGTATCCCAGCTGCTGGCCGAGCGCGACCGCCGCTGGAGCGAGCTCTGGCGACAAGACCCGCTGCGTACGCGGGCGAGCGGCCATCTTGCGCCGGTGGTTCAGACCGATTTCAATCAGGCCGTGCTGCGGCTTTACGGCTCTGCGGCTTACTATGATGCGCTGGTGGGGTACTACCGCCAGGAAATCGCCCTCGGGATGCGCTATGCCGAACAAGTCTTTGCCTTGCAACACGCGCAGCAGCTGGAGTTGCAACGGGCAGAGCAGCGGGTCGTGGCGATGTCCTTTCTCTCTCCAGCGGTGCTCTTGGGCAGAGTCGCTGAGTCCCTGGCCGGGACTTCGCGGGCAGAGCACGAGGTTTTTCTCGCTGCTTGCCGCAGTTACCGTCAGGAGTTCATCGCTTTCCTGGAGCAGCAAGACGCCCTGGGCTCTTGGCGCTGGTTCACCACCGATCTTCCCCCTGGACAACCATGGCCAACTTTGTTCGGTTTTGCTCCCGAACAGATCGATGAGCACAACTTTGCCGAGGTTTTCGCCCGTTTCCTCGCGCCCGACTTTCAGCAAAAGCTGCAGGCCGACCTCGTCGCGCTCAGCCAAGATCCGGAGCGCCGTTTGCCGCTCGACGAGCTCCCAGGGTTTCGCTTTGTGTCCAGCACTTTAGGCGAAGCCCTGCGCCGGGTGGTTCCCGAGCTGGGGATTCTCTTCGGCACGATTGGGGTTTTGGGACTCTTAGGGCTGCGACGATTTCTCGCCGATTTGACGGTAGGCGCACCATGGAACGGTTGAGAGCATGGACCTTTCTTTGGCTCGTCTGGCATGAGTTCGGCGAGCTCGTGATGAGTTTCCGTTGCCGGGTACTCGCGGTATTGACGGTGGGCTCGCTGGTGGTGTCGGGAGGACTCTACGGGCTGCGCCACTTGACGGAGCTTGAGTCCTACCAGGAAGCGCAGGCTCAGGTTGCCACAGAACTTGCGGGTAAAACCGTGGCGCAGCTGGCAGATCTTGCCCACCCGGCGCACAAACCGCCTTGGCGGCTGGCCTTCCTGGCGGATGGTGGGCAAGCTCGCGGCCCCGCCGTCTACTATTCGACCTTGAGCCCGTTGGGCGATCCGCAGCTGGGCATCGAGCGACCATCCCCCACCGAATGGCCCCACAGCGAAGCGCTGGACTGGCTCTTTGTGCTGCGCGTGGTGCTTCCTTTAGTAGCTTTTATTTTGGGGTACGACGCTTTCTCCAGTCACAGGTCTCGGCAGCGACTCCGATTGACCCTGGCGCAACCGCTCGCGCGAGTTCAAGTGCTGGCAGCTAAAGGGCTCGCGCTGTGGATTTTGCTGACGGCTTTCCTGCTTCTTGGGACGATCCTCGCCCTTCCTTTCTTGCAGTGGGGTGGTGAGTTGAGGTTGACCGCGCAGGAGCTGGCCAAAATCGCCCTCGCATTGGGCTTCGGCTGCTGGGCTGCCGCCCTTTTCAGCCTGTTGACGCTGCTGGTGTCGACGCTGAGCAGGACCAGCACTGACAGCTTGGCGATTGCCGCCCTTTTGTGGGTCACCATGGTCGTGGTCATTCCTGCTGTGGCACACCTTTTAGCGCAAATGATTCTTCCGCTCCCTGGGGAAGAGGAAATGGCGCAGCGTTTTCGCGAAGTGCAGCGCGAATTTTTGACTCAAGAAGGCGCTTCCCGGAGCTGGCGTCGTCCCGAGATGGCCGTGGTCGACAACTTTGCCAGTGAACGGCAAGCTGCTGCGGCTGAAACGCGGCGTTTTGAGCGGCAGGAGGCGTTGCGCCAGGACCTCATCCGGCGGCAGTTCGCGCAAGTGGCGCTGGCCCGTCGGCTGAGCCTCGCATCCCCGATGTGGCTGGTCCAGGATGTCATCGAGCGCTTGCTCGGAGCGGGGAGCTACCGCGACCAGCGTTTCATCGAGCAAGCCCACGTTTTTCGCGCTCGCCTGGCGGCCCAGGTGCGGGCGCTCGATCAAGCCGACCCGCAAAGTCCCCACCTGCTTTTCTTTTCGGATTACCTCTCAAAGCGGCCGGTTTTGGCGGCCGACGTTCCCCGCTTCACCCTGACGGAAGCATCGCTCCCTGAAGGGTTGCGGCTGGCGCGCGAGCGGGTGGTCGACTTGATGGTTTGGACGCTGGTTCTCCTGCTCATCAATGGTGTTGCGTTCGCGCGCTTGCAAGTGGGTTGATCCAGGTGGGTTTGCCAGGGTGGGTGAGGGGAGCGGGCTGTAGGCTGGAAAGTTTGGAGGATGGAGATGATCCAGGCGATTGACCTCTGCAAACGGTACTCGGATGGCACCCTGGCGCTCGACGCGCTCAACCTGCGCGCCAGACCCGGTGAAATCTACTGCTTGTTGGGTGCTCCCGGAGCCGGCAAGTCCACAGTTTTCCGGCTGTTTCTCAACTTCACCCCGCCGACTTCAGGGCAGGCGCTGATCTGTGGGATCGACGCCGCACAAAAGCCCGCGGACGCCCGCCGTCACCTCGCCTACTTGATGGCCGGCGCAAGTTTTTATGATCACTTGACCGCATTGCAGAACCTGGAGTTTTTCGCGCGGCTCGGGGGGCGCACTCGGCTACGCTCTGACGACCTAGCCATGGCGCTGCGCGAAGTCGGACTCCCCGAAGCGGTTTTCAGCCAGCGGGTCAAGCGGTTGAACCCGGGGATGCGACAAAAGTTGGGATTTGCTGCTGCCCTGCTCAAGGACGCACCTGCACTGCTGCTCGACGAGCCGACCGCTGGACTCGATCCCCAGGCGACGGCCGAGCTGATCGATTTGATCCAGGTTTTTCGCGACCACGGCAAGGCCATTCTGCTCGCCACTCAGGACCTGTTTCAAGCTAAGCAGCTGGCTGACTCGGTCGGCATCCTCAAAGAAGGGCGCAAGGTCCTCGCTTTTTCCCGCGAAGAGCTGCGCCAGCAAGACCTCGAAGTCCTCTACCTCAACTACATGCGCGGCAGTCTGGGGCCGGGGCGCGTCAGCCCGGGGCGCGTCAGCCCGGGGCGCGTCAGCCCGGGGCGCGTCAGCCCGGGGCACGAAAGCCCGGGGCGCGAAAGCCCGGGACACGAAAGCCCGGGGCACGAAAGCCCGGGGCACGAAAGCCCGGGGCACGAAAGCCCGGATCCCGAGTTCCGAAGTTAGCGCGTCCGGCAAGGCTGCGTCTGGCGAGGATGAGTTCTGCCATGCGCACGGTGAGCCCTTCAGGGCGGAAAGGTTTGGGCAGAAAGCCAAGCAGCGGATCGTCGTGCTGGCCAATCGCTTGCAAGCGGTGTCCGCTGGTCAGCAGGATCGGAAGATCAGCCTGCAAGCTGCGCAAGGCCGAGTAGGTGTCCTTGCCATCGAGACGGGGCATGGACAAGTCGAGCAACACGGCAACAAAGCGCTCGGGGGTTGCCCTGAAAGCGGCAAGCGCTTGCTCGCCGTCAGCGGCGGTCACGACTTCGTACCCCGCTTGTTCCAGGACGGCTTGCGCCAGCGCGCGCACCACGGCTTCGTCATCGACGACCAGGACCCAACCGTGCTCCAGCTCCGCGTCTGCCTGCTTTGAGGTGGCAGCGTCCTGGCCGGCGTCGGCAGGTGGAGCGGACGCTGGCAAGTAGACGTGAAAGGTACTCCCGACGCCAGGCGAGCTCTCGACCTGGATCGCCCCCCGGTGGGCGCGCACGATGCCGAGCACGCTGGCCATGCCCAGACCCCGGCCTTCCTGTTTGGTGGTGAAAAAAGGGTCGAACAACCGATCGAGCACCTCGGGAGCCATTCCGCATCCCGTATC
>CAZCOV010000250.1:0-9852 GCA_964499975.1 uncultured Thermoanaerobaculia bacterium
CACCGTGCGTCGAAATGAAGTACTGCAACACCGACAGCCCCTCGCGGAAGTTGGCCGTGAACGGCGTTTCGATCACTTCCCCGGAAGGCTTCGACATCAACCCCCGCATTCCCGCCAGCTGGCGGACCTGCTCGCGCGAACCGCGCGCGCCGGAATCTGCCATCAACCGGATTGGGTTGAAGATGTTGTTCCCTTCCTCGACCCGCCGCATTTCGCTGAACATCTCTTCCGAGACCCGTTCGGTGACGCGATGCCAGATGTCAATGATCTTGTTGTGCCTTTCACCCGCGGTGATGACACCGGCAACCCGCTGCTGCTCGATTTCGAAAACTTCGTTCTGCGCTTCGTCGATCAGCCGTTGTTTGGTGGCTGGCACGACCATGTCGTCGACACCGATCGAGATACCAGCGCGGGTGGCATATTGAAAGCTGATCTCCTTGAGCTCATCGAGCATTGAGACGGTCAGCGCATTGCCGTACTGGATGAAGCAATAGCTGACTAGGTCTTGTAGCCCCTTCTTCTTGAGCAAGCCGTTGATGAACGGCATCTGGCGGGGCAAATGCAAATTGAGGATGACCCGTCCGATGGTTGTTTCGACCAGAGTTCGTTCGAGGTTTTGGATCTCGGCATGAACGATGTCTTGGTTGTCGTACTGCTTTTCCAGGTCGATATAGCGACCAGTGAACCGCACTCGGATCCGCGACTGGGTTGCGACTTCGCCGGCTTCATGCGCCAGAAGCGCAGAGTCGAAATCAGGGAAGACCCGACCTTCGCCGTGACCTCCGGTTTTGGCCAAGGTCAGATAGTAGCCGCCCAAGACCAAATCTTGGCTGGGAACCGTGAGCGGTCGACCATGGGCCGGGCTCAACAGGTTGTTGGCCGCCAGCATCAATACCTGGCTTTCGATTTGCGCCTTCGCCGACAAGGGCACGTGAACTGCCATTTGGTCGCCATCGAAATCCGCGTTGAAGGCAGCGCAAACCAGAGGATGGATTTGAATCGCCTTGCCCTCGATCAAAACCGGCTGGAAAGCCTGGATACCCAAACGGTGGAGGGTCGGTGCCCGGTTGAGCAAAACCGGATGATCCTCGATGACCTCCTCCAGCGCGTCCCACACCGCTTCTTCTTCGCGCTCGACCATCTCTTTGGCCGCCTTGATCGTTCCGACCAGATTTTTTTCTTCGAGGCGGTTGTAAATGAAAGGCTTGAATAGTTCGAGCGCCATCTTCTTGGGAAGTCCGCACTGATTGAGCTTGAGCTCAGGCCCCACCACGATCACCGACCGGCCGGAGTAATCGACGCGTTTGCCCAGCAGATTCTGCCGGAAACGCCCCTGCTTCCCTTTGAGCGTGTCCGACAGCGACTTGAGCGGCCGATTGTTCGAGCCTTTGAGTACTCGTCCCCGACGTCCATTATCAAACAGCGCATCCACGGCCTCTTGTAACATGCGCTTCTCATTGCGCACGATGACTTCCGGCGCGCGCAATTCGAGCAGCTTCTTCAGGCGGTTGTTACGATTGATCACCCGGCGGTAAAGGTCGTTCAAATCGCTCGTCGCAAACCGTCCACCGTCGAGCGGAACCAAAGGCCGCAGCTCGGGCGGAATGACCGGGATCACGTCGAGGATCATCCACTCCGGACGATGACCGCTGCGCCGAAAAGCATCCACTACCCGCAGCCGCTTGGCCGCTTTAAGGCGGCGGATTTGGCTGGAGTCGGTCTTCATGATGATCCGCAGCTCTTCCGCGAGTTCGTCGAGATCAATGCGCGCCAAGAGCTCCTTGATCGCCTCTGCGCCCATGCGGGCTTCGAAAGCGCCTTCACCGACCTCATCCCGCAGTTCCCGGTATTTTTCTTCCGAAAGCAGCTCGTTCTCTTTCAGGTCGGTATCTCCGGGATCAATCACCACATAGCTTTCAAAATAGAGGATTCGCTCCAAGTCACGAAGCGACAAATCGAGGAGATGCCCAATCCGGCTCGGCAGCCCTTTGAAAAACCAGACATGAGAAACCGGGCTGGCTAGGTCAATGTGCCCCAAACGCTCACGGCGAACCCGCGATCGCGTGACTTCGACTCCGCACTTGTCGCACACGACTCCACGGTGTTTCATCCGTTTATATTTGCCGCACAAACACTCCCAGTCGGTGATCGGGCCAAAAATCTTGGCACAAAACAACCCATCCCGCTCCGGTTTGAAGGTGCGGTAATTGATTGTTTCTGCCTTGGTGACTTCTCCATAGCTCCAAGACCGGATCTTCTCCGGGGAAGCGATCGAAATGCGGATAGCGTTGAAGTCCTTCAAGGACTGTGGCTTCTCAAAAAAGTTTACCGGTTGCACGAGAGCCTCCTTAATCCTACTAACGACCGCGTGACAGCTCGACGTACTCGACGTAGTTTCAAGACCCTGAGTTTCTCAATCATACGTTGCACAACAAAAATGTTCGACCAGCCTCAAGTCTTGAGCAGCTCGACATCGAGGCACAGGCTTTGGAGCTCACGAACCAAGACATTGAAGGACTCCGGTAAGCCCGGATCGTCCGGGACATCACCTTTGACAATGGCTTCATAGACGCGACTCCTGCCTTCAACGTCGTCACTTTTGACCGTCAGCAACTCCTGCAGGGTATAGGCAGCGCCATAAGCCTCGAGTGCCCACACTTCCATTTCCCCAAATCGCTGGCCCCCGAACTGCGCCTTGCCTCCGAGTGGCTGCTGCGTAATCAAAGAGTAGGGGCCAATCGAGCGGGCGTGGATCTTGTCATCGACCAGGTGGGAAAGTTTCAGCATGTAAATGTAACCGACGGTCACGTTCTGCTCGAAAGCCGTGCCGGTCATTCCATCGTAAAGAGTGCTCTTGCCCGAGGCGGGCAAACCCGCATCCTCCAGGAAAAACTTGAGGTCGCGTTCCGTCGCGCCGTCAAAAACCGCAGTGGAAAACTTCAAACCCAAAGCCCGGCCAGCCCACCCGAGGTGAGTCTCCAGAATCTGCCCCACATTCATGCGGCTCGGCACACCCAATGGATTGAGCACGATTTCGACCGGTGTTCCGTCCGGCAAATAGGGCATATCTTCATCTGGAAGAATGCGCGAGATCACGCCCTTGTTGCCGTGGCGTCCAGCCATCTTGTCCCCGACTTGGAGCTTGCGCTTCATCGCTACGAAGACTTTGACCAGCTTGATCACCCCCGGCGGCAACTCATCACCTTTTTGCAGCAACTGCACCCGATCCTCATTGACCCGATAAAGGACGTCGATATGCGAGTCGGTCTTCCGATAAAGTTTCTCGACCGCCTCCAAGACTGCTGAATCCCTGACCGGAAGCCGGAGAATTTCTTCTCGGGTCAAGCGTTCCAATGCCTCGCGCGTCACTCGGTCGCCCGCTTGCAGCAAAACTTGCCCGTCACGCGCGGTGACCTCCTTGCGCACACTCTGCACCACCAGCAAATCGCGGATCTTTTTGTTGCGCTCCTCGGTTAAGATTCGAACTTCATCCTTGATGTTCTTCTCAAGACGCCGAATCTCGTCGTCTTCGATCTCCTTGGCGCGCTGATCCTTCTCAACGCCTTTGCGCGAAAAAATCTTGACATCGACGACCGTCCCTTCGATGCCAGGTGGCACTTTGAGACTAGCATCCCGCACATCTCCGGCCTTCTCGCCAAAAATTGCGCGCAACAACTTCTCTTCGGGAGTGAGCTGTGTTTCCCCTTTGGGGGTCACCTTGCCCACCAAAATGTCGCCCGAACTGACCTTCGCGCCAATGCGGACAATGCCGCTTTCATCAAGGTCCTTGAGCGCCGCTTCCGAGACATTAGGGATATCCCGGGTGACCTCTTCAGGACCGAGCTTAGTATCGCGAGCTTCGATCTCAAACTCCTCAATGTGAATCGAGGTGTAGTAATCCTCCTTGACCAACTTCTCAGAAACGAGAATCGCATCTTCGAAGTTGTAGCCTCGCCATGGCATGAAAGCGACCAACACATTGCGCCCCAAGGCCAGTTCTCCCAACTCGGTGCACGGGCCATCGGCAAGCACGTCGCCACGCTCCACCCGCTGCCCAATTGTGACCACTGGCTTTTGACTAATGCAAGTGTTTTGATTCGAACGCCGGAACTTGATCAACTGGTAGATGTCAGCGCCAAATTCTTTGGCCTCGCCGGTCTCTGGGTCCTCACCTTCGACCCGCACGATCACCCGCTCAGCATCCACCGAATCGACCACCCCGCGACGGCGACACACCACCACGGCCCCCGAATCGCGGGCCACCGTGCCTTCTAGGCCAGTACCGACAATTGGTGACTCGCTCTGGAGCAGCGGCACAGCTTGGCGCTGCATGTTGGAACCCATGAGCGCGCGGTTCGCATCGTCATGTTCGAGGAACGGAATGAGCGCCGCAGCTACCGAGACCAGCTGCTTGGGGTTGATGTCCATGTAGTCCACCCGCTCGCGCTCGACGGTCAAAAAGTCACCGCCGGCCCGCGCGATAACCCGGTCATTACTGAAATAACCGCCCTCACCGATCAAAGCGTTTGCCTGAGCGATGACATACTTTTCCTCCTCCCAGGCCGTGAGGTAGTATGCGTAGGCCTCGGCTTCAACCGCCTGCCCCGCCTGCTCAGCCAACTTGTTATTGACTGCTTTGAGCTGGTCTCCAGTGATGATCTCACCTAATTTAAATGGGCCTTTGCCCACTTTGACCACGCGGAAATGGTCCAGTACTCGGCCATTCTCAACCTTTTTGTAAGGGCTCTCGATAAAGCCGTAGTCATTGATTCGCGCATAGGTCGCGAGGGAAGAAATCAAGCCAATGTTGGGGCCTTCAGGCGTCTCGATGGGACAAATGCGACCATAGTGCGAAGCGTGCACATCGCGTACCTCAAAGCCTGCCCGCTCGCGCGACAGACCGCCCGGCCCCAAAGCCGATAACCTACGCTTGTGGGTAACTTCCGACAGCGGGTTGGTTTGATCCATGAACTGCGACAATTGGGATGAACCGAAGAACTCCTTGATGGCTGCAATCACTGGCTTTGAGTTGATGAGGTCGTGCGGCATCGCAGAGTCGATGTCTTGGTGAACCGACATCTTCTCTTTGATCGCCCGTTCCATGCGCACCAACCCGATCCGAAACTGGTTCTCCAGCAACTCACCCACGGCCCGAACCCGGCGATTACCCAAGTTGTCGATGTCGTCCAGACGACCGATATCTTTGTGCAGGCGCATCAAATACTCGATAACGCCATAAAAATCCTCAGCACTTAACGTCTTCTGATCGACAGAAACGTCGGAATCCAATTTGATGTTGAACTTGAAACGCCCAACCCGCGAAAAATCGTATCGCTTCGCGTCAAAAAACATGCCGTAGAAAAGAGACCTGGCGCTCTCTAAAGTCGGTGGATCGCCGGGCCGCATCCTGCGGTAAATCTCCATCAGCGCATCCTTGGCGTTTTGCGTATGGTCCTTCGCCAAAGTGTTCGACATGATGTTGCCGCAGAGTTCCCATTCAGGGAAGAAAATCTCAATTTTGGAAACTGAGCGTTCACGAATGCGCTCTTCCAAATCCTCTGGGACAAGGTCATTAGCTTCAAAAAGAACTTCTCCCGTTTCATGATCAATCAGGTCTGTGATAAAGAGCGCGCGTTCTAGCTCTCCGCGGTTGACCCGATGCTCAACGCTTTCGCCGCGGTCCAGTTGTTCGACTTCCGAAGCGGTCAAAGTGATGCCAGCAAAAAGCTGATACTGCTTACGCGAACCATGGCTTTGCCGATCCTTGAGCCGCTCCTGCTTTAAGACTACGGGCGGAATTGTCAAGATAAACTGCCCGCCGTCGCCGTCTTCTGGCTTCGCCAGTCGCAAGCTGATTGGCACATAAAATTGGCGCAGAATCGCTTCGTTCGTTTCGAGCCCAAGAGCCCGCAGGAAAACCGAACCTAAGAATTTGCGTTTGCGGTCAATCCGGACAGCCAGGACCTCTTTCTGATCGTACTCAAACTCGACCCACGAACCACGATAAGGAATAATCTTCGCAAGAAAGATCCGCGGTCCTTCTTTGGTGAAAAAAACGCCAGGGCTCCGGTGGAGCTGGCTGACGATGACCCGTTCTGTACCGTTGATGACGAAAGTACCATAATCCGTCATCAGTGGAATCTCACCAAAGTAAACCTCTTCTTCTTTGGCGTCACGCATCATCCGAGTGCCGGTTTCCGGGTCTTTGTCGTAAACAAAAAGTCGAAAAGTCACCTTGAGCGGCACGGCAAACGTCATGCCGCGCTCTTGACACTCTGAGATCGAATACTTTAGCTGCATTTCCACCGGGCCACCACAGATATCGCATTTGACCACTCGATTCTTGTTGATGGACCCGCACTCAGTGCAAGTTACCGTGTCTTCGTGCGGGTGATCCGTCATGATCTTGGCGCCACAGTTGTTGCACGTCATCCGAAGGTATTCGAGCCCCTTGAGCGCGCTGCACTTACACTGCCAGTCACCAATCGTGTACTTGACAAAGTCGAGAGAGCAGGTCTCGCGAAAATCAGCGAAGGGGAAAATGCTGGTAAAAACCGCCTGCAAACCGCGATTTGCTCGCTCTTCGGGCAGCAGGTTCATCTGCAAAAAACGCTCGTACGAACGACGCTGCACATCGATCAGATTAGGAATCGGGAGCGACGTGTTGATACGAGAGAAGTCCTTGCGCTTACGCTCTGGCATTTGGGCCTTTGAATTCATATATCTCCATGCTCCTTACGGCAAGAGCTGGCCTTCGTGGTAAGCTCAAAAAACCTGCATTCGGTGCTTCAGGGAACCCAGGGACAACCATGCTAAAAGAAAGCACAGAAAGGAGATGCCACGCCCTTCTCTGCTGCACCATGCAGCAGAGAAAAAGCATGGCTCCCCTGCATCCAACGCTCCAGCGCTGGATTGCCCTCCGTTGCGTCGTGTCGACGATTCAGAATCGCAGACACTGAATGACGATGTCACCAAACGTAATTCAGCAGCAACGGAGAGTTTACTTGAGATCGACCTGCGCTCCGGCCTCTTCGAGCTTTCCTTTGATATCTTGGGCTTCCTCCTTGGAGATCCCCTCTTTGACCACCGCCGGCACTGCTTCAACCAAGTCCTTGGCTTCTTTGAGGCCCAGATCCGTGACCTGGCGAACCACCTTGATCACGTTGATCTTCTTATCACCATAAGAAGTCAGTACCACCGTGAACTCGGTCTTCTCCTCAACCTCGGGTGCTGCAGCAGCGACTGCCCCAGCACCAGGAACAGCGACGGCTGCCGCCGCCGAAACACCATAGTGCTCTTCAAGTGCCTTTACCAAATTATTGAGATCGAGCACGGTCATCGAGTCAATCTGTCGGATGAATTCCTCGGTCGCAATCGCCATTTCTTATCTCCTTAAAACTCAAAAGCTCAGAACCACACGATCGGCTCTTATTTCTAACTAATTTCTACTGGGCCGCAGCGACAGCCCGTAACTAAGCTTGCCCTTCCCTTTGCTTGGCAATCTGATCCAGAGCAATAACCAGCTGTTGGGGAATTGCAGCCAATCCCCGCGCTAGGCGGGTAATCGGGGATTGGAGTAGGAAAAGCAGCTTCGCGAGCAACTCGTTACGCCCAGGCATCCGAGCCACAGCCTCGACCTGTTCTGCTGCGATCACTTTGCCTTCGACCAAGCCACCCTTGAATTCAAGGCTGGGGACTTCTTTGGCAAATTCGGTCAGCGCTTGCGCCAGGCTCACTGGGTCATCGCTGAACGCTACTGCGGTCGGACCTTGAAACTTGTCTTTGAGCCCTTCGAGAGCCTTTCCACTGATCGCGCGGCAAGCCAGCGTGTTCTTGACCACAGCGTAATGGCCACCCTTTGCGCGGATACGGCTGCGGAGTTCGGTTGCCTGGGGTACAGTCAGGCCCTTGAAGCCGACCAAAAAAGCATGGGGGGTTACCGCCAGATCGGCTGTATACTGGTCGACGAGTTGCTCTTTTTGGGAACGCGTCAGCGGCATGATGTTTCTCGGCTTTCGGAACGGTTCAACGTTTTAACTAGTTCTAACAAGTTCTAAAGTTCTAATCTCTCAAGCTTCGATAGCCGCTATGGCACTTTCGTCAACTTTTAGCCCCGGTCCCATGGTCGAGGAGAGGCTGATCGTCTTGACGTATTTACCCTTGGCCGAACTCGGTTTGGCCCGCAGCACGGCTGCTATCAGGCTTTCGACATTTTGCTTGAGTTGATCGACTTGGAATGACAGTTTTCCCAATGGGGCGTGAATGATGCCGGTTTTGTCGACTCGAAATTCAACTTTACCAGCCTTGATGTCGTCGATTGCTTTGGCCACATCAAAGGTGACTGTGCCCGACTTGGGATTGGGCATCATGCCGCGCGGACCCAAGACCCGGCCGAGACGGCCAACCACTTTCATCATGTCCGGAGTCGAAATGACCGCCTCAAAGTCGAGCCAACCGTCTTGGATCTTCTGCGCGTAGTCTTCGCCGCCGACAAAATCAGCGCCAGCCTCTTCAGCTTCCCTGATCTTTTCACCGCTGGCAAAAACCAGGATGCGCAGCTTTTTTCCTGTCCCATGCGGCAATACAACCGAGCCGCGAACCATCTGATCGGCGTGCTTGGGATCAACGCCAAGGCGCATGGCGATTTCCAAAGTCTGATCGAACTTGGTAAAAGATACATCTTTGAGCAACTGAATTGCATCTTTCGTTGCATAGAGCTTCTGCCGATCGACTTGGTCGGCAATCCGACGCAGATTTTTACCCTTCTTCGCCATGTTTTTGACTCCTCAAATGAAGTGCAACCGGCCGGCACTCCTCACTCAGCTCTCCACTTCGATCCCCATCGAGCGCGCTGTGCCGGCAATCGACCGGATCGCTGCGTCCAAGCTTGCTGCGGTCAGATCGGTCATCTTGGTTTTGGCGATCTCTTCCACTTGTGCGCGAGTAACCCGCGCGACTTTGTTGCGGTTGGGCTCGCCAGACCCCTTCTCGATCCCCGCCGCCTTCTTGAGCAGTATCGCCGCCGGCGGGGTCTTGGTCACGAAGGAATAAGACCGATCCGCATAAACCGTGATGATGACGGGGATGATCGTCCCCATTTGCGCTTGGGTGCGGGCATTGAACGCCTTGCAGAAGTCCATGATGTTGACCCCTGCTTGCCCCAATGCAGGACCGACCGGTGGAGCTGGTGTCGCTTGTCCACCCTTGATTTGCAGTTTGATCTGCCCGACGACCTTCTTAGCCATCTGCTAAAACCTCTTTCGCGGTTTAACTCGATTGCATCAGAGCTTCTCAACTTGGAGAAACTTGAGCTCCACGGGAGTCTGCCGCCCAAAGATAGTTACCATCACTTTGAGCGTACTGCGATCCAAATTGACATCCTCAACCACGCCCGAAAAATTGCTGAACGCACCATCGATGATTTTGACCGGTTCACCTTTTTCAAAGACGTACTTCGGCTTGGGCTTCTCTTTAGCTGACTCTACCTGCTCGACGATCCGATCAACATCTTCTTGGGTGAGCGGCGTTGGCTTCTTGCCGGTACCGACAAAACCCGTGACTTTGGGTGTGTTCTTGACCACATGCCAAGCGGCGTCGGACATCTCCATTTCGACGAGAATATAGCCAGGGAAAAATTTGCGCTGAGTCTCCCGCTTTTTGCCGCCTTTGAGCTCTACGATCGTCTCGGTTGGGATCCGAACTTCGCCGAATTTGTCTCCCATGCCCAAGGCTTCTGCGCGCTGGCGCAAGGTCTCGGCAACGCGCTCTTCAAACCCTGAGTAGGTATGGACGATGTACCACTTGCGCTCGGCTGACATCACAAGCCCAATAGCTTGAACAGCCCATCATAGG
>CAZCOV010000251.1:0-9844 GCA_964499975.1 uncultured Thermoanaerobaculia bacterium
GTCGAAGACCAGATCGCTGCCTGCAGGAATGCCGTGCTTGAAGCCGAAGCTGACCAGCGACACCACCAGCGCCGGACTGCCTGCGGTGTCGTGGCCAAACTCGCGGTAAATCTCCCGCCGAATGTCATGCACGGACCAGTCCGTGGTTTCGAAGACCCGGTCGGCCGCACCGCGGAGGTCGGCGAGCAGTTCGCGCTCTTGCCGGATCCCGTCGAGCAGAGGGCGGCCGCCGGTCGCCAGCGGGTGAGGACGGCGCGTTGCGGAAAAACGGCGGACCAGGGACTCTTCACTGGCTTCGAGAAAAAGCAGGATGAACTCGTAGCGTCGACGGTCGATTTGCCCCAAGATTTCCGGGATCGCGCTGGCAAAACCCGGCGCCCGCACGTCCGCGACCAGCGCCATGCGGTTGCGCTCACCCCCGATTTGCGCGATGGGGTCCGCAAGAAAGAGCTTGAGCAAGGGTAACGGCAAGTTGTCGATGCAGTAATAACCCAGGTCTTCGAGCGCATGGGTCGCAGTGCTCTTGCCGGAACCCGAAAGCCCGGTGATCAAGATCAAGCGCGGACAGCTCAAGGTGGCGGTGGCGGGGATCACCGTGGCCTCTTAGCTGCGCTGATTGCGCTCCAGCTCGAGCTCGAGCCGGCGCACAAAATCCTGGGCTGAGTCGTGCCCTTGGAGCTTGAGCACGTGGTTGCGCGCGGCGATTTCGACCAAAATCGAAATACTGCGCCCCATCGCCACCGGCATGCGGATATAGGGCACTGGCTGATCGAGGATCCGGTACGTGCTCTCTTCAAGCCCGAGACGGTCGTAAGGCGTCCCTTCCTGCCACGGCTCGAGTTCGACCACCAGATCAATGCTCTTGCGGTCGCGTACCGCGGCCAGCCCGAAAAGATCCTTGACGTTGATGATCCCCAAGCCGCGCAGCTCCATCAAATGCTTGCCCGCCTCCTCGCAATAACCGATCAGCTCGCCGTTCGGATAGCGCCGGATCGCGACCCGGTCGTCGGCTACCAGGCTGTGGCCACGGGTCACCAGGTCGAGCGCAGACTCGCTCTTGCCGATCCCGCTTTTGCCCATCAGCAAGACGCCCAACCCATGGACGCTGACCAACACGGCGTGGAGGTGGGTGACCGGAACCAGGTGGTCTTCGAGAAAGTAGCTGATCCGCTTGATGATCGTCGACGACAGCGCTGGCGAGCCGAGCAACGGCATTCCCCGCTGGCGACACACTTCGTAGAAGTCGGGCAGCGGCTTGAGGCCCTTGGTGACGACGAAAACCGGGATAGGCAGGGCGACGATCTGGGCGAAGCGATCCTGCCGGGTGGCGGGGTCTACGGTTTTCAGATACTCGGTCTCACTCTCGCCAATGATCTGCACGCGGCCGGGCTTGATGTAATCGTAGTAGCCCGCAAAAGCCAGGCCGGGCTTTTGCACCCGCGGATGGGTGATCGGGTTGCGCAGCTGGGTCTCGCCGCTCAGGACTTTGAGGTGCAAGTCGGCTAGTTCATTGCCGAGCAACTCCGCAACCCGCACGTGCGGTCCATCCGGGGTTTCCACGCTTCATCTTCCTCAACTTCGGCCGCTGCCTCGCGCGCACAACCGGCGGTCCCAGACTTGCTCTCAAGCCGTCGCCCACGGTTCCAGCCATGCTCGCTCAGCCCTGGAGCCCCTCATCACTCGGGGGCGATCAAACCATAGTTGCTGTCCCGTCTTTTGTAGAGCACGCTCACGCGGTCAGTCACCGAATCGAGAAACACGAAGAACTCGTTCTTGGAGGTTTCGAGTTGAATCGCGGCTTCGTCCACCGTCATCGGTTTGATCGGCAGCAAGGTCTGTTTGACCACCCGCGGTTGCTCGCCGGGCTGCACGCTGCCCGCTTCCAAGACGTCGAGCGGCCAGTGCCGCAGATCGCCATTGTTGCGGCCAGCACGGCGCTTCTTGTCGGTGTGCTTCTGGTGGGAGCGACGAGCTTGCTTCTCCAGCTTTCCTACCGCCTGGTGGATCGCGTCGAGGACCTCTTGCGCTTCATCCTCAGCAGTCAAGACGCCATGGCGGTGGGCAACATGGACCTCAGCTTTGTGGCCATTTTTCTTATGATTGTGTTTTTCGACTTCGAAAATCACCCGCACGTCGATCGGCTCTTCCAAGAATTTGACCAGTTTTGC
This sequence comes from uncultured Thermoanaerobaculia bacterium, assembly GCA_964499975.1. GTDB lineage: Bacteria > Acidobacteriota > Thermoanaerobaculia > Multivoradales > J023 > CAZCOV01. The sequence goes on from CAZCOV010000251.1 coordinate 2,169, forward strand.
CAATTTACTTTCCGTGTATTCTTTGGTCCGATCATCCAAATGATAGTGCCTGCAAGTGTAGTCGACTTTCATGAACTCTCCCTATCGTGTCAATCTGTCAGCTTGAGCCGAAAAGCCGCCCCTTAAAAAATCTGCTTCCGTTCATTCGAAGATGGGATTCCCAACTCATCGCGGTATTTGGCGACGGTTCGCCGCGCGATTTGAATCCCCTCGCGCTTGAGAATCCGCATCAATTCACTATCCGACAGTGGCCGTTTGGGATCCTCCTCTTGGACAAAATGTTGGATTTTTTGTTTCACCGACAATGAAGAAATGTCCCCGCCATATTCGCGATCAATCGCGCTGTGGAAGAAAAATTTCATCGGAAACAAGCCGCGTGGCGTGTGGATATATTTGTTGGACACCACCCGACTGACCGTCGATTCATGCATGTCGATGTCATCGGCAACGTCGCGCAACACCATCGGACGCAAGCGCTCGATCCCTTGATCGAGAAAGTCGCGCTGCTGGCGCACGATCGATGCGGCGACTTTGTAAATCGTCCGCTGTCGCTGGTCGAGGCTTTTGATCAGCCACACCGCGGACCGCATCTTCTCTTTGATGTACTGCTGGGCATCCACTTGCCGATCGTCGCGCCGCATGGCCTGGAGCATTTTGCGGTAAGCGCCGCTGACCCTCAGCCGGGGCAGCCCATCGTCGTTGAGCTGGATGACATAGTTGTCCCCGACTTTGATCACGAAAACGTCGGGTTCGACATAGTGCGGGGGATCGGAAGTGAATTGTCGTCCCGGGCGGGTCTCGAGTCCGCGGATCAAGTCGACGGTGGCTTCGAAGTCTTGCAAAGTGACGCCGAAGCGGCGCGCGATCGCATCGAACTTGCGGCGGGTGAAGAGATCCCAGGTTTCGCTCACGGTGCGACAGGCCAAGGAATCTTCCGTTTCGCCCTTGGCGCGCAGTTGCCAGAGCAGGCACTCTTGCAGGTTGCTGCAGGCCACTCCCGGCGGATCGAAGCTGCGCACCAAGGCCAAGGCTTGTTCGACCAAGACGCGCGGGTAGCCGCTCGGCGGAGCCGCGGCTGGCGCTAGACCAGCAGGAGCTGGGTCTGCCGGGTCAGCGAGGTCGAGGGCGAAAGCTTCGTCCCCCGCGGCAGCGAACTCCCCGCTCGCGGGGTCTTCGGCAGCGGCGGCCGCTGATAACTCGGGCGCTGCTGCGTTCGCGGACACCACCCCACCCACAGGCAAGGTTGGCCCCGCTCCCATGGCTTGGATTTCTTCGATCGATGCCATCAAGAAGCCATCCGGAGAAAGGTTACCGATCACCAGTTCGGCGACCTCACGCAGCTCCTCGGACATGTCGGCCATCCGCAGCTGCCACAGCAGGTGGTCGTAGAGATCGGGTTCGCGGCTGAGCCGATTTTCGAGTGGCGGCCCTTCGCGTTCCTCGTTGAGAGACGAGGTCCCGGAATTCTCCCAGGTGTCGGCATCATCGCCGAAAAAAGCATCGAGATCAATTTCACTCAGCGCCTCGGTGGTCTCGTTGGCGGGGGTGTCGGCCACCAAAGGTTCATCGATCGAGGAAGGTTCGTCGTCATCGCTGTCGGTGATCTCACCTTCCTCGAGGACCGGGTTCTCCTCGAGCTCTTGGTTGAGCACTCCGTCGAGCTCGAGCCGCGTCATTTGCAGCAGCTTGATCGCCTGCTGCAAAGATGGTGTCATCACCAGCTTCTGGGCGAGCTTGAGAGAGAGTTTTTGCTCTAACGCCATACCCTGACTGCCCTGTCCACTTCGCCTAAATTCGCCTAAAAACGTTGCCTCATGGGTGCTATGGTGAAGACATCGTGTTACAAACTGAACTCTTCTCCGAGATAGATCTTTCTCACCTGAGAATCGGTGGAAAGTTCAGCCGGCGACCCCGCGCGCAAGATCTCACCGTTGTTGATGATGTAGGCGCGGTCCGTGATTTTGAGAGTTTCCCGCACGTTGTGATCGGTGATCAAGACGCCAATTCCCATTTCCTTGAGCCGCCGGACGATCATTTGAATGTCGAGCACTGCGATCGGATCGATGCCCGCGAAGGGCTCATCGAGCAGGATGAACAGCGGGTCGATCGCCAGCGCCCGCGCAATCTCGACCCGCCGTCGCTCGCCCCCGGACAGCGCATAGCCCGGGCTCCGCCGCACTTCGAGCAGGCCAAACTCATGAAGCAAGATCTCGGTTCGCCGCGCTTGCTCGGCCCGCGGCATGTCGAGGGTTTCGAAAATCGCGCGCAAGTTGCCCTCGACCGTCATCTTGCGAAAAATCGAGGCTTCTTGCGGCAAGTAGCTGATTCCCCGCTGAGCGCGCAAGTACATCGGCAGGGCGGTGATGTCGACCTCGCCCAAAGTGACGGCCCCGCGGTCGGGCGGAGTCAGCCCCACGACCATGTAGAAAGTGGTGGTCTTGCCCGCGCCGTTGGGGCCGAGCAGGCCGACGATCTCGCCTTGTCCGACGGTAATCGAGACCTGATTGACCACAGCTCTGCCGCGGTAGACTTTGCGCAGCTGATGGGTCGCCAGCGAAATTTGGCTCATCGCGCCGGTCCTGGAAGCGTCCAACCGCCCTTGCCATCGGGCCAAGCGCGCGAGGACCACAAACTTCGGTAGCAGGTTTGGGAGTCACGGTCGAATCTTCCCAGCTGGGGCTTGGCTCTTGAGCTGGACCGTCCCAGCAGCCACGTCATAGAGCAGGTAGCGGCCTTCGAGTTTGTTGTCATCCGCATCGAGCAATTGTACCGGCTTCCCGAAAATCTCAACATGGTCCTCCGCTAGCTGGTAAATCGCGGTGTCACCCAAAACCTGCCGTCGTCCCTGCGGGTCAACCAGCCGCACCTTGTCTTGACAGGTCATGCGCTCGGCGGCCCCCCCGCCAGGAGCCAGGGTCACGGTCAGCTTCTGGCAGGCTAAGGTGCGCTGCCCCTGGACCACCTGCACCTCACCTTCGTAGAGCAGCCGGTTTTCCGCCCGGCGGTAGGTGAGTTGTTGGGATGTTACCTCGATCGGCTGGCCGGGGTCATCCACTTTGACCGCGCCTGCGGGGGCGCTTGGGGGCGGGGAGAACCACACGGTCTTGACCGCACCGCTCGCCGCCATGGTCCGCGCGGTCTCGTTGCCGCGCAGCTGGTCGGCGAGGAGCAGATTCTGCCCGCGCCAGGCGCGGACTTTACCGCGAAACGAAGAGCTAGGGGGATCCAAGGTCCACAGCGCCACGTTCGATTCGATGCGCACCGGCCCGGTTCCCTGGGCCAGCGGGGTCTCGTCGAGCAGGGCGACCGAGGTCGGAGCCACGGTGGTGCGCACGCCGCCTTCCGCGCGAATGCGTCCGTTCTTGAGCGAATAGGAGAAGCGCGGAGCGACCACCTGCCCCCGCTCATTGAACAGTTCGACGGCTGGCCCCTCCGCTCTAAGCTCCTCACTCGCGAAGTCGAGCACGGCCTGGCTGCTGCCCGTGATCATGGTCTCCTGATCTTTGATCTCGACACCCTCTTGCAAATCGACTCGCGCCAGGTCACCGTTAGCGAGAAATCGCGCGGTACCGCGTCCAGCGCAAGCCTGGCGCAGCAAGAAGGGGGGATTAAGCGCCAGTTCTTCGCGCAGTACCAGGGGTAAACCTATGGCAGGATTACCGTTGCCTTCCACTTGGACCAGTTGCCCGGCTTGCAAATAAGCGATCAAAGTCCGCCCGCTCAAATAACGGACGAGGCCGCTCGGGTCGCTGACTTGCAGCTCTGCCGGGCCACGAGCGGCCGGGCCTAGATGACCAGAATCCGCAGGAACCACACCGCGAAAAACCGAGTCATCGCCGCCGTCGCTTTCCAAGCGGATGGTTTGCACGGTCGCACCCGTAGGATCGGTTTCGACTTCGAGGTGTTCAGCACGATAAGTGACTCGGCTTTCAAAGCCTGCGGCATCGACCTGGGCGAGGGAGCCGCTCACGTCCCAACGGGCGCGAAAAGATTTGACCGTGCGCTGATCTTCCTGCAGAAATACGGTGAGTGCCCGTCCGCGGACCTCGTGGTCGCCCGCTTGCAGCACCACGTCATCCAGAGCGCGCACGATCCCTTCGGGCCGTCGGTAAGCCAAGCGTTCGCAGTCCAGCCGGATGTCGTTAGGCGCACCCGGAACGCTGTGCAAATGCACGCCTCCCGAGAGCACAATCAGTTCTTGCGGACGATCGACTTGCAAGCTGGAAGCGCGCCCGCGGAGGTACGGCGGGTAGCGGAACTCGACTTCGCCGGTGCTGGTCAAGAGCTGGCCGTTTTGTTCCAGTTCGAGGTCCCGGGTCAAGACTTCGAGGTCTCCCCAGCCTTTGAGCACCACATTGCCCGCCAGCTTGGCCTTACCCGCTGGTTGGTTGAAGACCGCGGTGTCACTGCGGATGGCATAGACGCCGCCGTCCGGACGGAAAATGTCGAGCAGGACGCCTTCGAGGTAAGCGGTGTTGTCGCGCTGCTGCCGACTCTTCTCAGCCCGGATGCGAAAAACCGGATGGCCTTCGCTGGTCTGGGTGTGGTCCAGACCTTCGCCGCTTTCGATGGTGTTGGCATCGGCCAGATTCTGGCGAGGACGCCGGGAGGTCGGATCTTCGGGCTTGGCAAAGCGATAGGCCCCCAGCATCACCCCTAACGTGGCCACCCCGAGCAAGCCGAGCAGCAAGAGCAACCGCCGCACCCAAACGAACGGACTGCGCGCACGTTCTCTCACCATGGCGCTCTCACCATGGCGCAGTCGCTTGTGGTTTGCCCTGTCGACTTGCAGCCAGCTTCAATATCTTGTACCTCGATCTTGTACCTCGGGTTCGGTTTCAGCTCGCACTTGCATCCTCTGAGGCGTTGGGGGACTCACTTGGCCGACAATCGACGAGTCGCAGCACGGTGCTGCCCGTGTAGCGATCTAGCTCGGCTTGCCCCAAGGCTTCAAAGGTCCCTTGCAGGGCTGGCGTGCGTTCGCCCCAGCCCCAACCCAACAAGCGTATCCTATCGCCAGCTGGGCCTGCTGCAGTGGCGCTCAAATGTCCCCGCCCAAAGATTCGCGGCGAACCCACCAAGCGCAGCGGACCGCGCACCCGAATGAGCGGCGCAGGATTGGCGGGGCCGTGTGGTTCGAGCTGCTGGAGCTGGGTGACGATGTCCACGGTCATTTCGCGCGGACTGAGTTCCAGTTCGTACTCGAAGCAGCGCACTGCGAGAAGGTCTTGCCAGCCAGCGGCCGCGGCTTCCCACTGCGCGCGCAGCTGCTCCAAGCGAGTGCTGCTGACCGTGAGCCCAACCGCTTGCGCGTGCCCGCCAAAACGCAGCAAGTCCTGACGAAAGCCGTGCAGGAACTGGTGCAGGTGGATCCCGGCAATGCTGCGCCCAGAACCGGTGGCGAGGCCATTTTGGGCAGCCAGGAGCAAGACCGGACGATGAAACTCCTTGGCCAGACGTCCTGCGGCAATGCCCACCACACCGACGTGCCAGTGCTCACTCCAAGCCACGAGAAAAGCCGGCAGGTCAGGATGCGCCAGGAATTGCTCGCGTGCTTCTGCCACCACTCGCTGCTCGCATTCCTGCCGCTTTTGATTGCAGCGGTCGAGTTCCCCCGCCAACTCGCGTGCGTGGTCGCGGTCGCGTGACAGCAACAGTTCGAGCGCTTGCTCCGCCGAAGCCAGACGGCCAGGAGCGTTGAGGCGGGGGCCGAGGCGGAAGCCGACGTCCGCGGCGGAGAACGGTGGCTTGAGGCCAGCACTGTGGATCAGCGCCTGGAGTCCGGGGGAGCGGGTGTTGGCCAGCTCGCGCAAACCGACGGCAGCGATCACCCGATTCTCCCCTTGCAGGGGGACCAGGTCCGCAATCGTGCCCAAGCAAGCGATGCGGGCCAGGGCGCGGAGATCGACCGCACGTTCACAGGCAGCCGCAAGCGCCGTGGCCAGCTTGAAAGCGAGCCCCGCGCCACACAGGTCAACAAAGGGGTAGTGGCAGATCTCCTGGCGCGGGTTGATCTGCACCACACTCGCCGGCAAAGGGCGTTCGCCCGGCAAGTGATGATCGACCACGATCAGGTCCAAACCCGCGGCCTGGGCCGCTTCGGCCGCCGCATGTGACGTGGCGCCGCAATCGACGGTCACGACCACCCGGCAACCCGCGGCGTGCGCCCGCTCCACGTGCAAAGGCTGCAGGCCATAGCCTTCGCGCAAGCGGTGGGGCAAAATCGGCTGAACCGTCAAGCCACAAGCGCGAAACACCGCGGTCAAGAGCGCGGCACCCGCCACTCCGTCGACATCGTAATCGCCGATCAGCGCAATGCTCTCGCGGGCCTTCTGCGCCTTGATCAAACGTTCGACTGCGGGCTTTAGGCCCGCCAGCAAGTAGGGATCGTGCAGTTGCCGCAAGTCGGGTTGGAAAAAAGCAACCGCCTCGGTGCGGTCACGGACGCCGCGGCGAGCGAGCAAGTTGGCCAGCCATTCAGGATAGCCCGCCTGAGTCAGCACAGCGGCTGCAGGCGGGACCGTGGCGCGCGACCACTGGGTCGCAGCAGTCACCTTGGGCACGGCATTGCGGTCAAGCACTCTGCGCTCACTCGCGGCCACCTACTTCGTGGGCGCCGAGCGCGCGAAATTTGAGCAGTCTTTGTGCCACCACCTCTTCAGCCGTCATCTCCGCCAGCTCGTCAAGCGTGCGTTCCACCACGACCCCGACTTTTTCAAAGGTAGCGCGCGGGTTGGCATGGGCGCCGCCCACGGGTTCGGGGATGATGCCTTCGATCACCCCCAGCTTGAGGCAATCCTGGGCGGTCAAGCGCAAAGCGCTGGCAGCGTCGACCTTGCGGTCTTGGTCCTTCCACAAGATGGCAGCGCAGCCTTCGGGGGAAATCACCGAGTAGACAGCATGTTCCAGCATGTAGACCCGGTTGCCCATCCCCAAAGCCAGCGCGCCGCCGCTCCCGCCTTCACCGGTGATCACCACGATCAGCGGAACCCGCAAATCCGCCATCTCGATCAGGTTGCGTGCGATCGCTTCGGCCTGGCCGCGCTGTTCAGCCCCAATGCCAGGGTAGGCGCCCGGAGTGTCGATGAAACTCAAGATCGGGCGATCGAAGCGTTCGGCCAACCGCATGATACGCAGGGCCTTGCGGTAACCTTCCGGCCGCGGTTGTCCGAAGTTGCGATAAATCCGCTCTCTGGTCCCGCGTCCCTTCTGGTGGCCGACCACCGCCACGGAATATCCGCGGAAGTTGGCAAAACCGGTGACGATGGCAGGATCGTCACCCACTGCACGGTCGCCATGCAGCTCGACCCAATCCTCCATCAACGCATCGATGTAGTCGAGAGTATATGGACGGTCGAAGTGGCGGGCGACCAGGGTCTTTTGCCAAGGCGAAAGCTGGCCATAGATCTCGCGCGCCAGCTTGTACCACATGCTGCGCAGACGTTCGAGCTCGCTCTCCTTGCCGCCGGGATAGCTTTCGAGCTCGGTGATCTGCCGTCGCAACTCGGTCAGAGGTTCCTCGAACTGGCCTTCGTTGATCAAATTATCGACCGTTCCCATCGCGTAGGGAAGCTAGCAAAGGGTGGCGCCGACGTAAATGAGCCGCTCGCATCAGATCGTGACACCGTGCGCACCGTTTTTGGGGAGTTAATCGGGCGGTAATACAGGGAGTTACT
>CAZCOV010000252.1:0-9826 GCA_964499975.1 uncultured Thermoanaerobaculia bacterium
CCGGAATCTTCTGTTCAGGGCTGAGATAGGTGATGTCCTCGATACGCTGATCACCCGCCAGTTCGAGCAGGGCATTCAGTAGCTCGATGAGCAAATGCTTGTTCGGCTCGGTGCCGAAAATCCGCTTGAAGACGAAGTCGGTCTTGGGATCGGCGAAAACAGGCCACATGAGCGCATCATAGCGCACCGGCGCCTGGCCCCGGCTAACCCGCGCCTGGCGCGGCTTCGCAAGGCCCAACAGGAGGGCGCTCGACGGAGCAAAGCCAGCTCGACGGCGCATCCACCGCGGCTAGATAACCACGACCACGCGATGCTGCCACAACGGCCATTTTCGCGGTAAGGAAAGTAGAGTAAAATCAAGCTATGCGCCGCTTCACAGACTTGGGACCCTGGCTCGCCTTGCTGCTGGTTGTCGGGTCGATCGTGCCCGGGCAGGACTTCCTCTGTTCAACTGCAGCTCCTTGTCCGCTGATGCAGGCGAGCCGGGCGCTGCCCTGCCACGCGGCGCGGACGGCATTTTCCCAGCCCATGCCCTGCTGTGAGCTGCAGCCAGCCAAGCCCCCGGCAAATCTGGCAGCCTCCACACCCAACCAGTTTACCAGCTTGCCTGTGGCGCGCACGCCGCTCTATGCCACATCCACGGAAAACCACGCGCACGTCACTACCCCCTCTTTCCGGCCGCCGAGCTGTGACCTTGGCCTCTACACCCTGTTTCGAGCCTTGTTGATTTGATCCTCCGCCAGGAGCAGTGTGTCTGCCGGCCCCATCGCCTTGGGGGTCGCCTCGGATCCGACCGTGCCCCCGCGGGTCCGTGGACATGGGTTGAGTCGCCAGAATCTGAACGCTCACTGACTTCTCAAGGAGAGAACGCAGATGTTTCTCAGTCGAAGGTCTTTATTGCGTCGCGGCCTGCTCGCTGCTGCGGCGATTCCCACGGCGCACACCCTGGCCGCGCAAGCGCCTTCCGCGGCGCACGAGCCCTCCCTTGACCCGGATTTTGCTTTTGATCCCGGCCCAGTTCCCTATGTGCCGGTCGAGACACCCGACGTGCCCAGGCTGCCCTGGCGTCTCGTCGACGGGGTCAAAGAGTTTGCCCTGCGCTGCGAGTTGGTCGAGCGGCAGTTCGTGCCCTGGCGCGCGCCTTTCAACACCTGGTCTTTCAACGGCTCTTGCCCTGGACCGACGATCGAAGTGGTCGAAGGCGACCGCCTCCGCTTCATCGTCGACAATCACTTGCCGGAGGAGACCGCGATCCACTGGCATGGACTCGAGGTGTCGATGGAGCAAGACGGCGTGCCCGGCCTGGGGGGGGATCCCATCGCCCCGGGCGGACGTCAGGTCTATGAATTCACCGTCCACCAGCACGGGACGTTTTTTTATCATTCGCATTTCCCCATGCAGGAAATGATGGGAATGCTCGGTTTCTTCATCATCCACCCGCGGCGGGCTCATCTCCCCCACTGCCACCGCGATTTCGCGATCGCGTTGCAAGAGTGGGCGATTTTGCCCAACAACCAGACGCCCAACACCCTCGCCATGGAATTTAACTGGCTGACCCTCAACGGCCGTTCCGGCCCTGCCACCACCCCGATGCTGGTCCGCCAAGGCGAACGGGTGCGGATCCGCTTCATCAACTTGGGTATGGACCACCACCCCATGCATCTCCACGGCAATACCTGGTGGGTCACGGGAACCGAAGGTGGCCGTATCCCGCGCTCGGCTTGGCGTCCGGGCAATACCGAGATCGTGGGCGTCGCCCAGGCCCGAGATGTCGAGTTCGAAGCCAAGTTCCTGGGTGACTGGATGCTCCACTGCCACTTGCCGCATCACATGATGAACCACATGGCTTCGCTGGTCGGCCCCCTCTCGGACCTGGGTTCGGGGATAGAGACTGGCCATGGCATGGAAGAGGGCATGGGGATGTTCCACGGTGCCCATGCTACCGACTCAGACCTTGGTCCCAGCCTCGGCCGGACCCTGGGCACGGGCGATGCCGAGCAGGCAGTGGTCAACGGCGGGCTCATCGCGCCGGGAAATGACGGACCCGATCCGCACGGTGAGCCCAGCGGGCATGGGGGACACGGCGCGCATGGGGGCGCGGACGGACACCGCATGTCGTTTCATTCCCCGCGGCCCAATGCGCGCAGCGTTCCGGGTTACCCCCAAGACATGTTCATGGTCATGGACCGCGAGGTCGAAAAGCCCGAAACTTACGGTTTACGCCCCACTTGGACCGGCGCGATGATGGGAATGATGACCCTGATCCGGGTGCTCACGCCGGAGATGTACGACCACATCCAGGCGCTCAAAACTGCGGCCCGACGCCGGGCGGTCCACCCGAGCTTGACGGCTGAAGAGGTGGCACCATGAATCCGCGTTGGGTTGTTGTCCTCGGATTGGCGGCCATGGGTTGCTTGCCCCTGGCAGCGCAGTCCCCACCGCACCACCATCACCAACCCGCCCCGCCAGCCGCAGCAGATCCTGCGCCGCCCACGCCGCCCGCGGAACATCACCATCCATCACCGCCAGCAGCGGTTGCGGACCCGGTTGCGCCAGCTCCGGGGTGGACCCTAGCCGAACTCGAAGCGCGAGCGCTGGCCCACCATCCCGCGATCCGCCGGGCCGCAGCTCTCCAGGCGGCGATCGTCGGACGGCTGGACCAGGCTCGCCGCTGGCCCAACCCACTGCTCGGCTATGCCATCGACGAACGCCGGCTCGACGGTGATCCCGAGGGACGGTATGGTTTCTTCTTCAGCCAGGACCTGCTCCTCGGGGGCAAACTGCGCAGGCGGCGCGACGTCGTGCAGCACGAGTTGGCCATAGCGCAAGCCGAGGCCGAGGCCACTCAGCTGGCACTTCTGACCGAGGTGCGTTCGCGCTTTTACCGCACCGCAGCAGCGCAGCAACGTCTCGCGGTCCTCACCCGCCTAGCCCAGCTGGCCGCAGAAGCGGTTCGCGTCAGCGTCCAGCTGGTCAACACTGGGGCAGCCGACCGTCCGGACTTGCTCGCCGCGCAAATCGAGGCCCGCCTGGCCAAGCTCGAACAGGAAAAAGCGCAGCACGAACTCACCGCGCTCTGGACTGAGCTGCAAACTGCGGTCGGCGATGCCGCGGTCGGCGATGCCGCGGTCGGCGATGCCGCGGTCGGCGATGCCGCGGTCGACGATAGCGCGGTCGGCGATACCGCGCGGAGATCGCTGGCCGTTGACCTCGAAGCTGACCTGCCGCGTTTTTCCGGCCCGCCGAGTGCTGCTCGCGCGGACCACCCGCGCCTGCGGGCAGCACAAGCCCGGATCGCCCGCGCCCAGGCCGAGATCCGCCGCTGGGAGGCCGAGGCAGCCCCTGACCTAGAGCTCGCGGGAGGACTCTTCGAGAATCGTGAAGAGATCGTGCCCGGAGGACGCCACCTCGGGAAAGAAGCGACGCTGGAGCTCGGAGTGCGCTTGCCGCTCTTCGATCGCAAGCAAGGTGAGCGGACCGCGGCCGCGGCCGACCTCCGGAGCCGTGAACAAGAACTGGCCGAGTTGCAGCTCCAGTTGACCGCTGAACGGACCACCGCCTGGGCTGCGCATGCCGCTGCCGCAGCTGAGGTTGCGAGCTTCCGCGACGGCATGTTGGCTGCCGCGGAAGAGGCCTATCGGCTTTACCTTGAGCGCTATCAGGCGATGATGGCAGCTTACCCGCAAGTCCTGATCGCCCAGCGGACCTGGTTTCAATTACAAGAAGCGTACTTGCGAGCGCTCGGCGAGCTGTGGGTCACGGCGGCCGAGCTGCGCGGTCTGGGGATTACGGGTGATTCGCCGGGGGCAGTTTGAGCAGGCGCGCCCAAGCCGCACGCAGTCGGGGTGGTAGTTCGAGCTGGGAGAAGGTCTCGCGCACCTCGCTGCGGGACACGTAAGTCCAGATGTCGTTCCATTGGGCATAGCACAAGAGGTGGGAGATCACCCAGGCTTTTTCCTCGCTGGATCCCTGCTGCAAGATCCAGCGAGCCCGCGCTTCGCTGACCGGCTGTTCCGGGAAAAAGTAGAGCGGGTCGGGGACAAAAGCGCGCTGGGCTGGATCCGGTTCCTGCCGGGAGGTTGGCCTGTCTTCCGGGCTGTAAAGCGCCTCGTCGCGCAGTCGCCAATCATAAGGATCTGTGGTGCCTGGCTTTTCCATGGAGTTTTCCCTCGCGTTCCTCATGGCACTATCCAGTATAGCTCGACACTCTCGATTGGCCAACGGGCGATGACGTCGAAAGCATAGAATGCTCCGGATCGAACGAGTTACATCCGCCCCCGAGCTGGGAATAGCGATAACTACATGAGGAGATCAGCGAATGAGAATTGCGACCATCATCGTGCGTACCCTGATGGGTCTGATGTTTCTTTTTGCATCCATCACCTATTTCTTCAAGCTCATCACACCCCCTCCGCCCGAAGGTGCCATGAAGACTTTTTCGGCAGGTCTGGAAGCTTCTGTCTACCTCTTCCCGACCGTGAAGGTGATCGAGCTGCTGTGCGGTCTGGCCTTCCTGTCCGGTCGCTTTGTTGCTTTGGCCACGGTCCTGATCGCCCCCATCGTCGTGAACATCATCCTGATACATGCCTTTCTCGAACCGAAAGGGCTGCCGCTAGCGGCCCTCCTGGTACTGGCCACCGCCTTCATGGCCTATGTTCATCGGGAAAGTTACCAGCCCTTGTTCAAAGCGTGACCAGCCCTGGCCAGCCAATCGTCAGCCAAGAGCGAACAGCCGCGCAGCTCAGCGGTTGGGGCACGGCCGAGCAAACGGAAGCCAGCGGGATCGGCAACGCCCCAGTCCTCGGTCAGCAGGTGGAGGGCTGAGCCCAGGTTGCTGAGGTCGAAAATCGCGACCACGCCCGGCTGACCCATCGGCACTTCTTCCAGGCTTTCGGGATCGAGCACGCGCACGCGCAGGAAGTGCGGCACGACGAAAACGTCAGGGTCGCCGCCGTGGAGCACCTGGGTGTAGAAATGGCCGGTGAGTTCGGTCATGCCGTACTCGCGCACCACCCGCTCGGGAGGGATGCCCAACCGCGCTTGGATCAGGGTCAGAAGTTCCGCGCGGCTGATCTCGCGGCTCCGCCCTTTGAAACCACCGGTTTCCAACACCACGGTGCCCCTGGGCAGGGCCAGATGTTGACCTTTGGGGGCCAGCGCTTCGAGCCAGGCGAGCAAGGCAAAGGCGGTGGTCAAGATCACCCCGGCTTGACCGTCTTCTAAGCGACGCGCGCACCAGGCATTGGCGAACTCGACCTCTAAGCCCCCAGGACCACTCGCCACGGTGCAGTCGGGGTTGCCGAAACGAGCGAGGATGTGGTCGAACATGAAGCCCAGGCTCGAATCGGGCAGGTCTTGGCGGCTGGGGACGAGTGAGAGCAGCGGAATCCGCGCGGTGGCCTCAAGGCCGGGCTGGGGCCAGCAGAAGCGGGGAAAGGTAGTGTTGATCACTTGCCGATAGAGCTCGGGAAAAGGATGGTAGTGGACGCTGCGCTGACTGCCGGTGGTCCCGCTGCTGCGGAACACTTCGCGCGCAGGCGCCACCGCGAGTTCGAGCGTCTTGAAGGCCAAGACCGGCACCAGCGGGACCGCACGAAAATCGTCCAGCTGTCCGGGCACGAGGCCGCGGGCGGCGCAGATCCGCTGGTAAGGCGCGATGTTTTGCCCCTGCAGCGCAAACGCGGCGCGCACCAGCTCAGGCCAGCTGCCGCAGTTCGGGTCGGCCACAAAGGCGGCAATCTGCGCCGCGAGTTCTTGCGCTGCCATGGACGCCTCCAAGGCGATTGAGCCGAGCGCGAGCTAATCTGGCGGATCCCAGAGGGTTTTTTCGCTGCGCGGCGGGGTATGGCGGCGGCCCTGACGCAAAAGCGCCTGGACCTCGGCGAGGAGTGGCGCCAGGACTTGGTCTTGGGCACGGTTGAGTTGCCCGATCCCAGCGAGCGCCAAATCGAGCAGGCGATCCATTTCTGCCCGACTGAAGCTGCGTTTCTCGCCGGTGCCCTGCACTTCGATCAGCTCGCCGGCAGCGGTTGCGACCACGTTCATGTCGACTTCGGCGGCGGAGTCTTCGCAGTATTCGAGGTCGAGCAAGGGGACGCCGTCGAGGGTACCCGCGGACACCGCAGCCACTTGCCGGAGAAGCGGCCAGCGCGGCAGGTCGCCAGCGAGGAAAGCCCGGGCCAGGGCTTGGACCAAGGCGACGTAGGCTGCGGTGATGGCTGCGGTGCGGGTGCCGCCGTCGGCTTGCAGGACGTCGCAGTCGAGGGTGATGGTGCGCTCGCCCAGCGCTTTCCAGTCGACCGCAGCGCGCAAGCTGCGGCCGATCAGGCGCTGGATCTCATGGGTGCGACCGCCGGGACGTCCGCGGTTGACTTCGCGCGGGGAGCGCGTTGGCGTCGCGCGCGGCAGCATCGCGTACTCGGCCGTGATCCAACCCTGGCCGCTGCCTTCGAGAAAACGCGGCACTTGCGCTTCGACCGACGCGGCGACCAGGACTTGGGTATCGCCGAGCTCGATGCGAGCAGAACCTTCAGCGAACTTCATGACCCCAGCGGTCAAGACCAGTGGGCGCAGCGCATCGGCGGCCCGGCCGTGCGGTCGGCGGACCGGGCGGTTGTCGGGTGGCGCGGGGGGTTGGGGGCTGCGGCTCATGGTGCCAGCCTATCAGAGCTCGACCCATTCCAAGGTGAGCTCAGGTGCAACCGGCAAGGCGTGGACGAGCAAGTCGCGGGCGATGCGCTGGAAGCGTTCGCTGGCGTCGGTGACGCAGAGTCGGTAGTGTGGCGTCCCGTGGCTTGCGGCCAGTCCCAGCTGGTGGAGTTCGGTGGCCACTTGCTGGGAAACCGCTTCTCCGGAGTCGACCAGTTGCACGGATTCGCCCAGAATCTGGCGCAGGATCGGGACGAGCAGGGGGTAGTGAGTGCAGCCCAAGACCAGGGTGTCGATGTGGGCAGTGAGCAGGGGTTCGAGGTAGCGCCGGGCGATTTGCTCGGCGATCGGATCCTCGCCCCAGCCTTCCTCGACCAGAGGGACGAAGAGCGGGCAGGGCTGGCTCAGCACTTCGAGTTCAGGGCGCAAGCGGCGCAGGGCCAGGCCATAAGCGTCAGAGCGCACGGTGGACTCGGTGGCGATGATCCCGACCCGGGCAGTGCCGATCGCAGCCGCGGTGCGCGCCCCTGGCTCGACCACCCCCCAAATCGGTAGTTCCGCGTCAAAAACCTCCGGCGCGAGTGCCGAAGCCGTGTTGCACGCCACCACCACCGCCTTGACTCCGCGGCGGAGGAGAAAATCGATATTCCGGTGGGTGTAGCGCTGGACGGTTTGCGGCGATTTGGTGCCATAGGGCAAGCGCGCGGTGTCGCCGAGGTAGAGAATCGACTCCTGCGGCAAGTGGCGCATCAGCGCCGCGACCACGGTCAGCCCTCCGACCCCGGAATCAAAGACCCCAATCGGCAGCCCATTGTTGGTACGGTCGCAGGGGTCCGCTGCCCGCTGCACCCCCAGGCTCGCTGCGAAGCCGTCACCCATAGCTTGGGTCAAGCCAACAATCTCCTGTAAATTGCACGATTCCACCTAGCTCCATGTGCCCAGACGGCGCTCCGCTCCCCTGGGGGTGCAGCGGGCAGCTCCCAGACACGAGTCCCCTGCGCAAGCACGGCAAGTTCGTTCACGGGGCAGCCGGGGCGGACTGCGAACGCGCGACGAGTTCGGGATCCGCGGTCAACGGCCGAGTCAAGCTGAGATGACCGGCCAAAGTGAGCGGCTGGTTGCCATTCCACAGCAAGACCACACTCCGGACCTCGCTGAAGTTGTAGACGATCGAGTTGACCAGGCTGTAGACGATGAGAATCTCCTGCTGCGAGCCCATGGCCGGCGGACCTGCTCCGTCCGGCGAGACGAGGTCCACGATCGCGATCCCGTCTTCTGGCAAATAAACCTTGCGCGCCGCCGTGGTGGTCGGCAATGGAGCCCTCAGCGCGTCGCTCTCCGGGCCTGCGAGGAGGGCTTGGAGCAGGGTGCGGATTTTCTCTTCCGGCGGAGCATCTGCCGCGATCTCGAGGGTGTGCGTTTCGGGATGAAGCTGGTCATCGCCACCCGGGAAGTACAACTCGACGCCGATTTTCACGGTCTCAAACTCCGGGACTGGGCGGTCCTGAGGCCCGGCCTCACTCACCGCGCGCTCGGTTCGCTGCCAAGGCTTGCGGTAGAAGAGCACACCCGCCAGCAGGACCACCGCGAGCAACGCCCACCCGGCGATCGGCGCGAGCCGGGCTCTCATGGCCCGCCTCCGCGCGGAGCTTCCGTCGGCGCAGCGGCGGTGCGGTCGGCCTGGAAGCGGACCACCGCGCGCACCAGGGCTTCGACCAGCCCTTCGCGGTAGCTGGCTTCTTGCAGCCGCGCTTCCTCATCTGGGTTGCTGAGGAACCCGAGCTCGACCAAAACCGCAGGCATGTTGGCGCCCATCAAGACTTTAAACGGCGCTTGCTTGACCCCGCGATCGCGCAGGCCGAGGGTCAAGTTGAGCTCTTCTTGCACCAAGTTGGCAAAGCGCTGGCTGGCATTCAGGTGGTAAGACTGTGCCAAGTCCCAGAGGATCAGCTGCAAATCCTGATCCGGACTGGCGGCCGGCGACGAACGATTCTCGATCGCCGCGGCAGCTGCGGCCAGTTGATCGCTCGCTTGCCGGCTCAGGAAATAGGTCTCGGTGCCATGCGCGGTCGACCCGAAAGAAGAGTTGAAGTGCAGGGAAATGAACAAGCCTGCTTGGTTCTGATTGGCGATCGCAGTGCGGGCATCGAGCGCTAAGTCCGTGTCATCGGTACGGGTGAGCACGACTTTGACCGCCAAACGCCGTTCGAGCGCGGCTTCGAGCGCGCGCGCGAGCAGCAAGTTGAGGTCCTTTTCCGCGGTTCCGCGACTGCCGATCGCACCGGTTTCAGCGCCCCCATGCCCCGGATCGAGGACGATCATGCCCAAGCTGCTGGTCGGCGTAGCCACCGTTGGAGCCGTCGGGTTCTCGAAATTCGGCAGGTTCGCGGCTTCAAAGACCTCGAAAATCAGCCGCACAGAAGGTGTGAGCAGGAGCCGCGGTTCGGCAGCGCTCGCGCCCGGAGCAAGCCGCAGGTCGATCGACTCGGCATCGACCACCACGTCCTCGACCAAGGGACTGCTGGGCAGCGAGCGGTGTACGGGCAAGCGCAAGCGCTCATCGATCAGCCGCACGCGGATCCCGCGGTCGCGGCTTTCGATGCGATAGCGCGGTTTGGCCGAAAACTGCACTTCGACCGTGCTGATCCGGTGCTGGTGGACCAGGGTGACCGTGGCTACAAGCTCGTGGGAATCCCGGCGCACCAAGCGGAGTTCGCGCGTTTCCCCTTGCCAGGTCAGGTCATAACCTTGCTCTTGTCCCAGCACGCGTTCGAGGAACTCGAGCGGGACGCGCACATCCCCGGCCACCTCAGCGGGTTTTTGCGCCAGCGGTTGCACCACCGGCCGACCGCCGCCGTCCAGGTCAAAAGTCACCATGGTCGCGCTGTCCGGGCCGACCACGAAGCGCTTGCCCACGAAACTCAAGCTCAGACTGCTGCCCACCGGACGCACTTCGAGGCCGAGCCGCTCAGCCAGCGGCTGGAGCGCAAACAGCGGGCCCTCTGGCGCGAGGGAAATAGGCAAGCTCGAACGCTCGCCCGCAATCCACAAGACCGCTGTGGCGCTGGGATAGATCTCGGCCGTGGGCGGACTTTCCGGTGGAGTCTCTTGCGCCCTCAGCTGAGCCACCCAGACGAGTGCGAACCCAACCGCAGCCAGTCCCCACGCGAAGCGGCAG